>NZ_JBKBRO010000006.1:0-165747 GCF_046463815.1 Phenylobacterium sp. | reverse complement strand
GCCGTCGTGCCATGGGCGAGCGCGCCAGCTGTGGAGGGCGCGCGCTCGCCCACCCCAACCGTGGCGTCAGTAAACGCCATCCACTAACATTGAACCCGGATCACCCCTCGGGGGCAGGCCATCAGCAGCAGGAAGGCCGGCAGCAGCAGGGCGTATTCGATGGCGACGGCGCCGCGGGCGTCCAGGCGTTTCCCGGACCGCCGGCTCATGGCAGCCTCGCCGTGGAATGGGCGGTGAGGTCGTCCGGCAGGCCGAAGTCGTTGGGCAGGATCGACTTGCGCGGCAGGGTGGCGCTCACCTCCACATAGGTCCGGGCCGTGGTTCCGTCGCCGCAGGACGCCCCCGAGGCGGTCTCGGTGATCCCCGAGGCGGTGGGGCAGCCGTAGAACCGGCGCGGCGCCGGCGTGGCGGCCAGGCCGGTTTCGCCCGTGGCCCCGGTGACGGCGGCGGAGATCTGGGCCGAGTTCCAGCCGTTCTGCATCGCGTAGAGCGCGCCGGCGGAAGCGGCCTCCTGGGCCTGGAGTTGGGCGCGGATGGCGAAGCCGAACTCGATGGCGGCCACCACCAGCAAGATCAGCACCGGGGCCATGATGGCGAACTCGATGGCGGCGGTTCCGCGCCGGTCGCGCAGGATGAAGGGGAGGGGCCGGAACATGGCCTATTCCACCAGCTTGACCGCGCCGCCGGCGCCGCCGATGGGGCTGGCGCCCACGCCCGTGCAGTCGTTGTTGAAGCTGGCGTTGTTGGCCATGTCGATCCGCCGGGCCACGAGCTGGGTGCACCGCGTCGACGAGATCACCGCGTTGTTCGAGAACGCCACGGTCTGGCTGGGGAAGTAGAGCGCGCCCAGGATGTTCAGGACTGCGTTATTGTCGAAGGTCTGGGTGCGCAGGCTGTTGGTGGAGCGGCTGACGATGGCCAGGCCGGCGGTTCCGCCGGACGTGGGCGCCACGATGTTGACCCGCGCGCCGTTGCCCGAGTTGATCGTGTAGTTGCCGTTGATGACCAGGGTGACGCCGCCGGTTCCGTTGAAGGTGACGTTGTTCCCGAAGTTCAGCCGGGTGTCGATCAGGTAGACCCCGGGCTGAAGGTTCACGGTCGTGCCGTTGCCGCAGTTGAAGCCCTGGGCGTAGCGCCCGGGCTGCAGGGTGACCGTGCCGCCGCTGGAGCAGGAGGCCGTGCGGGCCGTGCCGGTGGTCGGGATGGTCCGGTCCAGATAGGGGTCGGGGAACGTGGATCCCCGCACGACGTCGCCGGTGATCGCCGCGCCGTTGGACAGGTATTCGTGGCCGTGGACGGACACGTCGGCGCGGATGACCGCGTTGTTGTAGAGGTAGAGCCCCTGGTTGCTCGACGAATTGACCACCACGGCGCAGCTCGGGGCGGTGATCTGGGCGTTGTTGCGCAGGCTCATGGCGCCGCTGGCGCTGGGGTCCAGCGCGAAGATGCACCCGCCGCCGCCGCCAGTGGCGCCGGCCACCGCGCGGGCGCCGACCTCGTAGGGATCGGCGTGGAACAGCCGGGCCAGGCTCAGCGTCTGCGGCTGGCTGACCACCACCTCCACATAGTCGTCGTCGCCCAGGTGGGGACCCTTGAGGGGCGGGTGGTTCACTATCACCGTCGTCTGATCGACGCCGTCGATGTAGCCCTGGTCGGCGCTGACCCCCTTGGCCTCGTTGGAGATCGCCGCCTCGGAGATGGAGATGGCCGACGCTCCCGCCACCGCCGCGGCGTCGGCCGCGGTCTGCATCTGGCGGTGCTTCATCAGCAGGAAGGTGATCTCCACCCCCAGCGACACCATGCCCAGCAGCACCAGCAGGATGAGGGCGGTCTGGAGGGCGACGCTGCCGCGCCGGTTCCCGGCCAGTCGGCGGACGATTTCGCGGACGGTCCGGTTGTCCGCGGATGTGGATCGGAATCGATTGGGCATTCGCCGGCGTCACATGGAGATCGAGGGACGGTCCTCTCCAATAGTGACGGGCTCCGCGGGCCGCCTTGACGCCCGTCAACGGCTTGCTCGCCCTCTGGTTGCTGGTCGGCGGGTGTGGAGCTCGTAAGTTTACTTAAGGAGCGCTCCCGAATTCCGGGCGGCCGGCGGCCGTCGCAGAACAGAAGCGAAGAAGAGCGCCCCACGGAGGAAGCATGGGCCGCGAACGTCTGTTCGGCCGCGCCGTCGCCTTCGGTCGCCCCAGGGTCGCGTGGGCAGTCGCCCACGGCCTCGCCCTGGCGCTCGTCGGGACTCCAGCGGACGCCTCGCCCGGGCCCTCCTATCGCACGGTCGCCCAGGCCTGGAACGGGATCGCCCCCTGCCTGGCGCGCCCGCCCGAGAGCGAGTCCGCCCGGCGCGAACACCTCCTGCCCTATGTGACGGGCGCCCGGCGGATCGACGCCGAGGTGGCGGGGTACCGGCTCAAGGACCAGCCCGAGCCGCTGGTCCGCGCGCTGCAACGCCTCGTACGGGAAGCGGGCGACGCGCCCCCCGAGTCCCGCCCGCCCTGCGCCGACGTGCGCTGCGCGGCCGTCGCCATGTTCGGTCCGGAGCTGGGGCCCCGTCTGATGCATCTGGCCGTCCATCACCGCTACCTGGCCTCGGGTGTCGGCAGCCTCGCCGGCGAACGGTGGAGCGTTCGCGAGCTGGATGAGATCAGCGCGGCGCTGGACGACCTGCCCCAGGTCCTGTCGCCCCTCGACCGCGGCGAATACCGCGCCCTGAGCCACCGGCACGACCTGGGCGGGGTGGTGGAGCTGGAGCCCGGGGTGACCGGCCAGGCGGTGGCGTTCGCGGGACAGGGGCGCCCCGGCATCGTCGTCACCGGGGTCTGGCACGGGCTGCCTCGGAATGAACGCCGGGTGGCGATCCTGCACGAGTTCGCGCACGAGTTCCTGCGCACCCGGGGCCGCGCCGTGGAATGGCGCGGCGCCTGGCGCCTGGCGCCGGGCGGTCGAGTCCGACCGGGCCATGGCGGCCCGGACGGGCGGCGACGGCGTGGTGTCCGCCTACGCCGACGGCAGCATCGACGAGGACTTCGCCGAAAGCTTCACCGCCTATCGCTACATGGCGCCCGCGCTGAAGCGCAGCGCGCCGGCCCGCTACGCCTTCCTCAAGGACTGGGTGTTCGACGGGCTGGAGTACGGCCAGGCCGCGCGCTGCGAGCCGTCGCGGGCGCGGTCGGAGATCGTCCGGCTGGAGACGCTGCGCACGATCGCGGCCAGCCCGCCGCATCCGCGCCTGGGCGCCTATGTCGTCGAGCGGTGCCGCCAGGAAGTCGACGGCCGGCCGGGGGTCGAGCCCGGAGAGGCGGCGGCCGAGCGGCGGGAGTGCTTCGTGAGGGCCGCGTTCGAGGCGCGGTATCGCGCCGTCTGGGCCCGGACGCCGGCGGGCGATCCCGTGGCGGCCGGCGCGGCGCTGGAAGACGTGCTCTCGCGCAGTCTGTTCATGCAGGCAGCCGTCGCCGGCATCACCTTCGACATGCGGGACCGTCTGTGGAGCGAGGCCGTCGCGGCGGTGAACGGCGAGGCCGCGTCCGCCGACCGGCGGCGCACGGGACGCGAGCCTGGAGCCCGCGTCCCGGCCGGAGGCTATTAGAACTTGTAGCCGAAGCCGCCCGACACAACCCACGGGTTGAGCGTCACCTTGGATTTGACGCCGTTGAAGCGGTCCGTGGCGTCAGTCTCGAAGAAGATCTTCTTCACGTCGGCGTTGACGCTCCAGCGGTCGCGGACAGCCACGTCCACGCCGGCCTGCAGCGAGTAGCCGAACCCGTCGTCCACCTTCAGGCCGAAGCCGTTGTAGTCCTTCTCGCTGTAGAACAGCATGTAGTTCACGCCGGCGCCCACGTAGGGGCTGACCTTCTGGTCGGGCATGAAGTGGTACTGTAGCGACACCACCGGCGGCAGGACCCAGGTCTTCTGGACCTTGATGTCGGCGCCGGGGCCCTGGGCGCGGATGGTGTGCTGGGTGGTGCCGGCGATCACCTCGACGGCCACGTTGTCGGTGAAGAAGTAGGTCAGTCCGATGGTCGGCATCACGTCGTTGCTGACGTCGGCCTTCAGGCCGGTCGAGGCGCCTGCGAGCGTGGTGATCGGGTCATCGCCCGTCGGCAGCACGCCGGTGGCGCGGACATTGAGCATGACCGTGCCGGCGGTCTTGGGCTGGAAGTCCTGGGCCTGGGCGGCCCCGGCGAAGAGGAGACCCGCGCCCACGGCGAGCGCGATCATCTTGGTGTACATGTCTATCCCCTAGTTATTGGCGGCCCGGGGGGAGGGGCCGCGACGGGCCGGAAGCTGGCAGACGCCTCGCCGCGCGGCCTTGATCTGTCGCAAGGAGTTCCGGTCTCGGATGAGCGATTCAGTGAAAGCTAATGGCCCGCAGATGGCCTCGCCGACCTACCGGCTCGCCGCCCTCGACCACGATTTCCTCCTGGGCGAATCCATGCGCGGGGTGCGGTTCCTGCTGGAGTTCGCCAAGGCCGACGAGGCGATGAAGACCTGGGGCGTGTGCTCCACCATCGTGGTCTTCGGCAGCGCCCGGATCCGCGAGGACGGGCCAGACCCGCACCCGCGCTGGTACGCCGAGGCGCGGAAGTTCGGGGCCATCGCCTCGCAGCGGGGCGGCGCCTACCTCTCGGCCAGGCGCGAGCGGCACAACGTCATCTGCACCGGCGGCGGTCCGGGGATCATGGAGGCGGCCAACCGCGGCGCCGCCGACGTGGGCGCGCCCTCCATCGGCCTCAACATCACCCTGCCGCATGAGCAGGAGCCGAACGCCTTCTCGACGCCCGAGCTCACCTTCCGCTTCCACTACTTCGCCATGCGCAAGATGCACCTGGCCATGCGGGCCAACGCGCTGGTCGTTTTCCCCGGCGGCTTCGGCACCTTCGACGAACTGTTCGAGATCCTCACCCTGCGTCAGACCGGCAAGGCGCCTCCCATCCCCATCGTCCTGTTCGATGAAGCCTACTGGCGGTCCGTCGTGAAGTTCGAGGGCCTGGCGGAGGCTGGCATGATCTCAGGCGAGGATCTGGCGCTGTTCGACTTCGCCGAGACCGCCGAGCAGGTCTGGGACTGCCTGGTGCGCAAGGGGCTCCGGGCCCATGAGGAGCAGGCGACCTGGGAGGCCGCTCGCGACATGCAACTCGAATAGGCCTCAGCGGGCGGTGTAGCCGCCGTCGATGACCAGCTCGCTGCCGGTGACGAACTTGGCCTCGTCCGACGCCAGATACACGCAGCCCCAGGCGATGTCGTCGGGCTCGCCCATGTGGCCCAGGGGGTGGAGGGCGGCGGTGGCCTGCCGCGCCGCCTCGGGGTCCTCGGCGGTGTGCACGAAGCCGTCGACCATGGGCGTCCAGATGAAGCCGGGATGGACCGAGTTCACCCGGATGCGGTCGGGCGCGTAGATCAGGGCGTCGGTCTTGGTCATCAGCCGCACGGCGCCCTTCGAGGCGTGGTACGGCGGCACGTCCGGCGCGCCCACCAGTCCGTAGATCGACGACAGGTTGATGATGCTCCCGCCGCCCGCCCGCCGCAGATGCGGGATGGCGTGCTTGGTGCAGAAGAAGACGCCCTTGACGTTGACCGCCTGCACCCAGTCCCACTCGGCTTCGGTGAGCTCGTGCGTGGGCTTGTTGGCGCCGGCGACGCCGGCGTTGTTCACCAGGACGTCGATGCGCCCGAAATGGGCGGCGACCTCGTCCATGACCCGCGCCACGTCGGCCTCGCGACTCACGTCCAGGCGCCAGAAGCGGGCCTTAAGGCCGCGGTCCGTCAGCTCGTCGGCGAACGCCAGGCCCTGGGCGTCCAGCACGTCGGTGACGGCCACCGCGCAGCCTTCCTCGGCCATGCGCAGCGCCGTGGCGCGGCCGAGGCCCAGGGACGCGCCGGTGATGACGGCGACCTTGTTCTTCAGGCGATCCATGCGCGACCCTTCCTTGCGATGGTCCGAGAACAAGCAGCGGACGCGCGCGGGTTGCATTGCGCTGGCTCAAAGAAACCGCCGGTCTGTGGAGACCGTCGCCGCGGCGCCATAACGGCAGGGCCGAGCCGCGAACTTCATGATTCGAAACCGCCGCCTGTCGCTTGTCCTGGCGGCCGCCGCCCTCGTGGCGTCGGTGTCGGGCGGGCCGGCCCGGGCCGACAACCATCGCGTGCTTAGGCCGGCTGTGCTGCGTGGGCGTGAGTTCGTCCGCAACCATTGCGCCGGCTGCCATAACGCCCGGGGCCGCGGCCGGTCGGTCTACGCCGCCGCCCCGCCCTTCCGTCAGCTCGGCGGGCGCTACACGCCCTGGGGCCTGAAAGCGGTGATGGAGGAGGTCCGCGCGGGCGACCACTACGCCATGCCGCGCATCTCGGTCAGCGAGCGCGACGCCCTGGACGTGGCGGCCTACATCGAGGCCCTGTCGAGATCGGACGGCGCCGTGCGCCGCAAGCTCGAGGTCCCGTCCTGCGTCGGAACGCGGTGCTGAGCGTCTAGGCCCGCTGCGCCGCCGGGACCCGCCGGGCCGCGGTGATCAGGGTCGACACGCCCGTCATGAAGAAGCCGACGCTTGCGTAGCACCAGCCGCAGTGCGGGACCTCGTCGCTGCCGCAGATCACGCCCAGCGCCGCCATGTGCTCGCGCGCCAGCTCGAAGGACACCGCCGCGCTGGCCAGCAGGATCAGGCCGAGCAGCGCCGAGCCGGCCCGCAGGATCGCATCTTCGTCCAGGGTGAATCGCTCGCGCATCGGTCGTCTCCAAGGCAATCGGAGCCGCTTCTGGCGCCCCCGCCGGGCCGCCTCCTTGACCGATATCAAGGCCACTTATTTTGCGCTGCGGCATGAGGGCGAAGTCCCTCAAAGCTGCCGTTTGGAGCCATGACGCAGGCTGTCGCAAAACGCGAGGACGCACCGCTCGACGCGGTCCTCCTCTACACCGTCACCGGGCTGCTCGCCCTGGGCTCGATCCTGGCGACCGCCTTCACGCCGGACCCGTCGTTCCGCTTCCATGGCTATGTGATGATCGCGGGCTTCGCGACCGCCTTCTTCGCCATGTCGGTGGGCATGGGCTCCGGCGGCTTCCGGTCCGATCCCACCCGTTACAGCGATGGGGTCGTGCGGGCCGGGGTGATCGCCACCATGTTCTGGGCCGTCGCGGGCCTCGCCGCGGGCGTGCTCGCCGCCGCCCAGCTCTCTTGGCCCAACACCTTCTACTTCCCCGACGCGGAGTGGCTGAACTTCGGCCGCCTTCGCCCGCTGCACACCAGCGCGGTGATCTTCGCCTTCGGGGGCAACGCCCTGATCGCCACGTCCTTCTACGTGGTGCAGCGGACCTGCAAGGCGCGCCTGGCGGGCGGCGCCTGGCCGTGGTTCGTCTTCTGGGGCTACCAGCTCTTCATCGTGCTCGCCGCCACCGGCTACCTGGCCGGCATCACCCAGAGCCGCGAGTACGCCGAGCCCGAATGGTACGTCGACCTGTGGCTGACGATCGTCTGGGTGGCCTACCTGCTGGTCTTCCTGGGCACGATCTGGAAGCGCAAGGAACCCCACATCTACGTGGCCAACTGGTTCTACCTGGCCTTCATCATCACCATCGCGATGCTGCACATCGTGAACAACCTGGCGGTGCCGGTGGGCCTGCTGGAGGCCAAGAGCTATTCGGCCTTCGCGGGCGTCCAGGACGCCCTGACCCAGTGGTGGTACGGCCACAACGCGGTGGGCTTCTTCCTGACCGCCGGCTTCCTGGCCATGATGTACTACTTCGTGCCGAAGCGGGTCGAGCGGCCGGTCTACTCCTACCGCCTGTCGATCGTTCACTTCTGGTCGCTGATCTTCATCTACATCTGGGCCGGTCCCCACCACCTGCACTACACGGCGCTGCCGCAGTGGGCGCAGACGCTGGGCATGACCTTCTCGATCATGCTGTGGATGCCGTCCTGGGGCGGGATGATCAACGGCCTGATGACCCTGTCGGGCGCCTGGGACAAGCTGCGCACCGACCCGGTGGTCCGCATGATGGTGGTCGCCGTCGCCTTCTACGGCATGTCGACCTTCGAAGGCCCGCTGATGTCGATCCGGGCGGTCAACGCCCTGTCGCACTACACCGACTGGACCATCGGCCACGTGCACTCCGGCGCGCTCGGCTGGGTCGGCTTCATCAGCTTCGGCGCCATCTACTGCCTGGTGCCCTGGCTGTGGAAGAAGGAGCGCCTCTACTCGACCCGCCTGGTCGAGTGGCACTTCTGGATCGCGACCACCGGCATCCTGCTCTACATCGCCGCGATGTGGGTGTCGGGCATCATGGAAGGCCTGATGTGGCGCGCCTACACGCCCGAGGGCTTCCTGGCCAACGCCTTCGTCGAGACGGTCGCGGCCAAGCACGTCGAGAACGTCATCCGCACGGTCGGGGGTCTCATGTACCTCGCGGGCGCGGTGATCATGTCCTACAACCTGTGGCGTACCATCCGCATGCCCAGCGCCGTGTCGTCGGAGCTGGCCACCCCGGTCGCGTCGCCCACCCCCGCCGCCGTCATCGCGGCTGAGTAAGGGCCCCGCACATGTGGAAAAAGCACCAGACCCTCGAGAAGAACTCGATCTGGCTCGTGATCGCCATCCTGCTGGTGGTGTCGGTCGGCGGCCTCGTGGAGATCTCGCCGCTCTTCTACCTGGAGAGCACCATCGAGAAGGTGAAGGGCGTGCGTCCCTACACCCCGCTCGAGCAGGCGGGCCGCGACATCTACGTCCGCGAGGGCTGCTACGTCTGCCACTCGCAGATGATCCGCCCCCTGCGTGACGAGGTCGAGCGCTACGGCCACTACAGCCTGGCGGCCGAGAGCATGTATGACCACCCCTTCCAGTGGGGCTCCAAGCGCACGGGTCCGGACCTGGCCCGCGTCGGCGGCAAGTACTCCGACGGCTGGCATCGGGACCACCTGATGAACCCGCGCTCGGTCGTGCCGGAGTCCAACATGCCGCCCTACCGCTTCCTGGCGGAGCGCGAGCTGGACTACCGCAACATCGAGCAGCGCCTCGCGACCCTGCACACGGTGGGCGTCCCCTACAGCGCCGACCAGATCAAGAACGCCAGGCTGGACCTCGAGACCCAGGTCGATCCGTTCGCCGGCGAGGGCTCGGGCGTGAAGAAGCGGTACGGGGCCAAGGTCCTGCAGCGCGACTTCGACGGCGATCCCGAGAAGCTGACCGAACTCGACGCCCTCATCGCCTACCTGCAGGTGCTGGGCACGATGGTCGACTTCAAGACCTACAAGGCCGAAGACCCGGAGAACCTCCGTTGACCTCGCTCTCCTACGAAGCGGTCGCCCGCTTCGCCCAGCAAGGCGGCCTGATCTACTTCGCCGCCATCTTCATCGCGGGCCTGATCTACGCGCTCTGGCCCAGCCACAAGGAGGCGTTCGACCGCCTCGCCCACCTGCCGCTCGATAAGGACGAGAGCGATCATGTCTGACCGCGAACGCGACGAACATTCCGGCGTCGAGACGACCGGTCACGAGTGGGACGGCATCAAGGAACTCGACAACCCCCTGCCGCGCTGGTGGCTGTGGGTGTTCTACGGCTCGATCGTCTTCGCCTGCGTCTACTGGGTGTTCATGCCCGCGTGGCCCGGGATCACCGGCTACACCAAGGGCGTCCGCCACCACTCCGACCGGGCCAATGTGGTGCGGGAGCTGGACAAGCTCCAGGCGCTGCGCGGGGCCGAGGGCGCCAAGCTGAAGACCGTCAGCCTCGAACAGATCGAGGCCGATCCGCAGCTCCAGGCCTACGCCCTGCAGGTCGGCCAGTCGGTGTTCGGCGACAACTGCGCCACCTGTCACGGCGCCGGCGGCGCGGGCGGCAAGGGCTATCCGAACCTGCGCGACGACGTGTGGCTGCACGGGACGGGCACGCTCGCCGACATCGAGCACACCCTGAAGGTGGGCATCCGCTCGGGCCATCCGCAGGCCCGCGGCGAGACGGTGATGCCGGCCTATGGCCGCGACCAGCTCCTGTCGGCCGACCAGATCCGCGACCTCACCGAGTACGTGGTGGCGCTGTCGGGCCGCAAGGCCGACGCCGCCGCCGTGGCCCGGGCCCGCCAGACCTTCGCCGACCAGTGCGCGGCCTGTCACGGCCCGGCCGGGACGGGGGATCAGGTCAAGGGCGCGCCGAACCTCACGGACGCCGAGTGGCTCTACGGCTCGGACCGCGACACGATCCACGACCAGATCTGGAACGGCCGCAATGGCGTCATGCCCACCTGGGAGGCGCGCTTCAGCCCCGAGACCATCAAGGCGCTGGCCGTCTACATCCACGCCAACGCCGGCGGCGGCGAAGAGCGGCCGCAGGTCGCCGCGATCGGAGGCGCTCCGGCGAGATGACCGTCGTCATCGACCGCGTGAACAGGCCGGCGCCCGAAGAGGGCGCCGGCCAGGCCGCTTCCGGCGAGGGCCACGCGCCCGTTTCGGCCGCCGAGCGGATTCGCAAGAAGGCGGCCGGCGGCGGGCTCTACAAGGCCCGCGTCCCGATCTATCCCAAGCTGGTCCACGGCCGCTGGCGGATGATCAAGTGGGCGCTGCTGATCGTCATGCTGGCGGTCTACTACATCACGCCCTGGATCCGCTGGGAGCGGCCGGGGAACCTGCCCGATCAGGCCGTGCTCGTCGATTTCGACGGCGCCCGCTTCTACTTCTTCGGCATCCAGCTCTGGCCGCAGGAGGTCTACTTCATCACCGGCCTCCTGGTGATGGCGGCGCTCGGCCTGTTCCTGGTCACCGCCCTGTTCGGGCGCCTGTGGTGCGGCTACGCCTGCCCGCAGACCGTCTGGACCGACCTCTACATCTACGTCGAGCGGATGTTCGAGGGCGACCGCAACGCCCGCATGCGCCTCGACGCCTCGCCGATGTCGTTCGACAAGCTCTGGCGCAAGAGCGGCAAGCACCTGGTGTGGCTGGGCATCGCCTTCGGCACCGGCGGCGCCTGGATCTTCTATTTCCACGACGCCCCGACCCTGATCCGCAACTTCTGGATCGGCCAGGCGCCGATGACGGCCTACGTCTCGTGCGCGGTGCTGACCGTCACCACCTACGTCTTCGCCGGCCACATGCGCGAGCAGGTCTGCACCTACATGTGCCCCTGGCCCCGCATCCAGGGCGCCATGCTCGACCACCACTCGCTGCAGGTCACCTACCGCTACGACCGCGGCGAGCCGCGCGGCCCGCACAAGAAGAACCAGTCGTGGGAAGGCCGCGGCGACTGCATCGACTGCAACGCCTGCGTGGTGGCCTGCCCCATGGGCATCGACATCCGCAACGGGCCCCAGCTCGAATGCATCAACTGCGGCCTGTGCATCGACGCCTGCGACGAGATCATGGTGAAGGTCGGCCGGCCCAAGGGCCTGATCTTCTACGACACCGACAGCGCCGTGGCCGAACGCCAGAAGGGCTGCACGCCGCGCTACAAGTACGTCCGGCCGCGCACGGTCTACTACGCCGTGGCGCTCGCCCTGGTGTCGGGCCTGATGCTGTACGGCCTGGCCACCCGCCCGCCGATGGAGCTGCACGCGCTC
This sequence comes from Phenylobacterium sp., assembly GCF_046463815.1. Classification (GTDB taxonomy): domain Bacteria; phylum Pseudomonadota; class Alphaproteobacteria; order Caulobacterales; family Caulobacteraceae; genus Phenylobacterium. The sequence continues at coordinate 154,214 of NZ_JBKBRO010000006.1, read as the reverse complement.
CGCGACCGCAACCCCACCTTCGTGCGCCTGCACGACGGGGCCATCCGCAACGGCTATACGCTGAAGATCTCGAACCGCGGCTTCGAGCCGACGCCGGTCGAGGTCCGCTTCGCCGGGGTGCCCGGCGCGCGCGTCCGCAGCCCCGGCAAGCCCGCGGGCGAGACGCTGCAGGTCGTGCTGCCGCCGAACGAGGTGACCGCCGTGCGCGTGTTCGTCACCGCCCCGCCCGAGGCGCTTTCGGCCTCCAGCGTGCCCGCCACGTTCGAGGTCCGCTCGCCCAAGGCGGTCGTGAAGACCAAGACCACCTTCCTGTCCGGAGCCGCGAACCAGCTATGAGCGTGACCCACTCTCCCCGGAAGGACGGGAGTTTCCGCATCAACGGCTGGCACGTGCTGGCCGGCATGGTGGCGTTCTTCGCCGTCGTGATCGCCGTCGACGCCACCTTCACCGTGCTGGCCGTCCGGACCTTCCCCGGCCAGGTGTCGGTGACGCCCTACGAGGACGGCCTGCTCTACAACCGCAGGATCGCCCAGATCGAGGCCCAGGAGCGCCTGGGCTGGCGGGCCGCCGCCGACGCTCAGCCGGGGACGGTGATCCTCGACGTGCGCGACGCCTCGGGCCGGCCGCTGGAGGGCCTCGTCGTCAAGGCCAGGATGGAGCGTCCCGCCACCGAGGCCGGCCGCTTCGCGCCGCGCTTCAGGGAGGTCGCGCCCGGCCGCTACGAAGCCCCGACGGGCGCCATCTCGGGCGCCTGGGACCTGACCGCCGAGGCCGCCGACGCGCGCGGAAACATCTTCGTGGCCGAGCGGAGGCTCACGTGGCCCTGACCTACGAGGCCGCCGGCCGGCCGGACTTCTCGGCCTTCCTGCGGAAGCGCGAGGACGGCCAGGCCACCCTCGACCTCCTGGTCCGCGGCGCGCGCTGCGCCGGCTGCCTCGCCAAGATCGAGCGCGAGGTGGCCGCCCTGCCGGACGTGGCCAGCGCGCGGATGAACCTCACCAGCGGCAAGCTGGTGGTGGCCTTCAGGGGCGCCTCGGGCGACCCGGCCCGGGTGATCGACACCCTGGAGAAGGCCGGCTATCCGGCCGCGCCCTACGACCCGACCCAGGCCCAGGCCGCGCACGACCGCGAGGGCCGACGCCTGATCCTCGCCATGGCCGTCGCCGCCTTCGGGGCGATGAACACCATGATGTTCTCGGTGCCGATCTGGGCCGGCCTGTTCGGCCAGGAGCTGGGCCCGGCCACGCGCACGGTGATGATGTGGTTCTCGGGCGCCGTCGGGGCCCCCTGCGCGATCTACGCCGGCATGCCCTTCTTCCAGTCGGCCTGGCGCTCGCTGAAGGCCAGGCGCGCCAACATGGACGTGCCGATCTCGATCGGCGTCATCCTGACCCTGGTCATCAGCTTCTCCGAGACGGTGCTGGGCGGCCGCGACGCCTATTTCGACGCGGCTGTCTCCCTGCTCTTCCTGCTGCTCATCGGCCGCTGGCTGGATCACCAGCTTCGGGCCAGGGCGCGCAGCGCCGCGGGCGACCTGCTGGCCCTCCAGGCGCCGGCCGCCATCCGCTTGGACGGCCAGGGCGCCGAGCACCGCGTGCCGCTCTCCGAGGTGCAGCCCGGCGACCTGCTGCTGGTCCGCCCGGGCGAGCGGCTGCCCGTGGACGCCCGCATCGTCTCGGGCGCCTCGGAACTCGACAACGCCCTGCTGACCGGCGAGACCGCTCCCGTCACGGTGGGCGTGGGCCAGCTCTGCCGGGCCGGGGCCCTCAACCTCTCGGGCGTCCTGAAGCTGGAGGCCGTGGCCCGCTCGGAGGACTCCGCGCTCTCGGCGATCGCCCGCCTCGTCGAGGCCGGCGCTCAGGCCAAGTCGAAGTACGTCCGGCTCGCCGACAAGGCCGCCGCGGTCTACGTGCCGGTGGTGCACACCGCCGCCGCGCTCACCTTCGCCGGCGGCTGGGCCCTGGGGCTTGGGCCCCGCGAAGCCCTGATCCGCGCCGTCGCCGTGCTGATCGTCACCTGCCCCTGCGCCCTGGGCCTGGCTGTCCCGGCCGTCCAGATCACCGCCTCGGCCCGTCTGTTCCGCAAGGGCGTGCTGGTGAAGTCCGGCGCGGCTCTGGAGCGCCTGGCCGAGGTCGATCACGTGGTCTTCGACAAGACCGGCGTGCTGACCGAGGGCCGGCCCACGCTGATCGACCCCATCCCCGCCGCCATCGCCATGGCCGCGCCGCTGGCGCGCGCCTCGCGCCACCCGCTGGCCCGCGCGCTCGCCGCCGAGGCGGGCGACGGGACCATGGCTTCCGGCGTGCGCGAGCACGCGGGCCTGGGCGTCGAGGGCGTCATCGACGGCCGCCGCGCGCGCCTGGGCCGGGCCGCCTTCGTGGGCGCCCCCGACCACGGCGCGGGCGAGACCGAGCTGTGGTTCGGCTTCGAAGGGGACACCAAGATCCGTTTCCGCTTCTCCGACGCCCTGCGCGCCGACGCCGCCCGCACCGTCGCGGCGCTGAAGGCCAGGGGGCTGACCGTCGAGGTGCTGTCCGGCGACGTGCCCGCCGCCGTGGGCCGCGCCGCCGCCGAGGCCGGGATCGCCGACTGGCGCGCCGGGCTCTCCCCGCAGGAGAAGGCTGGGGCCATCGAGGCGCTCGCCGCCCGGGGCCGCAAGGTGCTGATGGTGGGCGACGGCCTGAACGACGCCGCGGCCCTCGCCAAGGCCCACGCCGCCATGGCCCCCGGCTCGGCCCTGGAGGCCAGCCAGAACGCCGCCGACCTGGTGTTCTCGGGCGAGGGGCTATCGGCCGTGGCCGTATCCTACGACCTGGCGCGCAGCGCACGGCGCCGGGCCATGGAGAACTTCGGCTTCGCGGCCCTCTACAACGCGCTGGCGGCGCCCGCCGCCATGCTGGGCCTGGTCAATCCGTTCGTGGCGGCGCTCGCCATGTCGGGCTCGTCCCTGGTCGTCACCCTGAACGCGCTTCGCACCGGAGGCCGCGCATGAACATCCTGCTCTTCCTCGCCCCCTTCTCCGTGGGCCTGGGGCTGATCGCCGTGGCCGCCTTCTGGTGGACGCTGAAGGCCGGCCAGTACGAGGATCCGGTGGGCGACGCCAACCGCATCCTGATGGACGACCCCGAGGACCGCCCCGCGGCCTGACCCCGTCCTTGATATCCGTCAGGGCGCCGCGGGACCCGCGGCGCGATCAGTCCGCCATGAGCCTCGCCAGTTCCACCGCCCCCGCCCCTTTCGCCGACCTTGTAGCCAAGTACGACGGCCCGGCTCCGCGCTACACGAGCTATCCCACCGCCGTGCAGTTCACGCCCGACGTGGACGCGGAAGCCTATCGCGGCTGGCTGGCCGCCCTGCCGGCCGGCGACCCGGTCTCGCTCTACCTGCACATCCCGTTCTGCGCCCGGCTCTGCTGGTACTGCGGCTGTAACACCCGGGTGGTGAACCGCCACGAGCCGGTGGGCGAATACGTCCAGCTCCTGCTGGGCGAACTGGCCCTGCTGCAGCAGGCGCTGCCGGCCCGGCTCAAGGCCCGCGCCATCCACCTGGGCGGCGGCACGCCCAACATGCTTTCGGTGGACGAGCTGGCGGCCCTCTTCGGGGCCCTGGCCAATGTTTTCGACCTCGCCGCCGACCGCGAGGTCGCCGCCGAGCTCGATCCGGCGGTGCTCACCCGCGACTGGGTGCGCGCCGCCGCCTTCCACGGCCTGAACCGCGCGAGCCTGGGCGTGCAGAACCTGGACCCCAAGGTCCAGGCGGCGGTGAACCGCCAGGAGACCTTCGAGCAGATCGAGGCCTGCGTCGGCTGGCTGCGCGAAGCGGGCGTCCGCTCGCTCAACCTCGACCTGATGTACGGCCTGCCGCACCAGACCACCGAGGCGACGCTCGCCACGGTGGACGCCATCGCGCGTCTGCGTCCCGAGCGCATCGCCCTGTTCGGCTACGCCCACGTGCCCTGGATGAAGACCCATCAGCAGCTCATCGAGCAGGCCGCCCTGCCGGGCCCGGCCGAGCGGCTGGAGCAGAGCGAGGCCGCCGCCGAGCGGCTGGCGTCCGAGGGCTATGTCCGCATCGGCCTGGACCACTTCGCGCTCGCCTCCGACGACATGGCGGTCGCCCTGGCCGAGGGCCGGCTGCGCCGCAATTTCCAGGGCTACACGACCGACACCGCCGGGACCCTCCTGGGCCTGGGCGCCTCGGCCATCGGCGCCCTGCCGCAGGGCTACGTCCAGAACGTCGCCCAGGAACTGGGCTGGCGCGCCGCCGTGCGCGAGGGCCGGTTGCCGGTCGCCCGGGGCGTGGCGCTCACCGCCGACGACCGCTTCCGGGCCGAGATCATCGAGCGCCTGATGTGCGACCTGGCCGTCGACCTCGACGCCGTCTGCGCCCGCCACGGACGAACGGTTTCCGACCTCGCCGCCGAAGTCGCCGCGCTCGCGCCGTTCGCCGCCGACGGCCTGGTCAGGATCGAGGGCTCGCGGATCGTGGTCCTGGGCGCCGGGCGGCTCGTCATCCGCTCGATCTGCGCGGTCTTCGACACCTATTTCCGGCCCGAGGCCGGCCGCCATTCGCGGGCGCTGTAGAGCTTGATCCAGATCAAGGCGTGGCCCCAGCCCGGCGCCGATGGTCCGGCCCTCAATCGATTGGGGGTTATCAAATGACGCTTACGCCGTACCTGCTGATGGTGATCGCCGGCTTCGCGGTCTTCGTGCTGGTGCTCGGGGCCTACTGGCTCCGGTCCCACGTCGCGAAGGACTGAACGGGCTCCGCTCCCTCAGTGCGCGAGGGCGGCGCGGATCGGCTCCAGCAGCGCGTCGCCTAGCAGCGGCTTCTCCACGATCGGCGCGCCGGCCTCCGCCGCCGCATCCCGCGTGGCGGGGCTGGGATTGCTGGTGATCAGCATGGCGGGAAGATCGACGCCCCGCCGACGAAGCTGGCGAAGCGCATTGAGCCCGGTGATCCCCGGGAGGCGCTCGTCGATGATCAGGCAGGCGTCGGACCCCGGCAGGTCGCGCAGCAGCAGCGCCTCCCCGCTCTCATGGGTCTCCACCCGGAAACCTTCGGTCTCCAGCGAGAACTTCAGCGCCGAGCATAGGGCGGGATCGTCATCCACGATGATGACGAGCGGGCGCAGGGCGTAGGGCAGGCGGTCGATAGGCATTTGGCCAGAACCTTGCCGAAGGTCGGGGCCCGGCGCATTGATCTAAAGCAAGCGGCTCAGAAGCCCGCCAGCAGCGCCATCCGCACCAGCTCCGACAGGCTGGCCGCCCCGGTCTTGCTCATCACGTTGGCCCGATAGACCTCCACCGTGCGGGGGCTGATGCCCAGCTCGTAGGCGATGATCTTGTTCGGCTTGCCTGCCACCACGCCGCGCAGCACGTCCTGCTCGCGAGGCGACAGGCCCGCCAGCATGCTCTCGAAGCGCTGCTTCTCGGTGTCGTTGCGGTCGTCGTTGACGTTGCTGTCCAGGGCGGCGCGCACCGCCGACAGGAGCTGTTCGTCGTCGAACGGCTTTTCGAGGAAGTCGGCGACGCCCGACTTCATCGCCTCCACCGCCAGCGGCACGTCGCCGTGGCCGGTGATGACGATGACCGGCAGGGTCACGCCCCGGCTGCGCAGCCGGCGGACCAACTCCAGGCCGTTCATCTCGGGCATGCGGACATCCGTGACGATGCAGCCCGGCTCCAGGGCGTCGAGCTGTTCCAGGAACTGGATGGCCGATTCGTGGGTCCGCGCGGCGTAACCCGCGGTGTCGAGCAGGAACTGCAGCGACTGGCGCATGGCCTCGTCGTCGTCGATCACGTGGACTAGGCGCTCACTCAATGCCGGACAACTCCTCTTCAGGCACCGCCCGCAGGGTGAACCGGAAGACTGCACCGCCTTCGGGGTTGGACTCAACCCAGATGCGGCCCCCGTGGGCTTCCACAATCGTACGGCTAATAGACAGGCCCACCCCCATGCCTTCGCGTTTGGTGGTGATGAACGGCTGGAAGAGGTGGTCGGCCACCTCGGGACTCACGCCGGGCCCGGTGTCGGTCACCGTGATCTCGACCATCTCGTCCTCGACCGGGCGGGCCGCCACCACCAGTTCCCGGCGCGGCGAGCCCTCCATGGCGTCGATGGCGTTGCGCATCAGGTTGAGGACCACCTGCTGGATCTGGACCTTGTCGGCGAGGACCAGCCCCACCTGCGGGCTGATCTGGAAGCTCAGGCGCACGCCGCGCTCCTTGGCGCCGACCATGGCGAGCGCGCCGGCCTCCTCCAGCAGCTGCGGCAGGCTCTCGAGGCTGCGGTCCGCCTCGCCCTTGGCCACGAAGTCGCGCAGCCGGCGGATGATCTGGCCGGCGCGCAGGGTCTGTTCGCCGGCCTGGTTGAGGGCGTCCTTGATCTTGGCCTTGTCGGGCGGGTCCTGGTCCAGCAGGCGCACCGAGCCCTTCACGTAGTTGGCCGCCGCCGAGAGCGGCTGGTTCAGCTCGTGGGCCAGCGCCGAGGCCATTTCGCCCAGCGCCGTCAGGCGGGCCACGTGCACCAGTTCTGACTGCAGGTCCTGCAGCCGTCGCTCGGTCGCCTGGCGTTCGGTCAGGTCACGGACGAAGCCGGTGAAGAAGCGATGTTCGCCGATCCGCATCTCGCCCACCGAGAGCTCCATGGGGAAGGTCGAACCGTCCTTGCGCTCGCCCACCACGACGCGGCCGATCCCGATGATCCGCCGCTCGCCGGTCCGCATGTAGCGGTTGAGGTATCCGTCGTGGGCGTCCCGGTACGGGTTGGGCATCAGCATGCTGACGTTCTTGCCGATGGCCTCGGCCGCCGTCCAGCCGAACAGCCGCTCGGCCGCGGCGCTGAACGACTGCATCAGCCCGTGCTCGTCGATGACGATCATGGCGTCCGGCACGGTGGCCAGGATCGAGCTCAGGTGCGCCTCGCGGGCCTCCAGGTCGCCCAGCGCGTGCTCGGTGTCGAGCACGATGCGGCGCAGGTGCGAGCCGGCCAGCCCGCTCGCCAGGCCCAGGAGCGTGAAGATGAAGACGCTGATCAGGTTGCCGGGGTCGGTGAAGATCGTGGGTCCCAGCAGGGCGGTGTGCATCGCCAGGATCAGGATCGTGGCGACCGCCGAGGGGCCGAAGCCGCCCACCGCCGCGGCCGCCATCAGCGCGGGGACGAAGAGCAGGAAGTTGGCCCGCTCGTGGAACACCGGCTGCAGCGAGACGCGCAGGATCATCGACGCCACGGCCGCGAAGATGGCCACCGCATAGGCGAAGACGCGGCTTCGCCACCAGGGGCCCGAAACGCTCTTGTCGCTAGCCGACATGGCCTCAGGCGTAGGCAGGAAGCCAGCCTCTGGCAACCTCTGCTTCGGGGGAACGGCGTTCGGCATCAGCGGGCGCGCGCGGTCATGGCGCGTCGTCCACCACCGGCCGGTCGCCCAGTACGTCCTCGACGTAGATCATCCGTACGAAGACGTAGGCGACCACGGCGAGCGGCGTGGCGAACAGCACGCCCAGCGGCCCCAGCAGGACGCCCATGGCCAGCACGGCGAACAGCGTGACGGCCATCGGCAGCTCGACCATCTGGCGCAGCACCAGCGGCGTGATGACGTTGGCCTCGAACTGCATGGCGGCCACATAGACCACCGTCGCCCAGGCCAGGGTCTCCCAGCCGACGCCGGCCGCAACCACCAGCCCCGGGATCATCGAGACCATCGGGCCCACGACCGGCACGAACTGGCCCAGGCCCGCGAAGACGCCCAGCGCCAGCGGCGAGGGCACGCCCGCGACCCACAGGCCCACGCCGGTGGTCACGCCCACCAGCAGCATCGAGACGAGCTGGCCCACCAGCCAGCGGTTCAGCGCCGTGCCGCAGGCCGACAGCACCTCGCGCGCGCGGCTGCGGCCGCGGATCGGGACCAGCTTCAGGAGGCCGCCCAGGTAGGTGCCGGGATGGAACGCGAGGTAGAGGCCGGCGAACAGCACGATCACCGTGGCGGCCCCGGCGCTCGCCGAGCTCTGGATCAGGCGGGGCCCGAGCTGCACGACGAGGCCGCCCGCGTGCTGCAGCCGCTTCAGGTCGTCGAGGACGTAGGCGCCCAGCGGCGAGTTCTGGAGACCAGCCTGCAGGGCCCGCCAGGCAGCGGGGATCAGCTCGCTGAGCGCGGCGAGCTGCACCGCCGTCTCGCGGCCGAACAGCCAGATGGTGGCCGCGCTCAGGCCGCTCAGCCCCAGGACCGCCGTCAGCAGGGCCCAGGGCCTGGGCATCCGGGCGTGGCGCACCAGCGGGTCGGCGAGCGCGTGCAGCAGGACGGCGCTCAGCACCGCCCCGAAGGCCATCAGCAGAACGTCGGCCAGCCGCCAGACCAGGACGGCCAGGGCGGCGAACGCGGCCACCCTCAGGATGTTGGCCGTGAACCCCCGGTCTCCCCGCTCGTCCTGCGAAGCGTCCTTGGCCATCGGCGTCAGTGGGACAGGAGGACGGGGCAGGGGGGCGCCTCCAGGACGCTGGCGGTCGCGCCGCCCAGGACGAACTCCTGGGCGCGGGGCCGGCCGAAGCCGCCCATCACCAGCAGCTCGATCCAGCGTTCGCCCACATAGGTCTCGATCACCCGGCCGATAGGCTCGCCGCCGGCGGCGACCTCGTCCACCTGGGCGTCGATCCCGTGGGTCTTCAGGTGGCGGACCAGGTCCAGCGCCCCGCCGCCGGCCACGGTGGGCTTCTCGCCGGTGACGATCAGGATGCGAACCTCCTCGCAGCGCTTGAGGGCGGGCAGGGCGTCGGCCACGGCCCGGGCGGCGCGCGGGCTGCCGTCCCAGGCGATGGCCGCCTTGCCGAACGCCTCACCATCGCCCACGCAGCCGCTCTCTGGGAAGACCAGGATCGGCCGTCCCGAGCCGAACAGCGCCGCCTCGGCGAGCGCCCGGTCCTCCAGCACGGCGGGACCGAGGGGGAAGAGGGTCAGGTCGCGGGTGCGGGCGTAGGCGCAGATCCGCTCGGCCTCGGCGTGCATCGGCGCGCGCTCGACGATGGCCGTGGCCAGAAGGCCGGTCTCGGCCGCCGCGGCGGTGAAGCAGCGGGCCGCCTGCTCGGCCAGGGCCGCGCTGCGCGCTTCTTCCTGCTCGGCCAGCTTGTCGAGCCCGGCCAGGGCGTTGGCGAGGCGGTTGTGCAGCGAGGGAATGTCCACGGCGAGCGCGAGCGCCGTCACCTCGCCGCCCAGCCGCCGGGCGAGCGCGGCGCCGGCGCGGATCGCCGCGGCCGGCGTCGCGTCCGGGTAGGTCAGCACCGCGAACAGCAGGTCCCTGTAGGCCATCCAGAACTCCAAACCCCGCCAGGGTCCCGCGCGCGCCCAGTGGACGCCATTCCGGTTGCGCCCCTAAGTAGCCATACGGAGGCGCACCCGCCTAAGCTTCGGGCCATCCTGCCCGACCGCGGCGCGTCCGCCGCCCCGGAACGGCAGCGTACCGAGGAGGAGACCGATGCGCACCCCCATCATCCTGGCCCATGTCGTCTTGGCCAGCGCCCTGCTCGCCGCGGGCTGCGCCGTCCAGGGCGCCGGTCGGAGGCCGATCGCCGGGCCCGCGCCCCTTAGCCCTGCCGCCGAACGGGGGCAGCGCCTGGCCGAGGCGCGTTGCGGCGGCTGTCACGCGGTCGGGCTCGACGAGAAGCCCGCCGCCAGCGGCCCGCGCTTCCGCGACCTGCGCACCCGCTACAACGCGCTCTCGCTGCAGAAGCGCTTCGTCGAGATTTCCCAGCACGGGACCGGCGAGATGCCGCCGATCCAGATCAGCAACGCCGACGCCGAGGACCTGATCGCCTATTTCGACTCCCTCGGGGGCCGCTGAGGCGCGGTCACAGAAAGGCCGGCGGGGCTTCCGCCAGCCCCTTCAGTGGCTCATCAGGATGAAGCGCCGCGGGTCGTGCAGCAGCTCGCGGGTGACGCCGCCGAACGCCCACTCGGCGGCGCGGCTGTGGCCGTAGGCGCCGGCCACGATCAGGTCGGCCTCGTTGAGCGCGGCGATCCGCTGGATCTCGCCGGCCGCCTCGTCGCCGTGGCCCTTGGTCACGTTGGGGCGGGCAGGGACGCCGTGGCGCTTGAGGGCGGCGACCACGTCGTTGGTCTGGAAGGCGGCGGTCTCCATCTGGTCGCCGGCGCAGACCGCCTGGACGATCACCTGCTCGGCGCGCTTCAGGAAGGGCATGGCGTCGGCCACGGCGCGCCGGGCCTCCCGGGTGTCCTTCCAGGCGATGACGATGGTCCTGGCCTTCAGGTGCGAGGCCCCGGGCGGGGTCACCAGCACCGGCCGGCCGGAGGTCATGATCACGTCGGCGGGATCGGCCTTGCGGTAGCTCGACCCGGCGTCGGCGCCCTTGGCGTCCACCACCACCAGGTCGGCGGCGCGGGCGGCGCGGGCCAGGGCGTGGCTCGGGAAATCCTGCACCTGGCGCCATTCGATCTCGGCGCCGGCGGCGTCGCGGCGGAAGGCAGCCTCGGCGTTCTGGATGTCGGCGCCGACCTGCTGGTTGGCCAGCGCGATCCACTCGGCGGTCACATAACCCATGAAGGGGTCGGCGGCGGGGATGGCGTCGATGGTCTCGGCGCCCAGGCCGATCAGCCTCGCGCCGTATTCCCGCGCTAGGCGCGCGGCCACCTCGACGCGGTGCGAGGCGGTGACGCCGGGCTCCACGTGGACCAGGATGCTGGTGAGGGTATGCGGCTGGACCGACGTTTCGGTCGCCGGGCGTTCCTGGGTTTCGGCCTTGGTCTCGGGCACGGTGACCCTCCTTGCGCTGCTCGCGACCGGATCGTCAGGCCCCCGGCCGCGCGGGGCCGTGGGCTTAGTCTACGAGTTCCTCCAGCGCATGCCACTTCTTCACCTGGAAGCGGCGGAAGGACGGGAATTCCACGATCTCCTCGCCCTGCAGCTGGGTCAGCATGCGCGAGACGGTCTCGATGGTCAGGCCCAGGTAGTCGGCCATGTCCTGGCGGCCCATGGGCAGTTCGATCTGCTCCTCGTCCTGGCGCTGGGCCAGGCTCATCAGGAAGGCGGCGACCTTCTCGCGGGCGCTCTTGCGGCCCAGCAGGAGCACATGCTCCTGGACGCGTTGCAGCTCGCGGCGGGTGGCGTCGAGGATCGCCCGGTCCAGCTCGGCGTCGCCGGCGAAGGCGCGGACCGAACCGCGGCGCACGATCTGGACCTCGCAGTCCGTCAGGGCCTCGGCGGAGAACTGGTGGTCGGGGCCGACCTCCAGGCCGAACAGGTCGCCCGGATAGTAGAAGTCGCCCACCTGGCGGCGGCCGTCCGCGGTCACGCGGCTGGTGCGGATCACGCCCCGGGTCAGGCGGTACATGAACTCCACGTCGTCGCCCTGGGCGTAGACCTCCTCGTCGCGGCCGAAGGTCATCTTCGTGCCGAGGCGATCCATCACGTCGTTCAGCGCCGCGGCGGGGCGGGCGGTGCGGGGATCGTCAAGGGGATAGGCGAGGGTCATGGCGAGTTCCTTCGTCGATGGCGAATGGGTACTCGCGGCCCCCCGTCCAAGATATTCGTGGCGTATCCCTAAGGGGCCGCCCCTAAGTAGTTCTACGGAGGCGCTTCGAACCCCCGTTGATGCCTCCGTTTGATCGGCGTCACATACCCCCCGGCCGCCCCCGGGCTAAGCCGCCCCTCGCAACAGGAGATGAGCATCATGGAACTTGGGGGAACCACCTGGATCGTGGCCGCTGACGGCGCCGAGGCCCGCGTCTTCGAGGAGCGGGTCCGCGCGGGCGAAGTCCGCGAGGTGAGCGACTTCCACATGAAGGCCGACGGCCACGACTGGCCGACCGCCCACCGCCATCCGGCCACCGCCCACGAGAGCGCCGGCTTCGGCCGCCACGGCGCCGGCGGGCGCGATCCCGCCGACGAGGCCGAGCGCCGCTTCCTGCGCCGGGTCGCCGCCGAACTGGACGCCGCGGCCGCCCGCAAGGCCTTCGACTCGCTGGTGATCATGGCCCCGCCGCGCGCGCTCGGCGTGCTGAAGGCGGAACTCACGCCGGCCCTGGCCCGCAAGCTCGAGGCCAGCGAGGCCCACGAGCGCGTCGGCGAAGGCGCCGAGGCCATCCGCCACCACCTGCGCGACCTGCGCGCCCGCGCCTGACGCAGACATGGGGGTCGAACTCAGCTTTCACGGCGCCGCGGGCTGCGTCACGGGCTTCTGTGCGCGTCTGTCCACCGGCCGGGCGACGGTGCTCGTCGACTGCGGCATGTTCCAGGGCTCGAAGTCGCTCAAGGCGCTGAACTACGAGCCGTTCCCGTTCGAGGCCGGCGAGGTGGACGCGGTCCTCCTGACCCACGCCCACATCGACCACTCGGGCCTGCTGCCCAAGCTGATGCGGGCGGGTTTCGAGGGGCCGATCTGGGCCACGGGCGCCACGCGCGACCTCTGCGCCGTCATGCTGCCCGACGCCGGCGACATCCAGGAGAGCGAGGTCCGCCAGCTCAACCGGCGCAACGAGCGGCGCGGCCGCCCCCCGGTCGAGCCGATCTACACCCTGCGCGACGCCTACCGGACGCTGGAGCTGTTCCGCACCACCAAGCTGCACCGGGAGGTCGAGGTCGCGCCCGGGATCACCGCGGTCTGGTGGGACGCCGGCCACATGCTGGGTTCGGCCTCCATCGAGGTGCGGGTCGAGACGGAGGAGGGCACGGTCACGCTGCTGTTCTCGGGCGATCTGGGCCCCGGCGGGCGCGACTTCATCGCCGATCCGGAAGGCCCCTCGGGCGTCGACCACCTGATCGTGGAATCCACCTACGGCGGCCGGGTGCGCCCGACGCCGGACCCGGCCACGCGCCGGCGGATGCTGGCCCAGGAACTGCGCGACGCCCGCGCCGCCGGCGGGCCGCTGCTGATCCCGGCCTTCGCGGTCGAGCGCAGCCAGGAACTGCTGGCCGACATCCAGATCCTGGTCGAGGGCGGCGACATTCCCGAGGCCGACATCTTCCTCGACTCGCCGCTGGCCATCGAGGCCACCGAGGTGTTCCGCCGCCGGGGCTTCAGCCCGAGCATGGAACGCAATCCCTTCGAGGACCTGCGCTCCAGCGGCCGGCTCAAGTTCCTCAAGGACCCCGCCGACAGCGACGCGCTGGAGCGGCTGTCGGGCTGGCACATCATCCTGGCGGCCAGCGGCATGTGCGAGGCGGGCCGGGTGCGCAAGCACCTGAAGCGCCTCCTGTGGCGGCGCGACGCCACCGTGCTGATCCCCGGCTACCAGGCCGCCGGCACGCTCGGCCGCTTCCTGGTGGAAGGCGCCCGGCGCGTGCGCATCCAGGGCGACGACGTCGCCGTGCGCGCCCGCATCCGCTCGCTGGACATCTATTCCGGCCACGCCGACGCCGAGGGCCTGGCAGCCTGGGTGAGGGCGCGGGGTCCCGTCTCCGGCACGGTGTTCCTGGCCCACGGCGAGCCCGAGGGTTTGGAGGGGCTGCGCGACCGGCTGACGGGCGAGGGGATCGCCGCCGACCGCATCGCCATCCCGGCGCTGGACGGCCGCTACGCCATCGGCAAGGCCGCCGTCAGCGTGACGGACGGGCCGCCGCGCCTGGCGCCCGGGACCGCGGCCCGTCCCGACTGGCACAACGCCCGCGCCGCCCTGCTGCTCGATCTCAACGAGCGGCTGGAGGCGGCTCCCGACGACCCCGCCCGCGAGGCCCTGCTCGCCAGGCTGGCGGCGGCGCTCGCTTCGGTTGACCAGGGTCAAGGCGCGTCGGGGGCGGCGCCCGCAAGCTGATGGCTGATCCCTCCAGCCCCCCGAGGTTCCGCATGACCAAGCCCCTGACCCGCCAGCTCAAGCGCGACGTGCGCCAGGTGAAGCACGACCTGGAAGACACCTACGAGGACGTGGCCAAGGCCCTGCGCAGCGCCGCCGACAACCTGAGCCAGGACGCCGAGAAGGCGGTGGTGGAGGCGGCCGAGGCCGTGCGCCGCGCCGCCGAGAACCTCGCCGCCCAGGCCCCGGTCGTCGCCAAGAAGGCGGCCGACAAGATCCCGGCGCCGGCCAAGGACGTCGCCAGGAAGGCCGTCCAGGAGGTGAAGGAGCATCCGATCGCCTCGGCCGCCGCCGCGCTCACCGCCGCCGCCGCCCTGATCACCCTGCTCGCCAGCGGCCGCAAGAAGGGCGCCTGACGCGCTCCGCCTGCCGCCGTCTGATCGAGATCAAGGCCTCCGCCCCGCCAGGGGCGGAGGATGGCCGCCGTTTTCGAGTACCCCCGCGGACCCGTATCGTCATGGACTATGCCCAAGCCTTCCGCACTGCCTTGGAGAACATCCGTTCCGAGGGGCGTTACCGGGTCTTTGCGGACCTGAAGCGGCATCGGGGCCAGTTCCCGATCGCGACCTGGACGAGGCCTGACGGGTCCACGTCGGACGTGGTGGTCTGGTGCTCCAACGACTACCTGGGCCAGGGTCAGAACCCGGTGGTGCTGGACGCCATGCACCGGGCCATCGAGGCGGCCGGGGCCGGGAGCGGCGGCACGCGCAACATCTCGGGCACGACCCGCTACCATGTGGAGCTGGAGGCCGAGCTGGCCGACCTGCACGGCAAGGAAGCGGCGCTGCTGTTTACCTCGGGCTACGTCTCCAACGAGGCGACGCTGTCGACGCTCTACAAGATCCTGCCGGGCCTCTTGGTCTTCTCGGACGCGCTCAACCACAACTCGATGATCTCGGGCATCCGGGCGGGCAGGCGCGAGCAGCGCCACGTCTTCCGCCACAACGACCTTGAGCACCTGGAGGAGCTGCTGGCCGCGGCCGACCCGGCCGCGCCGAAGCTGGTGGCCTTCGAGAGCGTCTATTCCATGGACGGCGACATCGCCGACATCGCCGGCACCATCGCGCTCGCGAAGAAGTACGGCGCCATGACCTACATCGACGAGGTCCATGCGGTGGGCATGTACGGCCCGCGCGGCGCGGGCGTGGCCGAGCGCGACGGGCTGATGGGCGAGATCGACATCATCGAGGGCACGCTGGGCAAGGCCTTCGGGGTCATGGGCGGCTACATCGCCGCCGACGCGGTGATCGTCGACGCCATCCGCAGCTACGCCGACGGCTTCATCTTCACGACCTCGCTTCCCCCCGCGCTCGCCGCCGGGGCCGCGGCCTCCATCCGCTGGCTGAAGGCCCACGACGAGGTCCGCCAGGCCCACCAGGAACGGGCCGCTGCGCTGAAGGCCAAGATGCGCGCCGCCGGCCTGCCGGTGATGGATAGCGTCTCCCACATCGTGCCGGTGCTGGTGGGCGATCCGGTCCACTGCAAGATGATCAGCGACATCCTGCTGGAAGACCACGGCATCTACGTCCAGCCGATCAACTACCCGACCGTCCCGCGCGGAACCGAGCGCCTGCGCTTCACGCCCAGCCCCGCCCACACCGACGCCATGATGGACGACCTCGTCCGCGCCCTCGAAGCCCTCTGGACCCGCTGCAACATCAAGCGCGTCGGCGGAATGGCCGCCTGACTCCCGAAAAGGCTGCGCAGTTGATCCAGCGCAAAGCGCAGCTCGTTGAGACCCTGTTTAGTGAAGCTCGACCGGTCCAGCCAACTTCCCCCCCGAGACGGACGGTCGAGAGCGCCCCGGCAAAACTCCCCCACACCTCCGGGGCGCTCCCCCCTTCTTCCCTGCCCTTGACGCCGGCCCGCCACGGGCCAGTGTGAACTCATGCTGGGCATGATCCTGAAACGCCCGCGCACGCCGCTCGTCTGCGAGAGCCGGCCCGACCCCGAGCCCGGCCCGGGCGAGCTTCGCCTGCGCGTGCGCGCCTGCGGCGTCTGCCGCACCGACCTGCACGTCGTGGACGGCGACCTGGCCCAAGTCCGCCCCGAGGTCATACCGGGCCATGAGATCGTGGGCGTGGTGGACGCCATCGGCCCCGGCTTGACGGGCGTGGCGCCGGGCGAACGCCGGGGCGTCCCCTGGCTGGGCTCCACCTGCGGCGTCTGCCCCTACTGCCGCGCCGGCCGGGAGAACCTCTGCGACGATCCGGGCTTCACCGGGTGGACCCGCGACGGCGGCTACGCCGACACGGTGATCGCGCGCGCCGACTACTGTTTCCCCCTGCCCGAGGGCCTCTCCGACGCCGAGGCCGCCCCGCTGCTGTGCGCCGGCCTGATCGGCTACCGGTCCTGGAAGAAGGCGGGCGAGGGCGGCTCGGTGAAGCGCCTGGGACTCTACGGCTTCGGCGCGGCCGCCCACCTGCTGGCCCAGCTCGCCGTCTTCGAGGGTCAGGCCGTCCATGCCTTCACGCGCGAGGGCGACGCCGCGGCCCAGGCGCTCGCGCGCGAGCTGGGATGCGTCTGGGCCGGCCCGTCCGCCGAGCCTCCGCCCGAGCCGCTGGACGCGGCCATCATCTTCGCGCCGGTGGGCGAGCTCGTGCCCGTGGCGCTCAGGGCCGTGCGCAAGGGCGGGAGCGTGGTCTGCGGCGGCATCCACATGAGCGACATCCCCGCCTTCCCCTATTCGATCCTGTGGGGCGAGCGCCGGATCGTGTCGGTGGCCAACCTCACGCGTCAGGATGCGCTGGAGTACCTGCCGCTCGCCGCCCGCGCGGGCGTGCGGCCGCACGTGAAGGCCTATGCGCTCGCGGACGCCAACGCCGCCCTCGACGACCTGCGGGCCGGCGCCTTCGCCGGGGCGGCCGTGCTCGTTCCCTAGCCTTCGCCGAAGTTCCGGCGGACGGCCTCGCCGACCTCCTCGGCGCTGCGCTTCACCCATTCCTCGGTGAGGTTGGGGATGATTTCGCCGAAATGGACGTGGTCGACGACGCTCAGGCCCAGGACGCCGGCCAGGTGCCGGTCGAACAGGGTGGTCAGGGCGGTGAAGGCGCCGGTGTCGCGCACCCAGTGCTCGGGCGCGCCCGAGGCGGTGAAGCTGATCAGCTTCTTCCCGTCCAGCCGGGACTCCGTGCCCATCGGGCCGGGGTCGTAGCCGAAGCCCATCGAGAGCACCCGGTCGGCGTAGCCCTTCAGGATGGCCGGCGGGGCGTTGAACCACAGGGGGTAGAAGAACGCGAAGACGTCAACGTCCTTCAGCGCCTCGCGCTCGGCGAGCACGTCAGGCGCCATCCTGTAGCCATCCGGGCCGGGCAGCTCCTCGGCCTTCAGCCGAGGGTCGAAGTCCATGGCGTAGAGGTCGCGCACGACGACCGCGTGCCCCAAGGCCTGCGCCGCCTCGACGTAGGCCTTGGCCATGGTCTGGGTGAAGCTCCTGGCCCGCGGGTGGGCGACGATCACGGCGTGCTTCATGCGGGGCCTCCCAGGCGACCATCAGGCGGTCTTCAAGCCAGAATGCCCGGGCCCCCGCCTTGATCAAGATCACCAGATGCGGACGCGGTCCTCGGGCGCGACATAGAGCTTGTCGCCGGCCTTCACGTCCCAGGCCTCGTACCAGCCGGGGATGTTCCGGATCGTGCCGTTCACCCGGTAGTAGGCCGGCGAGTGCGGGTCGGTGACCACCTGCTGGCGCAGCGCCTCGTCGCGGATCTTCTCGCGCCACACCTGGGCCCAGCCCAGGAAGACGCGCTGGTCGCCGGTCAGGCCGTCGATCACGGGCGCGGGCTGGCCCTTCAGCGAGGCGTGGTAGGCGTCGAGGCCGAGGCTGAGCCCGCCCAGGTCGCCGATGTTCTCGCCCATGGTCAGGCCGCCCTGCACCTTGGCGCCCGGCAGGGGTTCGAAGGCCGAATACTGGGCCCCCAGCTTCTCGGCCTGGGCCTTGAACTTGGCCGCGTCCTCGGCCGTCCACCATTCGCGCAGCACCCCGTCGCCGTCCGACTTGCGGCCCTGGTCGTCGAAGCCGTGGCTGATCTCGTGGCCGATCACCCCGCCGATGCCGCCGTAGTTGATGGCCGGGTCGGCGTCGGCGTCGAAGAACGGCGGCTGCAGGATGGCGGCCGGGAAGACGATCTCGTTGTTGGCGAAGTTGTAATAGGCGTTCACCGTCTGCGGGGTCATGCCCCACTCGCGCTTGTCCACGGGCTGGTCCAGGCGCGCGACCTGCCGCCGCCACTCGAAGGCGCCGGCCCGGATGGCGTTGCCGTAGAGGTCGTCCTTCTTCAGCTCCAGCCTGGAGTAGTCGCGCCACGTGACCGGATAGCCGATCTTGACGGTGAACTTCTGGAGCTTCTCCAGGGCCTTGGCCTTGGTCTCGGGCCCCATCCACTCCAGCTTCTCGATCCGCGCGCCCATGGCCGTGCGGATGTTGAGCACCAGGTCGTCCATCTTGGCCTTGGCCTCGGGCGTGAAGTAGCGGTCCACATAGACCCGGCCCACCGACTCCCCGATCGCCCGGTCCATGAAGGCGGCGGCGCGCTTCCAGCGGGCCTGCAGCTCGGGCTGGCCGGCCAGCTCCTTCGAGCGGAACTGGAAGTGGGCCTGCACGAACCGGTCCGAGAGGTAGGGCGCCGCGCCGTCCGCCAGGTGGAAGGCCTGCCAGGCCTTCAGGGTCGAAAGCGGCGTCTCGGCGTAGATCTTGCCGAACTTGGGGAAGGCGGTGTTGGTCGTCACCACCACCCGCTCCACCTTGGGCAGCTCCGAGGCGGCCAGGTAGCGGTTCCAGTCGAAGCCCGTCGCGGCCGAGAGCTCGGCCGGGGTCATGGGGTTGTAGGTCTTGTCGCGGTCGCGCCGCTCGACGCGGCTCCAGCTCGCCTCGGCGAGCTTCGTCTCGAACTCGACGATGGCCTTGGCGTTCTCCGCCGGCTTCTCCCAGCCGACCATGGTCAGCATCTGCTGGACGTAGGCCTGGTACTTGGCCTTCTTCTCCGCGAAGTTCGGCTGCAGGTAGTAGTCGCGGTCGGGCAGGCCCAGGCCGCCGGTGGCGGTCAGAACGGCGTACCTGGTGGGCGCCTTGGCGTCGATCGAGACGAACACCGGCAGGATGGTCGTGAAGCCCGAGACGTTGGCCTTGCCCATCAGGGCGGTGAACTCGTCCCGGGTCTTCACCGCGCGCACCTGGGCGAGCTCGGGCGCGAGCGGCCTGGCGTCCAGCTTCTCGGCCAGCTTCTCGTCCATGTAGGCGGCGTAGCCGGCGGCGATCTTGGCGGCGTCGGGATCTGCCAGCTTGCCGGCCGCGGCCTCCTCCAGGATGGCGTGCATCCGGGCGTCCGACAGCTCGCGCAGCTTGTTGAAGTTGCCCCAGCGCACCTTGTCCGAGGGGATCTCGGTCGTGCGGTCCCAGGTCCCGTTGGCGAACTTGAAGAAGTCGTCGCCCGGTTTCACCGAGCGGTCCATGCCCGTGAGGTCGAAGCCCCAGGTCCCGTACCTCGGGCTCTCCAGCGAGGTCGCGGCCGCCGCACCCGCGGGGGCGTCGGCGGCGTCGAACAGCGCCACGCTCTCGCACGTCTCGCCCATGCAGGCGTGCTCCTCATGAGCCCCGGGGGCGGCCTGGGCGCCGGCCGCCAGGGCGAGCGTCCCGACCGCGGCGGCGGACAGCAGGATCTTGCGCGTGAAGCGGGTCATGGGCCTTCTCTCGAACACGGATGCTTGGCTCCCGGGCCGGGAGCTCCCCCAGGCCGCGCAGCAAAGAGGGAAAATCGCCCCCGTGCAATGGAAACCGGGGAACCGCCGTTCGCCGCCTATCTCGGCAGCAGCCGCTGGTAGGTTCGGCGGATGACGCCGTAGCACTCGCAGGTCAGGGCTTCGAGGCCGGCGCGGTCCAGGATGTCCACCACGCCGCGGCGATAGCGGATCAGGCCCTTCTCCTGCAGCGAGCGGGCGACCGCCGTCACCGTCGTCCGCTGCACGCCCAGCATGTCGGCCAGGAACTCCTGGGTGAGCGCCACGGTGTCCGACGAGATGCGGTCGTGGCAGGTGAGCAGCCATCGGCAGAACCGGGCCTCGACCGAGTGCAGGGCGTTGCAGGCCACCGACTGGATCGCATGCCCGAACAGCGCCTCGGTGTGCTTGTCCACCAGGTCGCGCAGGCGGGCGCTCTTCTCCCAGGCCTCGTGCAGCCGCTCGGCGCCGATGCGGCCGGCCCGGAGCGGGGTCTGGACGATGGCCCGCGACAGCGACTGGCGCGGCGCCACGGCGGCCATCAGGCCCAGGGCGCCCTCGGGGCCGATGGTGGCGCTCTCGATGGCCGCGCCGTTGTCCATCAGGGTCATCAGCGAGATCACCCCGTCGTGCGGGAAGTAGACCGTGTCGATCCGGTCGCCGGGGTCGTAGAGCAGGCGGCCCCGCTCAAGCTCCACATGGGTCAGGTGCGGAGAGAGAAGCGCGTAGTCCTCAAACGGCAGCGCTTCGAGCAGGCGGTTCTGCAACGCGGGGACGGGCCTTTGCATCGGGGACTTGAAACGCCGCCGTGCGGCTTGGGTTTCAAGTTATCGAGGCCCGGGGCACAGGACTGTCGTGAACTCGACACTCATCGGCCGTTGGCGGCGAAATATAGAGAAATCCCAGGGGCGAACGTGAAGACGCCGATGAGTCCAGTCCAAGTCCGCGCGTCGGATAGTCGACTTAACTACAGCCGGACGGCCATTCGGCGGGCGAATCGCTTTGATCAACATTTGGGCGGGGGAGCGGGCGCCGAAGGTCTATTCAGCGCCCAGCCGTCATGTTCGCGGCCGCTGGTTCCTATCGGGGCGACAGGAAGACCGAGGAGACCCAGCCGCGGTTACCGGTCTCGTCGTCGACCTCCCACCAGACGCCGTCGCGCCGGCCGGTGGGATAGACGAGGTCGCCGGCCGCGAAGCCGCGCACCTGCCTGGCGCTGGTCGAGGGGCTGGCGCGCATCACCAGCGCCTGCTTCACCGTGTAGGCCTGGATGCCCGCGGCCTGGGACGCCTGCTCGCCGGTCGGCGCGCCGCCCTGCAGATAGCCCACGAGATCGATGAAGGCGTTGAAGTAGGCGGCCGTCACCACCTTGCCGATGTCGGTGTCGGCGTAGCCGCCGCCGGCCGCCGCGGCGAACCCGCCCCAGCCGCCGCCCCCGACGCCGCCGCCGAAGGTGATGTCGGTCTTCTTGGCCACGCCCTCGGCCACGTAGAGCTGCTCGGTGGTGCGCGCGTCCACCAGGGTCAGGATGGCCTGGGCCTCGGCCCGCTTGGTCCTGAGGCCGCCGGCGATGCCGCCAAGCCGGCTGCCGCCCAGGGCGCCGGCGATGGCGCCCAGCGCCTCGCCGCCGGTGTTGGAGTCCGCGTTGGCGATGTTGGGGATGAGGAAGAAGTCGGCCGCCGCCACCTGGCCGCGCCCGACGTTGGAGCCCCGTTGCAGGTCGCCGGACCGCCCCAGGTCCGCCTCCTGGTTGCGCATGGCCAGGCCCGCGTTGCGGTCCACGATCCGGAGGCAGTTCGACCGGGCCGCGAACAGCTTGATCAGCGTCTCGGGGTTGGAGAGGCCGAGCTCCGTCCACCACCGGGTCTCCGGCTCCTGGATGGCCGCCCGCCCCAGCGGCTGGACGCAGTGCGGAAGCTGCGGCGTCGCGGCGGTCTTCGGCGGCTTCTTGTCCATGCCGTACTGGGCGGCGGCGGGCTGGACGGCCATCAGGGCGGCGATCACGCCCAGGGCCACGGGCAGGGGGGCGGCGGGGAAGAGCTTGCGCATGCGGGGTCCTAGCTCCTGCGATCGGAGGAGGCTCGCCCCGGCCGGCGCCCGCCGCCTTGACCGGGGTCAACCCTCGTTACGGCTTCTCGTAAACCACCTGGCCGTCCACCACCGTCAGCACGGCGCGGGCCTTGGGGATGTCCTCCGCCGGGATGGTCATCAGGTCGGCGGAGAAGCCGCTGAGGTCGGCCCGCTTGCCGACCTCGATGGTCCCGAGCTCGTCCTCGGCGAACCGGGCGAAGGCCGCGCTGGACGTGAACAGCTTCAGCGCTTCGGCGCGGGACAGCGCCTCGGCCGGCCGCCACGCCGGCGTCGAGAAGCCCGAGAGGTCCTTGCGCGCCACGGCGGCGTAGAACTCGATCAGCGGATCGCCCCGCTCGACCGGGGCGTCCGAGCCGCCGACCACCACCGCGCCGGACTTCAAGAGGCTCTCCCAGGCGTAGGCGCCGTCGAGGCGCGCATCGCCCAGGCGGGCGGGGGCGAAGTGCAGGTCGCCGATGGCGTGGCTGGGCTGCATCGAGGCGATCACCGCGTCCTTCGAGAAGCGCGGGATGTCGGCCGGGCGGATGATCTGGGCGTGCTCGATCCGCCAGCGCGGGGCCATGCGCCGCACGTTCGGCGGCGTCTCGGCGAACACCTGCTCGTAGAGGTCCAGCACGACCGCATTGCCCCGGTCGCCGATGGCGTGGGTCGCGACCTGGATTCCCGAGGCGTAGGCCTTGCGCATGGCAGCCTTCATCTCCTCGGGCGGCGTGCGGATCAGGCCGGTCGTCGAATGCGCGTCCTGATAGGGTTCAAATAGCGCCGCCCCGCGCGAACCCAGCGCTCCGTCGGCGTAGAGCTTGACGGCCCGGGTGGTGATCCGCCCGTCTGGCGACGATCGCGGCCCGCCCTCGAACAGCGGCCCGGCCTCGGCCGCGTCCACGGCGTTGTAGACCCGCAGCGGCGCCTGCCCCTTGGCGGCCAGGTCCTCCAGCAGGGCGACGTCCGCCCAGTCCACGCTCATGTTGTGCACGCCGGTCCAGCCGTAGGCGGCCTCGACCTTGAAGGCCGCGGCATAGGCCTCGCGCTTGTCGGCCTCGCTGGGCGGCCGCTGTAGCCCGGCCACCAGGCTCATGGCGTTGTCCACCAGCATGCCGGTGAGCCGCCCGTCCTTGTCCTTCAGGATCTCGCCGCCCTCGGGCGCCTTGGTCGTCCCGTCTATGCCCGCCGCCTTCAGGGCGGCCGTGTTCGCCACCAGGGCGTGGCCGTCGGCGCGGACCAGCAGCACCGGCTGGTCGGGCGCGATGGGGTCGATGTCGCCGCGCTCCAGGAACCGGCCCTCGGGCCAGCCGGTCTCGATCCAGCCGCGGCCCCAGACGGGTCCCGTCGGCTTGCGGGCCGCCAGATAGGCCTTCACCCGCTGCATGGCCTCGGCCGCCGATTTCGCGCCTTCCAGGTTCAGCGACAGCTCGCGCTCGCCGACGCCGCGCAGGTGGGTGTGGGCGTCGGTGAAGCCCGGGAACAGCGCTGCGCCCTTCAGGTCGATCACCCGGGTGGCCGGTCCGACCTGGGTCTGGGCGCCCTTGCGGTCGCCCACATAGGCGATCCTGCCGCCGCGCACCGCCACCGCCTGGGCCTCGGGCCTGGCCTCCACGCCGGTGTGAATCGGCCCGCCCCAGATCACCAGGTCGGCGGGCTCCAGGGGGCTCTTGGCGGCGGCGCTTCCGGCCAGAACGAGGGTCGAGAGGAGGGCGCCCAGCGCCGGGGTCAGGCTACGCATGGCGTCTTCCTAGCGGCTTCCGGACCTCCCGCGCCAGCCCGCCGCTCGGCCCGTGATTCATCTGCCTGGAAAGCGGGCGCCACCCCTTCTCCTCCCCCGATGGGGGAGGAGGGTGCTAGCGTGGCCGCATGTACGCACCCAAGGCCACGGTGAGCCGGGCGAGGTCGCTGCGACGGCGGATGACCCCGCCCGAGGCCCGGCTGTGGGTCGCGCTCCGCCGCAAGGCCGTGGAAGGCCTGCGCTTCCGCCGCCAGCATCCGGTCGGCCCCTACGTCCTCGACTTCTATTGCGAGGCGGCCAGGCTCTGCGTCGAGGTGGATGGGCAGACTCACTGGCTGGGCGCGGCCCCGGCCCGGGACGCCGACCGCGACGCCTGGCTCGCGGCCCGGGGCGTGAAGACCCTGCGCCTCCCCGCGAGCGTGGTGCTGGGCGATCTCGACGCTGCGGTGCGCACCATCTTGGCCCACGCGGAAGAACGTCGCCGCTGATCTCTCCTCCCCCATCGGGGGAGGGGGACCATGCGCAGCATGGTGGAGGGGGCTGGCCGGAAGCGCCGAGCCTCATGTCAGGCCCCCTCCAGCCGCCTTCGGCCGGTCCTCCTGCCCCGATGGGGGAGGAGCGTGGAGGCCCGCCGACGCCGGCCGCTAGTGCACCCCGTCCTCGCCGCCCAGGCAGTGCTCGTAGATCACCCGCGCGGCGCCCGCGACCGTGTTGCCGGCGCTCTGCAGGGCCGCGTTGCCGACGTAGCTCTCCGCCTCGTTCGCCAGGCGAAGCAGCTCCTCGGCCATCTCGTTCAGCTTCAGATAGACGTCGCGGTCGTTCATGGCCCCTTGATGGGCTGCGTCGGGTCTCTGCGCCAGAGGTCGGAGGCGGGGTTGACGCCGTGGCTGGGACGCGCGCGCATGCGTCCATGGCAAGCCGCCTCTCCCGCGTGCCCCGGACGGTCTGGGCCCTGGGCTTCGTGTCCCTGTTCATGGACGCCTCGTCCGAGCTGGTCCACAGCCTGCTGCCGCTGTTCCTGGTGGTGGGGCTGGGCGCCTCGCCGGCTGTGCTGGGCGTGATCGAGGGGATCGCCGAGGCCACGGCGGCGGTGGCCAAGGTCTTTTCCGGCTGGCTCAGCGACCGCCTGGGCCATCGCAAGCTGCTGGTCGGCCTGGGCTACGGCCTGGCGGCGGTCAGCAAGCCGCTCTTCCCGCTGGCGTCCTCGGCCGGGATGGTGCTGGCGGCCCGCTTCATCGACCGCGTCGGCAAGGGCCTGCGCGGGGCCCCGCGCGACGCGCTGGTGGCCGACGTCACGCCGCCGGACGTCCGCGGCGCCGCCTACGGCCTGCGCCAGTCGCTCGATACCGTGGGCGCCTTCCTGGGTCCGCTCGCGGCCATCGGGCTCATGGGTCTGCTGGACGGGAACATGCGGGCCGTCTTCGTCGTGGCGGCGGTCCCGGCGCTGATCGCCGTGCTGCTGGTCGTCGTGGGCGTCGAGGAACCGCGTGGTTCCGGCCCTCGGAAGGCGGCGGCGCCCGCACGCCGGTCCCCCGTACGCCGGACCCCCGTGCGCCCGCCTCCCGTACGCTGGTCCGAGATTCGCGGCATGGACCCGGTCTTCTGGGCCGCCGTGGGCGTCGGGGTGGTCTTTACCCTGGCCCGGTTCAGCGAGGCTTTCCTGCTGCTCAGGGCCTCGGAGCTCGGCCTCTCCGCCACCCTCGCGCCGCTGGTCCTGGTGGTCATGAACGCCGTCTACGCCCTGGCCGCCGCCCCGCTCGGCGGGCTGTCGGACCGTGTCGGCCGCCGGCCGCTGCTGGTGGCGGGCCTCGCCGTGCTGATCGTCGCCGACCTCGTGCTGGCGCGCGCTGAGGCCCCCTGGATGGCGCTGGCGGGCGCCGCGATCTGGGGCCTGCACATGGGCTTCACCCAGGGCCTGCTCTCGGCGGTGGTGGCCGACACCGCGCCCGAGCGCCTGCGCGGCACGGCCTTCGGCGTGTTCAACCTGGCCACGGGGGCGGCCCTGCTGGCCGCCAGCGCCATCGCGGGCCTGCTGTGGTCGGCGATCGGTCCCGCCGCGACCTTTCTCACCGGCGCGGGTTTCGCCGCGCTCGCCATGATCGGCCTCCTGGCCCTGCGCCGCCGACCCGCCTGAGCGGACGCCCTGCCAGAGGGGCTGCGGCCTTCCCGTAGGGTGCGCGTCCTTTCCGCCACACTCGCCAAATTCCCGCCTCAGTCCCCCTGGGCGGACGCTTTCTACCTGCGGTAATGCTCCGATCACGAAGCGTGACCGCGAGAGTCGCGCCTGGAGGAGGATTGAATACCCATGAGAAGCGGTAAGTCCGCGCTCGCCTTGCATGCGAGCATCCTGGCCCTGACCATAGCCCTTCCGGGCGTGGCCGCCGCCCAGAGCGAGGTCGAGGAACTGGTGGTCACGGCGCGCAAGCGCGACGAGGCCCTGATCGACGTGCCGTTCTCCGTCGCCGCCCAGAGCGAGGCCGTCATGCGGGCCCGCGGCGTCACCAACGTCGAGGAGCTGTCGCGCACCGTCGCCAGCTTCAGCGTCCAGAACCTCGGCCCCGGCCAGAGCCAGGTGGCCATCCGCGGCATCTCGGCCGGCCAGATCGTCCGCGACCAGCCGGGCGTGAAGGAACAGGTCGGCGTCTATCTCGACGAGAGCGTGATCTCGCTGTCGCTGTTCACCCCGGACATCGACCTCTTCGACCTGAACCGCGTGGAAGTCCTGCGCGGGCCCCAGGGCACCCTCTACGGCTCGGGCTCGCTGTCGGGCACCGTGCGCTACATCACCAACCAGCCCGTGCTCGGCCGCTTCGAGGCCACCACCGAGGCCACGCTCTCCGGCGTCCAGGGCGGCGGGGTCGGCGGCGACCTGAAGGGCACGGTGAACCTGCCGCTCAGCGACAAGGCCGCCCTGCGCGTCACCGCCTACGGCAGCCAGTTCCCCGGCTTCATCGACGCGGTCCAGCCGGACCTGACGGTCGACAGGAACGTCAACGATGGGACCCGCTGGGGCGTCCGCGCGGCCCTGCGCTTCGAGCCGTCCGAGAACCTCACCATCACGCCCCGGGTGCTCTACCAGAGCATCGACGTCGACGGCTTCAACCGGGTCGACATCTACAACGTGCTGGCCAACGAGTTCACCACCACCCGGCCGCCCGTGCGCCTGGGCGGCCTGAAGCAGTTCACCCAGTTCACCGAGAAGTTCGAGGACGACTTCTTCCTGGGCGACCTGACCCTCGCCTACGACATGGGCGACTTCGACCTGACCTCGATCTCGACCTACACCGACCGCGACGTGCTAGTGTACCGCGACGCGACCGCCCTGACCGGCTCGATCACCGGCGGCTCCATCGGCCTGCCGCCGGCCGTCTACACGCTGGACGCGCCGCTGATCGACACCACCGACGTGAAGTCGTTCACCCAGGAGGTGCGCCTGGGCTACCAGGCCGAGGGGCCGCTCACCTGGGTGCTCGGCGCCTTCTACAGCCATATCGACCGCGACTACGCCCAGGACCTGCAGGTCACCGGCTTCGAGGCCCTGACCGGCATCCCGACGGCCGGCCCCGCCGCGCCGCGCGACAGCCTCTACTATTCGACCGTTCCCTATAAGCAGAAGCAGTTCGCCCTGTTCGGCGAGGCGACCTACGCCGTCACCGACCGCCTGGATGTGACCGCCGGCCTGCGCTGGAGCGACTACAAGGAAACCCGCTCCCTGACCTTCGACGGCATCTTCGCCGAGCGGACCATCGGGGTGCCCGGCAAGACCAAGGCCGACGCCTGGGCGCCGCGCGTGATCGTCTCCTACGAGGCGAGCGACACCGTCACCCTGAACGCCCAGGTCTCCAAGGGCTTCCGCCTGGGCGGCATCAACGACCCGCTGAACCGCCCGCTCTGCACGC
This sequence comes from Phenylobacterium sp., assembly GCF_046463815.1. Taxonomy (GTDB): domain Bacteria; phylum Pseudomonadota; class Alphaproteobacteria; order Caulobacterales; family Caulobacteraceae; genus Phenylobacterium. The sequence continues at coordinate 126,991 of NZ_JBKBRO010000006.1, read as the reverse complement.
CCGCCGACTTCGCCACCTTCGGCGCCCTGTCGAACCCCAGCTTCGACAACGAAACCGTGTGGAACTACGAGGCCGGCCTGAAGGCCCGCCTGGGCGGCCGCGGCTCGCTGACGCTGGCCGGCTTCTACGCCGATATCAACAACCTGCAGGCCACGATCGACGCCGGAAGCTGCTCGTCGCGGGTCATCGTCAACGTGCCCTCGGCCAAGTCGGCGGGCTTCGACGCCGAGTTCGCCTATCGCCTGACCGACAACTTCGACATCGCCCTCACCGCCTCGTACAACGACGCCAAGCTCACCTCGAGCGTGACGGACGCCGGGGGCCAGCCCATCCAGGGCCTGCGCGACGGCAACCGCCTGCCCACGGTGCCCAAGTTCCAGGCCTCGTTCAGCGTCGGCTACGAGCGCGAGGTCCGGCCGGGCCTCGACGCCTTCGCCAACCTGACGGCCCAGCACGTCGGCAAGCGCTTCACCCAGGTCTCGGACCAGGAGAACAACCCGCGGACCGTGGCGCTCTTCCCGAATATCGGGGCGTCCACGGCGTCGAGCCTGATCTTCCCGCTCGAGCTGCCCAGCTACGAGATCGTCAATCTCCGGCTCGGCGTGCGCGGCGAGGACTGGGAGGCGGCGGCCTTCGTCAACAACCTGGGCGACGAGCGCGCCTGGCTGTCGCTGGACCGCGAGCGGGGCCTGCGCGCCCGCTACGGCTTCCTGACCAATCCGCCCCGGACCTACGGCATCACGCTCCGGAAGTCCTACTAGCTTGAGGCTGGGGTCCTCCGGCGGCCCGGGGCGCGGTCGCCGGACTTGACGGGCCCCGGGGAGAGGCCGCCCCCTCCGTGTCGAGCCGGAGGGGGCGTGCGTCTCGCCTTCGCCGGGGTTGAGCCCCTGCGTCCCCCGGTTGGTTTCGGAAACCTTAAGGAACCTCGCGCAACTTCCGGCCCCATGTCGACGCGGAAGACGAAGCGGGGGACGCGCGATCTCCTGGCGCTGCAAAGCAGCGGGGCGACCAGCCGTGTCCTCAACCTTGGCCTGGTGGCCGCCCGCCACGCCCGCGATCCCGAGTACGTCGAGCAGCCGTTCTTCCGGAACCCGACCCTCAACGGCGCCATCCTCGTCAAGCACCGCATCCGCGCCGACGAGCGCTACGTGTTCGACAGCGCGCCCACCACGGCCACCAAGCTCATTCTCCCGTTCACCAGCACCGACCTGACGCTCGGCGCGCGTTCGATGTTCGTGGGCCAGCGCGGCTGGCGCGACATGCTGCGCGACCTCTGCGACGACCAGGCCGGCATCATCCGCGACGCCAAGCTGCTGGCGGTGATCGAACGCCTGCCGTCCCTCGACCCCTTCCTGCTGCGCGAGCAGCTCAAGCGCCACGGCTTCAAGGTCGGCCGCTGCTACTTCGCCATCTCGCCGGGCGACCACGACCGGATGCAGGCCTTCGTCAGCGAGGAGATCTCCAAGCTCATCGAGCTCGCCTTCGGCGGCCGGGGCGCGGCGACCGACACCACCCGGGTGGTGCAGATCCTGCTCTCCACCCAGGTGGACGAGCGGCTGGAGCCCCTGCGCGCCACCCTGGGCCTGGAGGGCGAGGCCTATCGGGAGGGCGTCTTCAGTTGGAAGGGTTTCCTCTACTACAAGTGGGTGCTGCGCGACCTCTGGCCCCAGCTCGTCCTCGTGCTGAACGAGCTGCGCGCCGCCCAGGTGAAGGGCGCCAACGCCGAGCCCGACCTGGTGCGCTACATCGACGGGGCGCGGCGGCGGCTCGAGACGGCCATCCAGCTCCACCGCCGCGAGGTGGTCGAGACCCTCAAGGTCTACGACGACGCGTTCCGCGATCTCACGGTCAACGGCAAGCCGGCCGCCTTCCGGGAATTCCTGGTCAAGGCGCCCAGCATGTTCATGATGCTGGGAGAGCGGATCGGCGCCATCTCCCACATCGCCAGCTTCTGGCGCTATCGGTTCCCGAAGGGCTGCCAGGAGCCGGTCCCGGTCGCCGACCTCGCCGACATCCTGCAGGACTTCGAGGCCAGCCTCGGCGTGGGGCTCGATGCGCCTGCGCCCGAACTCATCGCTAGGCGGTCAGGGTGAAGAGCAGCTGGCCGAATTCCATCACGTCCACCGCGTGGGCGCCGGTCTCGGCCAGGATCCTGCGGACGGCCGACATCAGTTCCTGCTCGGTGCGGCAGGTCAGCGCCTCGAAACGAGGCGTCCCGTCCTCGCCGTGCAGGTAGAGTTCGTATGTCTTGTGCATTCCGTACGATCCGGCCCCGCCGCCCCTTGCGGACTCCGGACATCTCCGAGCCAAAGGTCTTCCCCAGACGGCGGTTCGCATATCACCGGCGCCCAGTCGGGATCGCCCTAGGGATTCTACGTAGGCGCGTGGCCGGGCCGCTCCCGACGATGCGGTCGCTACCCGCGCCCTGCCCGAGGCCGCCATGCCCCCCGGCTAGGGGCCGGTTCATCCCGGTCCCGCGAAAACCCCGCGCGCGCCGCCCCGCGATGTGCTGACCTGCGGCCCTACAAGGCTAGGGAGGCGTTGGCGTGGAAGAGATCCTGGACCCCGGGCTGCCGATCATCGATCCGCACCACCACCTGTGGGACCGCAGCATGGTCCCCGCCGGGGAGGGGCCGGAGCATCCGTTCATGGCCGCCATCGCCCCGGCCGGCCGCTACCTGCTGGACGAGCTGCTCGCCGACCTGGGGTCGGGCCACAACGTCATCGCCACGGTCTTCGTGGAGTGCGGCGCCTTCTACCGCGCCGACGGCCCGGCCGAGCTGCGCTCCCTGGGCGAGACCGAGTTCGTGAACGGCGTGGCGGCCATGAGCGCCAGCGGCGCCTACGGCCCCATCCGCGCCTGCGCCGGCATCGTCGGCAACGTCGACCTGACCCTGGGCGACGCCGCGGCCCCCATCCTGGAGCGCCACGTCGCGGCCGGCGGCGGCCGCTTCCGGGGCGTGCGCAACGCCGCCTCCCATGACGCCGACCCCGACGTGCTGGGCCCGCTCGCGCGCGTGGCCGAAGGCCTCTACCGGCGCGACGACTTCCGGGCCGGCTTCGCGCGCCTGGCCCCCCTCGGCCTGTCGTTCGACGCCTGGATGCTCGAACCGCAACTCCCGGACCTGATCGACCTCGCCCGGGCCTTCCCCGAGACCCGCATCGTCCTCGACCACGTGGGCACGCCGCTGGGCCTCGGCCGCTACGCCGGCCGCCGCGACGAGCGCTTCGGCGTCTGGCGCGACCACATCCGCGACCTCGCCGCCCTGCCCAACGTCGCCGTGAAGCTGGGCGGTCTGGCCATGGCCTTCTGCAACTTCCCGTCCTTCCTGGCCGAGCCCCGCGCCCCGTCGCAACAGCTCGCCGACGAGTGGCGGCCCTACGTCGAGACCTGCATCGAGGCCTTCGGCGCCCACCGCTGCATGTTCGAGTCCAACTTCCCGGTCGACATGGGCGCCTGCGACTACGCCACCCTCTGGAACGCCTTCAAGCGCCTGGCCGCCGGCGCCTCGGAAGGCGAGAAGGCCGCCCTCTTCGCCGGGACCGCGCGGGAGGTCTACCGGCTGGAGGTGTAGCCCAGTTCCTCCCCCTCCTGGGGGAGGTGGCGCGCAGCGCCGGAGGGGGCTCCGCCTTCACCACCGCGCCTTCCGTCCCCACACCTTCGGCTGCCAGCGCCCGATCTCGCCTTCCAGCCGCGCGACGAAGGCCTTGGCGGCCGCCAGCGTTCCGGGCGTCGCGTCCCCGGTCGCGATCTGGGCCTGGAACGCCAGCCAGCCCAGCCGCCAGGCGCGGGCCTCGGCGACCATCTCGCGGAACTCGGGTTCGGTTTTCAGCCAGCGATAGACCACCCTGGCCGAGGGCATGTCCGGCCGGGCGTTGATCCGGCTCATCGTCCAGCCCTCGCGCAACAGGACGCAGATCGCCCGGCCCTTCGCCGTCGTGTAGCTGCTGCGCCGCGGCGGCCGGCGCCAGCGCCTGCCCAGCACCTTGGCCTTGTGCGGCCCCCAGAACGCCTTGGCCTTGGCCCGGTTGTCCCACTTCTCCACCCGCTCGGCCGCCAGCTCGGCCCGCAGCTCGCGGTAGTCGTCCCCGAACTCGGGGATGGTCCTCACCCAGTGGAACAGCGTCGCGTAAGACGGCATGTCGGGATCGGCCGTGATCCGCCGGATCGTCCACCCCCGCGCCACCCGCCTTAGGATCTCGCGCCCGATGGCCGGATGGTATTCGCTCTCCTTCCACCCGGCCGAATGATCGACCGCCGGCCACCACTCCCCCTCGCCATGGAACCAGTGCTGCGACGGCATGGGCGCACGCTACCACGGCCCAGAACAAAAAGCGAACATTTCCTCCCCCTCCGGGGGGAGGCGGCGCGCAGCGCCGGCGGGGGGCTCCGCCGCCGCTGCCTCTTCTCTCCTCCCCCATCGGGGGAGGGGGACCATGCGCCAGCATGGTGGAGGGGGCTTGCCGGAAGCGCTGAGCCCGTCGTCTGGCCCCCTCCACCAGCCTTCGGCCGGTCCCCCTCCCCCGATGGGGGAGGAGAGGTCGCACGCCGCTCGCGCCCCCTCACGCAACCCCGCTATAGTCCCCCCATGCACCCCCCCATGCCCACTCCCGCCGCCGACTTCGACCTCGTCCTCGCCTATCCCCAGTGGCAGGGCTCGGGCCGCGCCCGGCGCCTGCCCCGCGGCGCGGCCGCCGCCGCCCGGGTCTGCGCCCGCTACGGCCCGACGGCCGCCGTCCCCCTCTCCGGCGAAGGCGCCCCCCACGGCGGCGTCAACCGCTGGACCGCCATCCTCGACCAGTTCCGCGCCGCCCAGGCGATCCTCAGCGCCCACGACCCCCGCCGCGTGCTCGCCGCCGGCGGCGACTGCGCCTGCGACGTGGCGGTCATCGACCACCTGCGGCGGCGCCACCCCGACCTCACGGTGGTCTGGATCGACGCCCACCTCGACGCCAACACGCCCCAGACCTCGCCCAGCGGGAACTTCCACGGCATGCCGGTGGCGACCCTGATGGGCCAGGCGCCGCCCGACCTCGTCGGCCTCACCCTCACCGAATTCGCCCCCGCCGACGAAGCCGCCGCCCGCGACGGCGCGGCCGTCCTGGCCCGCATTTGCGACGCCGCGCTCGGGCGGTGAGGGCGCGCGCCGCTCCCTTCCCGCTCGCGGGAAGGGGGGACCGCTCGCCCGCCGGGTCCGGCCGAAGGCCGGCCCGAGGATGAACTCCGAGCGAGCGGTGGGAAGGGAAGGTCGCACGCGCCGCGTCAGCCCCAAGCCTCCTCTCCCCCGCTTAGGCGAGAGGGAGAGGGTCAGGGACGGGGTAGGGAGAGGGCTTGCGGCGGTCATCTGGCCAGTGGGCCGGTCTCGGGTAATCTGTCCGCACGAGTCGGGACCCCATGGACGCAGCGGACTTCATCGCCAAGTGGCGCGACAGCGAGTTGCGCGAACGCCAGGGCTCGCAGGAGCATTTCCTCGACCTCTGCCGGCTGCTGGGCGTGCCCACGCCCGCCGAGGACGATCCCCGGGGCGAGCGCTACTGCTTCGAGCGCGGCGCCGAGAAGGTCGGCGGCGGCGACGGCTGGGCCGACGTCTGGCGGCGCGGCTGCTTCGCCTGGGAATACAAGGGCCGGCACAAGGACCTGAACGCCGCCCTGCGCCAGGTCACCTCCTATGCGCGCGACCTGGAGAACCCGCCCTATCTCGTCGTCTCCGACATGGAGCGGATCGTCGTTCACACCAACTGGACGAACACGGTCGCCCGCACCTACGAGATCGCCCTCGACGACCTGGTCGACCCGGCCAAGCGCCATCTGCTGCGCGCCGTATGGGACGGCTCCGACGAGCTGAAGCCCAGGATCAGCCCCCAGGAGCTGACCGCCAAGGCCGCCGAGCGGTTCGGCGAGCTGTCCGAGCGCCTTCAGAAGCGCGGGCACGAGCCGCGCGCCGTCGCCCACTTCCTGAACCAGATCGTCTTCTGCATGTTCGCCGAGGACGCGGACCTGCTGAAGGACCAGCTCTTCACCCGCCTCGTCGAGGCGACCGCCTCGCGGCCCGAGGCGGCCACGCGCCAGCTCGCCGAGCTGTTCGGCAAGATGGCCGAGAAGGGCGACACCTTCTTCGGCGCGGAGTTCGTCCGTTGGTTCAACGGCGGCCTGTTCGACGGCGCTCCGGTGCTGCCGCTGGAACGCATCGACCTTGAGCTGATCGGCCGGACGGCCAGGGAGCACGACTGGTCCCAGATCGACCCCTCGGTGTTCGGGACCCTCTTCGAACAGGCCCTCAGCGCCCGGCGCGAGCGCAAGGCCCTGGGCGCCCACTACACCGACCGCGAGAAGATCCTGAAGATCGTGGGCCCGGTGATCGTCCGCCCGCTTCAGGCCGAGTGGGCGGCCGTGCTGGAAACCGCCAGGGCCGCCGTCGCCAGGGCCGAGGCCGCCGAGGCCGAGCGCAAGGCCCTGCTGGACGCCGCCGGCGAGCAGATGCGGGCCGACCCCCGCGCCGCCCAGGCCGCCGAGGCGGCCCGCCGCAAGCAGCTCGCCGCCATCGACAGGCGCCGCTCGGCCGCGCGGCGCGAGGCGCGCGAAGCCGTCGAGGCGTGGCTGGAGCGGCTGGCCAACTTCCGCGTCCTCGACCCCGCCTGCGGCTCGGGCAACTTCCTCTATGTCGCCCTGCACGAGCTGATGGACATCGAGCAGCGCGCCATCGTGGACGCCGAGCGCCTGGGCCTCACCGGCTTCCTGCCGCGCGTGGGCCTGGAAGCGGTGCGTGGCATCGAGATCGACCGCTACGCCGCCGAGCTGGCCCGTCTCACACTCTGGATCGGCTACCTGCAATGGGTGCTGAAGAAGGCCGCCAAGCCGCCGCCGGACCCGGTGCTCTCCAGCCTCGACCAGATCGAGAACCGCGACGCCTTGTTGAATCCCGACGGGACCGAGGCCGAATGGCCGGCGGCGGACGTCATCATCGGCAACCCGCCGTTCCTGGGCGGCAAGCGGATGCGGGAGAGCCTGGGGGACGCCGCCGTTGAGCGCCTGTTCGCGGCGTACAAGGGCCGCGTCCCCGCCGAGGCGGACCTCGTGGCCTATTGGGTGGAGAAGGCGTGGCGCCAGGTGCGGGCCGATGAGGCCATTCGCGTGGGCCTCGTCACCACGAACTCGATCCGGGGCGGCGCCAGCCGGCGCGTGCTGGACCCGATCTGCGACGCCGGGGCGATGTGGGAGGCCTGGGCCGATGAGCCGTGGGTCGTGGAGGGCGCGGCGGTCCGCGTCTCCATGCTGGGCTATGGCGAAGGCTTCGCCGACCGTCGCCTCGACGGGCGGGCGGTCGAGAAGATCAACCCGGACCTGACCTCGGCGAGCGCCGACCTCACCAAGGCCGCGCGGCTCAAAGAGAACGCGGGCGTCGCCTTCATGGGCGACACCAAGGGCGGCGCGTTCGACGTGTCCGGCGATCAGGCCCGGGAGTGGTTGAAGCTGCCGCTCAACCCCAATGGCCGGCCGAACAGCGACGTGCTGAAACCCTGGCGGAACGGCATGGACGTCACCCGCCGCCCCGCCGACAAGTGGATCATCGACTTCGGCTGGGAGATGAGCGAGGCCGAGGCGGCGCTCTACGAAGCGCCGTTCCGGCGCCTGCTGATCCAGGTTCAGCCGGAGCGGCTGAGGAACAATCGCGAAGCCTATCGGACCTTTTGGTGGCGACATGTCGAGGCCCGCCCCGCCATGTGGACCGCCCTTGAAAATCGGTCGCGGTATTTGGTGACGCCCACAGTCGCGAAGCATCGGGTTTTTGCCTGGATGGACGCGAGCGTGTGCCCTGACCATCAGCTCATCGTCGTCGCCCGGGACGACGATGCGGCCTTTGGCGTGCTCCACAGCCGGGCCCACGAGCTGTGGGCTCTGCGCCTCGGCACCTCGCTCGAAGATCGTCCCCGCTACACCCCGTCCACCACCTTCGAGACCTTCCCCTTCCCCGAGGGGCTGACGCCGAACGTGCCGGCCGCCGACTACGCCGACGACCCGCGCGCCCGGGCCATCGCCGAGGCGGCGCGGACGCTGAACGATCTGCGCGAGGCGTGGCTCAACCCGCCGGACCTGACGGTGCGGGTTCCCGAGGTGGTCCCCGGCTATCCCGACCGCGTCCTGCCCAGGGACGAGGCGGCGGCGAAGGAGTTGAAGGGCCGCACGCTCACCAACCTCTACAACGAGCGCCCCCGCTGGCTGGTCCTGGCGCATGAAGAGCTGGATGCGGCCGTGGCCGCCGCCTACGGCTGGCCCGCCGACCTCCCCGACGACGACATCCTCGAACGCCTCTTCGCCCTCAACCAGGAGCGCGCCGCCGCCGGCCGCTGAACCCGCTCCTCCTCTTCCCCTTCCCCGATGGGGGAGGAGCAGGAGACCTCCCTGGCCCACCTGGAAGAACGGCGCCGCTGGCCCCTCCTCCCCCGTCGGGGGAGGGGGACCATGCGCAGCATGGGGGAGGGGGCCTGCCGGAAGCGCCGAGCCAGGCCGTCGGCCCCCTCCACCCGCCTTCGGCCGGTCCCCCTCCCCCATGAAGGGGGAGGAGAGGAGGGGCGCCTCCTAAACGAAAAACCCCGCCGGTCCTGCGACCGGCGGGGCTCCCGTTTCGTGTCTTTCGTGGTTCCGGCCGAAAGGCGGCCCTCAGAACCCCTGGATCTTGGCGTAGCGGTCCCGGTGGTAGGCCTGGTTGCCGAAGGCCGCCTCGCAGGCCCGGGCGCGCTTCAGGTAGAAGCCGGCGTCGTGGGCGTCGGTCATGCCGATGCCGCCGTGCATCTGGACCATCTCGTTCGACACCAGGTGGAAGGTGTCCCCCATCTTGGCCTTGGCCAGCGACACGAGCTCGGGCACGTCGGGGCTGTCGTTGTCGATGGCGGTCAGCGCCGCCTCGACGGCCGAGCGCGACAGCTCCAGCTCGGTGAACATCTTGGCCGCCCGGTGCTGGAGGGCCTGGAAGCTGCCGATCACCTGGCCGAACTGCACGCGGGTCTTCAGGTAGTCGAGGGTGGTCTCGAAGGCCTGGGTGGCGGCGCCCAGCATCTCGGCGGCGATCCCGGCCCGGGCGCGGTCCAGGGTCTTCTCCACCGTGGCGAAGCCGCCGGCCAGCGGCTCGGCGGCCGCGCCCTTGAACTCGACGTTGGCCGCGCCGCGGCTGTCGGCCAGCGCCAGGCGGGTGCGCGAGACGCCGGGGTCGGAGGCCTTCACGAGGTATAGGCCGATCCCGTCGGCGCCCTTCGCCGAGACCACGAACAGGTCGGCGGCCATGCCCTCCAGCACGAACACCTTCCGGCCCGTCAGCCTGCCGTCCTTGACCTCGGCGGCGACGGCCTCGGGCTTGTGGTGCGGGCCCTCGTCGATGGCCAGGGTCGCGACGATCTCGCCGGCGGCGATCTTGGGCAGCCACTCGCCCTTCTGGGCGTCCGAGCCGCCCAGCATCAGGGCCGAGGCCGCGCCCAGCGCCGAGGCCAGGAGCGGCGAGGCGGTCAGGGTGCGGCCGGTCTCCTCCAGGATCAGGCCCATGGAGAGGTAGCCGAAGGCCGAGCCGCCGTACTCCTCGGGGATGATCACCCCGGCCCAGCCCATCTCGGCCATCTCGTTCCAGGCGGCGGCGTCGTAGCCCAGCTCGACCCCGCTATCGCGCATCTTGCGGAAGGCGGTGACGGGGCTCTTCTCCTGCACCCAGCTCTTCGCCGCGTCGCGCAGCATGCTCTGTTCTTCGGTCAGAACGGCCATGTCGGTTGTCCTCGTGAAATCTCGTGTGTCGGTCCGCCCCCCGGTCGTCCTCCCCGGGCTTGTCCCGGGGATCCAGAAGCGCCGATCCCGGATCGGTCCGCTCGGCGTCTCTGGATGGCCGGGACGGGCCCGGCCATGACGGGGGAGGAGGCTTAGGGGTTCAGGTCAGGCGGATTTCGTCGCATCGGGCAGGCCCAGGATGCGCTTGGAGATGATGTTGTTCTGGATCTCGGCCGAGCCGCCGTAGATCGTGGTGGCCTTGCCGCCCAGCCAGTTGCGGACGAAGGTCAGCTCCTCGTCCGAGAAGCCGTCGCCCTCCCAGCCGAGGCCCTGGCTGCCCAGGATCTCGATGCAGAGTTCGGCCCGCTCCTGGAGCGCGCCGGTGGCGGCGTTCTTCATGATCGAGGTGGCGGCCGAGGGGCCCTGGTTGCCCTTGGACTCCACCATCGCCCGCATGGCGGTGAGCTGGAAGGCCTTCAGGTCCATGGCGTTCTTCGCGATCCGGGTCCGCAGGTCGCCGTCGGCGATGCGGCCCTGGGCGTCCAGGCCCACGTAGTCCTTGGCGAGCTGTTCGGGCGCCCGGCCCGAGCCGTAGCGGCCGGCGCTGCCGCCCCCGCCCGCCAGGCCGTTGCGCTCGTGCTGGAGCAGGCGCTTGGCGATGGTCCAGCCGCCGTTCAGCGGGCCCACCAGGTTCTCCTTCGGGACCTTCACGTCCGTCAGGAAGGTTTCGCAGAAGGGGCTGGCGCCCGAGATGAGCCGGATCGGCCGCACCTCGACGCCCGGCGTCTTCATGTCGAAGAGGACGAAGCTGATGCCCTCGTGCTTCTTGGTCGTGTCGGTGCGCACCAGGCAGAAGCACCAGTCGGCCCACTGGGCGCCCGAGGTCCAGATTTTCTGGCCGTTAACCAGGTAATGGTCGCCCTTGTCCTCGGCCCGGGTCTGTAGAGCTGCAAGATCAGAGCCGGCGCCGGGTTCGCTGAAACCTTGGCACCACTGAACCTCGCCGTTGCAGATCAGCGGGATGTGCCGCTTCTTCTGCTCCTCCGTGCCGTATTCCAGCAGGGTGGGGCCGAACATCATGGTCCCCATGCCGACGATGGGGTTGTAGGCCCCGGCGCGGCCGAACTCCTGGTTCACGATGCGCGCCTGGGCCGGGGTGAGCCCGCCGCCGCCGTAGGCCCTGGGCCAGGTGGGGGCGCCCCAGCCGGTCTCGCCGACCGCCAGGCGCCAGGCCTTCTGGTCGGCCGTCTCGCTCGCGCGCTCGGGGCCGATGGCCGGCCCCTTGCCCTTGCACGAGGGCGGGAAATGCTTCGCGACCCAGTCTCGGACCTCCGTGCGGAAGGCGTCGAGGTCGTCTCCTCCGAAATCAGCCATCTGGAAATCTCCGGCTAAACTTATATCATTGAAAATACTCGAAAAACTACTTCGGGTCGGGCAGTCCGAGGACCCGCTTGGCGATGACGTTGAGGTTGATCTCGGACGTGCCGCCCTCGATCGAATTGGCCTTGGTGCGCAGCCAGCCGCGGACGGCCAGGATCTCGCTGGTCTCGTAGCCCTCGCCCTGCCAGCCCAGGCCCTGGTGGCCCATGGCCTCGACCATCAGCTCGGACCGCTCCTTGGCGAACTCGGCGGCCGCGTACTTGATGATCGAGGTGGCGGCCGAGGGGCCGTTGCCGGCTCTGGATTCCGCCGCCGAGCGGGCGATGGTCTGGCGCAGGGCGGCGAAGTCCATCTTGTTGCGGACGATCCGGGACCTGAGGTCCGCGTCGATCGCGCCGTAGCGCTTGGCGATCTCGGCCAGGTCGCCCGAGGCGCCGCCCGCCCCGCCGCCCTCGCCGAAGCCGGCCGAGATGTTCTGGCGCTCGTACTGCAGCAGCCGCTTGGCGATCTCCCAGCCGCCGTTGACCCGTCCGACCAGGTTGGCTTTGGGGACCTTCACGTCGGTGAAGAACGTCTCGCAGAACGGGCTCTCGCCGCTGATCAGCGGGATCGGCCGCGTCTCGACGCCCTCGGAGCGCATGTCGATCAGGATGAACGAAATGCCCTCGTGCTTTTTCGAAGAATCGGTACGCACCAGGCAGAAGCACCAGTCCGCCTTGTCGGCGTAGCTGGTCCACACCTTGCTGCCGTTGATCAGCCAGTGGTCGCCCTTGTCCTCGCACCTGGTCTGGAGACCCGCGAGGTCGGAGCCGGCGCCCGGCTCGGAGTAGCCCTGGCACCAGCGGATCTCGCCCTTGATGATCCTGGGCAGGTGCTCGCGCTTCTGCTCCTCGCTGGCGTACTCGAGCAGCACCGGGCCCAGCATCCAGACGCCGAACGAGGCCAGCGGCTGGCGATAGCGGCCGGCAGCCAGCTCCTGGTCCAGCACGCGGGCCTGTTGCGGCGAAAGGCCGCCGCCGCCGTATTCCGCGGGCCAGGTCGGCGCGGTCCAGCCCTTCTCGCCCATGCGGCGCATCCAGACGATCTGCGGGTCGTCCGACCCCGCGAACGCCCGCCCGCCCCAGACCGCCTCGGGGTGGGTCTTGGCCTTGGGGTCGCGCAGCTCAGCCGGATAGTTGGCCTCGAGCCAGGCGCGGACCTCCGCGCGGAAGGCGTCGAGCTCGGCGCCGCCGAAGTCGGCCATGGGCGTGCTCCCTTTTCGAAAACTGAAGGCGCCCAACTCTAGCGTTCGGCGGCGGCGGGGCAAGGGGAATGAAACAGTTGTTTGAGCGAGTCGGCGCGGGCTCGCCTATAGACGCTTCCGTGAGCTTCTGGAGAGACCTCAAGCCGGCGGTCAACGCCGCCGCCCCGACCCTCGCCGCCCTGGTCGCCCTGGGGTGCGGCGTGATGCTGCTCGCCTCGGGCGCCCGGCCTTCGGAGCCGGAGCGGTTCGTGCGGTTGCTGGCCACCATGCCGGTCCTCCTGATCGAGCTCAGCCACTTCCTCTCCAGCGTGCTGGGCCTGATGCTGGTGATGCTGGCCTTCGGCCTGCGGGCGCGGCTGGGCGCGGCCTGGGCGGCGACGATGATCGTCCTTCTGGTCGCCGCGCCGCTCAGCCTGGAGAAGGGCATCGTCTGGGAGGAGACGGCGATCCTCCTGTCCGCGGCGGCGGTGATCGCGCCGTTCCGGAAGGCCTTCCCACGCACGGCCCGGCTGTCGCGCATGGAGGTGACCCCGGGCTGGCTCGTGTCGGCCGCCTGCCTGGTGGCCGGCGCGGGGCTGATCGGCCTCTGGTCCTACGAGCATGCGGACTACGGCGAGTACCCCTTCTGGCGGGTGATGGTCGACGCCGACGCCGCCCGGTCCATGCGGGCCTGGGCCGGCGCCGCCGTGGCGCTGCTCGCCTTCGGCCTCTGGCGCATGCTGGCCTCGGCCGCCCCGCCGCCGATCGTGGGCGAGGACGACCCGGAGTTCGCCCGCGTCCGGCACATCCTGGCGACCGCGCGGGTCGCGCGCCCAAATTCGAACCTGGCCCTGCTGGGCGACAAGCGCTTCCTGTTCTCACCCTCGGGCGAGAGCTTCCTGATGTTCGGCGTCCGGGGCCGGAGCTGGATCGCGCTCGCGCCGCCCGTTGGCCGGCCGGAGGAGCGCCTTGAGCTGTTGTGGCGCTTCCGGGAGCTCGCCGACGCCCACGCCGCCCGGCCCGCCATCTACGCCCTCGACGCCGAGGACCTGCCCGACGTGGTGGAGATGGGCTTCTCGATCCAGAAGATCGGCGAAGTCGCCGTGCTGCCGCTCGAGGACTTCAGCATCGAGGGCACCCGGCGCGGCAACCTGCGGCGTGCGTGGCGCCAGGCCAGCGAGGCTGGCGCCGAGTTCGAGGTCGTGCCGCCCGAGGGCGTCGCGGCGATCATGCCCGAACTTCAACGGGTCTCCGACGCCTGGCTGGCGGGCCACGCGGGCGGCGAGAAGAGCTTCACCATGGGCGGCTTCCGACCGGCCTATGTGCAGGAGTTCCCGGTGGCGGTGGTGCGCTTCGAGGGCCGCCTGATCGCCTTCGCCACCCTGTGGCCGGTCGCCGACCGCTCGGCCTTCTCCATCGACCTGATGCGCTATGTGGAGGACGGCCCCCGGCGGATCATGGACTTCCTGTTCGTCGAGCTCCTGAAGTGGGGGATGGCCGAGGGGTACGCGGCCTTCGACTTCGGCATGGCGCCGCTGGCGGGGCTGGAGGACCGGCCACTGGCCCCGATGATGTCGCGGGTCGGCAGCCTGCTCTTCGACAACGGCGAGGAACTCTACAATTTCCAGGGCGTGCGCGCCTACAAGGACAAGTACGATCCCATCTGGCGGCCCCGCTACATCGCCGCTCCGCGCAAGTGGACGATCCCCATCGTCCTGGCCGACGCGGGCCTGCTCACCTCGGGCGGGGTGGCGGGCCTGGCCAAGCGGCCCCGCCGCCCGGGCTAGACGGGGCTCAGCGCCGGCCGGTCGTGAAGCCCAGAAGGTTCACCGCATGCACGGCCATCAGCACCACGCCGGCCGTGGCCAGCACCATGATGAAGCGCCAGGGGATCAGCCGCGGTCCCCTGTGCGGATTGGGTGGCCGCGCGCCGCGCCAGCCGGCGAAGACGCCGAGCGCGAGCAGGCCGGCCCCGACGGCGAGGGTCATCTGAAGGTCCACGCGCCCCTCGTCATCCACAGAAACAAAGCCCGGACACTACTAATAGCGTTAAGGTTGCGTTTACACCCCCAGAGATCGGTGTTTAGCGTCGAGTTGGGTTGGGAGACGCGATTCGATGACGGCGGGCGCGCCCTGGAGCGTCAAGGGCATCGACCCTAAGGCCCGGGAGGTCGCGAAGGACCTCGCCCGCCGCTCCGGCATGACCCTCGGCGAATGGCTGAACCGGGTGATCCTCGAGGACGACCCGCCCGAGGACGTCGCCGCGGAGCATCAGGTCCCCGAACGTCCGCAACGCCTGTCGCAGGACCCGCCGCGGCTTCAGGCCGTGCCGACGCCGCAGGATACGGATCGCCTGGCCCACGCCATCGATCGGCTCAGCGACCGCATCGAGGCGTCCGAAACCCGCACGGGCCTCGCCATCTCCGGTGTGGAGCATTCCGTCCGCCAGGCGCTGGCGCGGATCGAGATGGCCGAGCGGGAGCAGCTCGCCATGGCCGAGCGGCTGGCCCGCATGGAAGCCGATCCGGCCGGCCCGCGCTCACCCGAAGCGCTCAGGATCCTGGAAGCGCGGATCGCCCGCGCCGAGGCCGCCGGGGGCGACCCCGCCGCCTTCGAGGGTGTTCTCCAGCGTCTCACCGACCAGTTGGCCGCGGCCGACCGCCGGTTCGAGATCCTCGCCGCCGACCTGACCGAGCGCGTGGAGCGTGCGCGCGCGGAGATGGCCGAACAGCTCAGGGCCTCCGCCGCCGGCGACGTCGGCGTCCGCCTGGCCCGCGTGGACGAGCGATTGCAGGAGACCGAGCGCCGCTCGGCCCAGGCCGTCGAGCAGATGGGCAAGCAGGTCCTGGCCATGGCCGAGGCCGTGAACCGCCGCCTGATGACCGCCGAGCAGCAGAGCGCCGGCGCCATCGAGCAGGTGGGGGGCGAGATCGCCCGCATCGCCGGCGCCGTGGAGGCGCGGCTCGCCCGCGCCGAACAGACCCAGGCCGAGGCGCTGGAGCGCCTGGGCGCCGAGATCGGCCGCATCACCGACCGCCTGTCCGAACGGCTCGCGGGTTCCGAGCAGCGCGCCGCCCAGGCCATCGACGACGTGGGTCAGCATGTGATCCGCGCCACCGAGCGCATCGAGCAGCGTCAGGAGCGCGCCGCCGGCGACCTCGCCGAACGAATCCGCGCGAGCGAGGAACGCACGGCGCGGCTGCTGGACGAGGCCCGCGCGCGCCTGGGCGTGGCTTCCTCGCCATCGACGGCCGCGGAACCCGGCGCCGATTCCGAGGCCCTGCCCAAGGGGCCGTTCGGCCCCGAGCTGTTCTCCCGCGCCGAGCCGCTGTCCGACGTCGCGACCGTCGATCCCGTGCGGCCCTCCTTCGCGGCCGAGGATTTCGAGGCGGCCGAGGCGTTCGCGCCGCTCGCTGAACCTGAGGACGACGTCTTCGAACTGGACGAGCCTGAGCGGCCGTCCGCCGACGGCTCGCCGCCGCTGTCCACCCGCGAGGTCATCGACCAGGCCCGCGCCGCCGCCCGCGCCCAGAAGGGCGAGGGGGAACGGCCTCGGCCCGTGGAGGTCCGCGCCAAGCTCGACCGCCGACAGGCGTCGGGCCGCATGTTCAATGGGTTCGGCGTCACCAAGCCCCGGCGTCCGAACACCGCGCTGCAGACGGCCCTGATGGTGGCGGGCGGCGCGGCCTTCCTGAGCGTCGGCGCGGCCGGCGTCGTGCTGATGAACGGGCCCCAGGCCGAGGAGAACGCGTCGGTCCAGGACGCTCGCCCCGCCGGGGCCATGCCCGCCAATCCCAGGGCGGCCGCGGCCGTCTCGCCCGAACCCGCCATCGCCGAGGCGGCCCAGCCGGCGGCGCCGCTTGATCTCGCCTTCGCCGAGGCCACCCGGGCCATCGAGGCGGGCAAGCCCGGAGGGCTCGCCGCCCTCAAGGCCGTCGCGGACCAGGATCATCCCCAGGCCCAGTTCTACCTGGCCCAGCTCTACGAGGGCGGCCGGCAGGGCGTGGTGCAGAACGAGGTCGAGGCCCGTCGCTGGACGGCGCGCGCCGCCGAAGGCGGAGAGCCTCGGGCTATGCACAACCTGGGCCTCTACTATTTCCGGGGCGAGGGCGGCCCGCAGGACCTGGCCTCGGCGGCCCAGTGGTTCCGCAAGGCGGCCGAACTCGGCGTCGTCGACAGCCAGTACAACCTGGGCGTCATGTACCAGTCCGGCTCGGGCGTTCAGAAGGACCCGGCCGAGGCGCTGAAGTGGCTGACGCTCGCCGCCGGCCAGGGCGATGGCCAGGCCCGGGCCGCGGCGGACGCGCTGAAGGCCAAGCTGCCGGCCGCCACCGTCAAGGCCGCGGAAGCGGCGGTCGCCGCCGCCCGCAGGGCGCAGGCCGCCGGGTGACCCCGGGCGCGGGGACGCGCTAAGAGGGGCGATGGACATCTACCTGCCCATCGCCGAGGTGTCGGTCAACGCGCCCCTGCTCGTCGCGCTAGGTCTGGCGGTGGGCTTCGTCTCGGGCATGTTCGGCATCGGCGGCGGCTTCCTCATGACGCCGATGCTGGTGTTCCTCGGCGTGCCGCCCGCCGTGGCGGTGGCCAGCATGTCCAACCATGTGGCCGCCTCGTCCATGTCCAGCGTGATCGCCTACGGCCGGCGGCGCGCGGTGGACGTGCGGATGGGCGCGGTGCTGGCGGTCGGTGGGATCGTCGGAGCCTACCTGGGCGTCGAGCTGTTCCGGTTCCTAAGACTGCTCGGCCAGGCCGACCTGGTCGTCGCCATCTCGTACCTGCTGTTCCTCAGCGTGATCGGCGGGCTGATGCTGATCGAGTCGTTGGGCGCCATCCTGCGACGCCGGCGGGGCGAGCCGCAGCCGGCCCGGCGCGACCGGCGTCCGCCCTGGCTCTACGGCCTGCCGCTGAAGATGCGTTTCCCGCGCTCGCGGCTCTACATCAGCGTCATCCCGCCCCTGCTGCTGGGAGCCTTCGTGGGCGTGCTCTCGGCGATCATGGGCGTGGGCGGCGGCTTCGTTCTGGTGCCGGCCATGGTCTACGTGCTGCGCATGCCGGCGGGCGTCGTCGTGGGGACCAGCCTGTTGCAGATCATCATCACCACGGCCCTGATCGGAGTTCTCCAGGCCGGTCGCAATCAGACGGTCGACGTCGTGCTGGCGACCCTGCTGCTGGTGGGCGGCATCGTCGGGGCGCAGTACGGCGCGCGCGCCTCAGCCCGCTTCCGCGCCGAGGAGCTCCGGGCGGTCCTGGCGCTGATCGTGCTCCTGGTGGGCCTCAGGATGGGGCTGGGCCTCTTCATCGCGCCCGACGAGCCGTTCATCCTGATGCAGGGGGCGGCGGGCTGATGGCGGTGGACGTCCCCCCCGCCGCCATCTCGGCGGCCCTGACCGAGACCACGGTGCAGGTCAGCTCGGACTTCCGCGGCGCCCGGATCGTGCTCTACGGCGCCGTCTTCGAGCCGCCGGGGGCCGCCTCCGACGTGGTGGTCATCGTGCGCGGCCCAGAACAGCCGGTCCGCATCGCCCGCAAGGTGCGTGTGGCCGGCCTCTGGCTCAACAGCCGGCCGGTGGTGTTCCGCGGCGCCCCCGGCTTCTACATGGCCGCCTCCAACCGGCCACTGGACGAGATCGCCAACTTCGGGGTTCTGCGCCGGCTGGGCGCCGGGATCGACCACCTGCCGATCAGCGCGCCGGCGGAGCAACGGGTTGAGACCCGCTACGGGGTGCGCAACGTCGTCGTCTCCAGCCTCGGCGCCGACTACTACGACTGGCGCCGCGCGGTGGTCCGCCTGAAGGAAAAGGCCGGACTCTACGACGAGGACGAGCGCGGCGTGCGCTTCGTGGATCGCGGCCTCTTCCGCGCCGAAATCGCGCTGCCGGCCGGAGCGCCTACGGGCGTCTACCGGGCCGACATCCTGCTCTTCCAGGACGGCCGGCCGGCGTCGCGACGGGTCCGTACGCTGACGGTCGAGAAGGTGGGATTGGAGCGGACTCTTTACCTCTGGGCGCATAACAGGCCATGGTCGTACGGCTTGGCCTCCATGGCGTTCGCCCTGGCGGCCGGGTGGGCCGCCTCGGCCGCATTCCGGAGAGACTGATTGCTCATGGATGACGTGCGGTCCGGAACCCGGATCGAATCCGCGCCGAGGCCGCTCTGGGTGATCGCGCTGATCGCCCTCCTGCCGTTTCCCGCCGCGGCCCTTGTCTACTGCTACGGCCCCGCGGCCTACGCCCGACCGGCGCTGACGACGCTCCTGACCTGGGCCGCGGTGATCGTGGCCTTCCTGGGCGGCGTGCGGTGGGGCCTGGAGACCCGCGAGCGCCGCCCCCGCTGGCGCCGGCTGGCCTTTTCGGCGCTGTCGGCAGCCGCCGCCTGGGCGGTGTTCCTGGGGCGAGGGCGCCTTTCGGACGCCTGGATTCTCGGCGGCTTCATCGCGGTCTTCCTGGTCCAGTGGCTGTTCGACCATCAGACGCCCGACACGCCCTCGCGCTACCCCACCCTGTCGACGGCGCTGACCGCAGGGGCCTGCATCTCGCTCGCCCTGGCGCTCGAGAAGACCATCAACGCCTGATGAACCTGCGTCCGGCCCGCACCGAAGAGATCGCGGCGCTGGAAGCGCTGCAGCTGCGCGCCTCGCTCGCCTGGGGCGACCATGTCCGGGAGCTGACGGACAATCCCGACGCGATCGAACTCCCGGGCGAGCACGTCCCTCACGCCTTCGTGGCGGAGGACGCCAGCGGTCGCGTCCTGGGTTTCGCCGTGGTCCTGCCGCGCGAGGACGGCGACGCCGAACTCGACGGTCTGTTCGTGGAGCCCGACGCCTGGCGGCGCGGGATCGGCGCCCGCCTAGTGGATGAGGCCGCCCGCCGGGCTCGGGACGCCGGAGCCCGGTCGCTGCATGTCGTCGCCAACGAACGCGCGCTGGCCTTCTATGCGGCGTGCGGCTTCGAGGTGACGGGTCAGGTCATGACCCGCTTCGCACCGGCGCCGACCATGCGGAAGACGCTTTAGCCCGCTCGGCGTCCTTCCGGCGGCGCAGCACGCGGCCGCGCCGCTTCCTGGCCCAGATCACCACGCCGGTGGCGCTGAAGCCGGCCACCGCCAGCCCCAGCAGCGAGACCAGGACCCGTCCCGGCAAGTCCAGGATTCGGCCCGAGTGCAGCGGGAACTGCGCCTGCAGGAAGATGTCGCCGACGCTGCCGCGGCCGGGCGTCAGGTCGCCGGCTGGCGCGCCCGTCCGGCCGTCGAAATAGAGCCATGGATTGCCGAGCGTTCCGTCGCCGTGATCGTCTCCCGGCCGGTAGAAGCCGACGCCGTAGAGGTCGTAGTAGGGCGAGTAGAAGACCCCGCCCGCCGGCGCCTTCCAGCCGCGCCGCGCGGCCTCGGCCCGGGCGATCCGAAGCACCTCCTCGCGGGTGACGGCCGGCGCCGCCAGCGCGTCGGGCGCCCTGGGCGCGCGCTCGGCGAACGGATCAGACTTCAGGGGCGAGACCGCGCCGACGATCGGGCGGACGACCTCGTGTCCCAGGTTCATCGAGACCGATGTCACCGCCAGCACCAGCAGGAGGCCCCACAGCCACACCCCGCCGGACCGGTGCAGGTCGAACAGCAGGCGGTAGCCGCCCTCCTTCCACCGGAAGGCGAAGGACTTCCGCCAGGACGCCCGGCTGGGAAAGGAGATGGCGAGCGCCACGAGGCAGTCGATCGTCCAGGCGATCCCGACGAACCCCATCAGCCAGACGCCAATGTCCATGCCCGCGACGAAAGGCAGGGTGAGGCTGTAATGCAGCTTGTAGAGGAAGGGCAGGAGGTTCTCGCGGCTGAGCGACGGCCGCCCCCAGAACCGCTGGCCTAGCCGCTCGCCCGTCGCAGGATCCACCGCCACCTGATTGAAAGCCAGCGCCTGGGTCCTGCCCGCGGCGTCAGGCCGGGGCTCCACGCCGAACAGCACGGCGCCGCCGGGCTCGACCGACAGCGGCGTCCAGGTCACCTGCAGCGACGGGTCCGACCGCTCCAGGTCGCGGGCCAGCGCCAGAGTATCGCGGGGCGCGCCCTCAGCCTTCGCCTCGAACAGCGTCGGGTTCAACCAGGCGTCCAGCTCGTGGTCCCAGGAGATCACCGCGCCCGTCAGGCCGGCGATGAACAGGAACACGGCCGTTCCCAGGCCGAGCCACCGGTGCAGCACCGTCAACGCCGCGCGCATGCCGGCTCCCTTCGTCCGCCAAAACCAACTTCGACTTGATTTCTCGCAAATGCGAGCTATTCGCAAGTCATAACGATATTGCGAGTCATTCGCATAAACTTGGGAAATGGGTCTCCGATGCGCCTTCGCCGACATCTCCTCCTCGCCACCGTGTTCATGGGCGCTTCCGCCGCGGCGCTGCCGGCCTTCGCCGACGACGCGGCCTCGCTCGAGGAGCTGGTGGTGACCGCGCGGCGGGAGAACCGGACCTCGAAGGGCGCGACGGGCCTCGACCTTAGCCTGACCGAGACACCTCAGGCCGTGACCGTGATCGACCGTGACTTCATGGACGTTTTCGGCCTGGACGACGCCAACAGCGTTCTTTCGCTGACGCCCGGCGTGAACGTCGAGGAGGTGGAGACCGACCGGACCTACTACAACGCCCGGGGCTTCGACATCCGCAGCATGCAGATCGACGGCGTGGGCCTGCCGTTCACCTGGAACGTGGCGGGCGACCTGGACGTGGCCGGCTACGAGAAGATCGAGGCGGTGCACGGGGCCAACGGCCTGCTTACCGGCACGGGCAATCCGTCGGGCACGATCAACTACGTGCGCAAGCGCCCGACCAACGCTTTCCAGGGCGCGGCCGAGCTGACCGCCGGTTCGTGGGACCGGTTCCGCGGGGAGGTGGACGTCTCGGGTCCGTTCTCGGCCTCGGGCCGCTGGGCCGGTCGCCTCGTGGCCGCCGCCGAGGACCGCGACTCCTGGCTCGACCAGAACCACAGCGAGCGGACGTTCTTCTACGGCGTCGTGGAGGGCCAGATCGGCGACAACGCCATCCTGACCGCCGGCTACACCCAGCAGGACTCGGCCTCGAAGGGCGTGCTCTGGGGCGCGCTCCCGTTGCTCTACACCGACGGGACCCAGGCGGAGTGGGACGTCTCGACCACCACCACCATGGAATGGACGAAGTGGGACATCCGCACCCGCACCAGCTTCGTCGAGCTGGTCTATGAACTTCCCATGGGCTGGGAGGCCAAGGGGACCCTGACCTACAACGACTTCAAGGAACCCTCGCGCCTCTTCTACACCTACGGGACGCCGGACCGGGCCACGGGTCTCGGCCTCTACGGCTATCCGGGCGCCTACGACCAGGCGAACAACTCCACCCTGTTCGACGGCGTGCTCTCAGGCCCCATCGAGCTGGGCGGCAAGCGCCACGACCTCGTCCTGGGCGTGACGGTGGCCAAGAGCCAGTCCGGCTACCTGCAGTACGCCGCGCCAGCCGACGATCCGGCCTGGGGCGCCCTGCCGCCCGTCGGAACCTGGGATGGCGACGAGATCGCCGAGCCGGCCTGGGGGCCGCCCACGCAGGCAGCCAACTTCACCAACCGCTTCAACCGCGTCTACGGCGCCGCCCACCTGGACTTCGGCCGGGGCGTGAAGGCCGTGGCCGGCTTCAACGCCATCGACGTGAAGACCCGCGGCGACAGCTTCGGCGCCTCGATGCGCCGCGACGAGCAGGCGGTCAGCCCCTATCTCGGGGCGACCTGGACGTTCACCCGCAACCTCACCCTCTACGGAAGCTACTCCGACATCTTCGAGCCGCAGGCCGAGCTGGACGAGAACCTCGAGCCGCTTGGCGCCGCCAAGGGCGAGAGCTGGGAAGGCGGCCTGAAGGGCGAATGGTTCGACGGTCGGCTCTACACCTCCATCGCCCTCTTCAAGGCCGAGCAGGACAACTATCCCGAGGCCGCGGGCATGACGCCGGCGGGCATCACCTTCTACCGGGGGATCATGACCCGTTCGAAGGGCGTCGAGCTGGAAGCCGCGGGCCGACTGCCGGGGGGCGTGAAGGTCCAGGGCGGCTTTACGCAGCTCGAAATCGAGGGCGAGGACGGCGCGGACGTACGCACCTATGTGCCGCGCAGGACCTTCGTGCTGGGCGCCGTCTGGGAAGTCCCGGTCATCGACGGCCTGGAGGTCGGCGGGACGGTGAAGTGGCAGGACGACATCCATCTGGACGCCGCGCTCGGGACCATCCGCCAGGACGCCTATGCGATCGTGAACCTGGTGGCGAGCTACGACCTGACGGACGCGGTCAAGGCCACCGTGCGGGTCAACAACGTCACGGACGAGAAGCGCCTGACCAGCCTCTACTGGGAACAGGCGTTCTACGGCGCGCCGCGCAACGTGTCGGTCAGCCTGAGCTACGCATTCTAGGCGAGGGGCGATTCCGGGCTAGGCTCTTCGCCCAAGGGAGGGCCGGTCCATGAGTCGCCTGCGCATCCATCGCGAACGCCACCTGATCGCCCGCATCGGCTGGCTGCGCGCCGCCGTGCTGGGGGCCAACGACGGCATCGTCTCCACCGCCAGCCTGATCGTGGGCGTCGCGGCGGCGGCGGCGGGCCGTTCGGAGATCCTGGTGGCGGGGTCGGCGGCCCTCGTGGCCGGGGCGATGTCGATGGCGGCGGGCGAATACGTCTCGGTCAGCTCCCAGTCCGACACCGAATCCGCCGACCTCGCCCGCGAGAGGCTGGAGCTGAAGACCGATCTGGCCGCCGAGCGCGAGGAGCTGGCCGGCATCTATGTGGCCCGCGGCGTCGAGCCCGAGACGGCGGCGAAGGTGGCCGACCAGCTCATGGCCAAGGACGCGCTCGCCGCCCACGCCCGCGACGAGCTCGGCATCTCGGACATGACCACGGCGCGGCCCATCCAGGCGGCCCTGGCCTCGGCCGCCACCTTCTCGGCGGGCGCGGTCGCGCCGCTGCTGGTGGCCGCCGTGGCGCCCTTGAACCTGTTGCCGATGGCGGTCTCCATCGCCTCGCTGGTGTTCCTCGCGGTGCTCGGCGTGATCGGCGCCCAGGCCGGCGGCGCCCGGCCGTGGCGGGCGGCGATGCGGGTGACCTTCTGGGGCGCGCTCGCCATGGCGCTCACCGCCGGGATCGGGCGGTTGGTGGGAACGGCGGTCTGACGCCGCCGCGCCCCTCTGGGGATCGCCTGCGCGTCCGGCGCGTTATGTCCCCGGGAACAAAGGTCAAGGTTGCTGCATGACGATCGAACGGACGGTGTTCACCGTGCTTCGCCACGACGGCCAGTGGGCCGTCGAACGGGACGGGCGCTACTTCGGCCATTCGCAGGACAAGGAGGTGGCCAAGGCCGCCGCCAACCGCGAGGCCCGCGCCGAACAGGACGCCGGCCGGCCCTGCCAGGTGCGCATCGTGGGCGAGCACGGTTTCCTGGGCGCCTAGCAGGGGCGCGCCTGGCGGGCGCTTGTACCGCGAAATACGGACGGCCATATTTTCGGTATGGCCAGACCGTCTCATCGCGACACCATCCTCTGCGAAGGCCTTAAGGTGATCCATGAGAAGGGGTTCGCCGGCGCCAGCGTGCGCGACATCGTCCGCGCGGCGGGCGTGCCCCAGGGCTCGTTCACCAATCACTTCCCCTCCAAGGAGGCGTTCGGGCTGGAGGTCCTGAACCTCTACTTCGAGAAGGGGCGGCGCGTCATGGACGAGACGGTGCGCAACCGCGCGCTGCCGCCGCTGAAGCGCATGGAGGCCTACCTCGACCAGGTCATCGCGGCGCATCGCGCCGAGGGCGTCCACAGCGGCTGCCTGATCGGCAATTTCACCGCCGAGGTGGTCGAGGGCAGCGAGCTCCTGCGCCGCCGCCTGGTCGAGATCCACGACGAGAACCGGGCGGCCTTCGCCGAATGCCTGGCCGAGGCGGTCGAGGCCGGCGAACTGCCGGCGGATTTCGACGTCTCCGGGACGGCGGAGTTCATCGTGGCCGGCGTCCAGGGCGCCATCCTGCTGGCCAAGGCCCGCCGCGAGGTGGGCCCGTTGGAAGCCTTCCGCAAGCTCCTGTTCGCGTCCGTCCTGCGCTGATCCCGGCGACTTACGGACGCCTCCAAGCGCCTCCAGAATTTCTCAATACGTACGAACGTCCGTGTTCATTGCGGACCAATACGACCGTCCGTATTTGATCCGAGCCGACGGGCGATGCGCCCGCCGAACAAGCTCGAAGGACATCCCATGACCGCTCCCGTCGTTCTCATCACCGGCGCGCTCGCCGGCATCGGCCGCGCCACCGCCGAGGCGTTCGCACGCGAAGGCTACCGCGTCGTCGTCTCCGGTCGCCGCGACGCCGACGGTCAGGCCCTGGCCGACGAACTGCGCGCCGTCGGCGCCGAGGCCGAGTTCATCCGCGCCGACGTCCGCCACGAGGACGAGGTGAAGGCCCTGGTCGACGGCGCCGTCGCCCGCTTCGGCCGCCTGGACGTGGCCGTGAACAACGCCGGAACCGAGGGCCAGGCCGGGCCGCTCGTCGAGCACACGCCCGAGAAGTACGCCGCGACCTTCGACACCAACGTCCTTGGCGTGCTGAACGGCCTGAAGCACGAGTTGCGCGTCATGCAGGCCCAGGGCGCGGGCGCGATCGTCAACGTCTCCTCGATCGTGGGCCGCCTCGGCTTCGTTGGCGCGGGGACCTACGTGGCCAGCAAGTACGCCGTCGAGGGCCTGACCAAGGTGGCCGCGCTGGAGGCCGCGCCGTTCAAGGTCCGCGTGAACGCGGTCGCCCCCGGCCCGATCGCGACGCCCATGCTGGAGCGTTTCGGGGGCGAGGACTTCAAGGAGGCCGTGGCTTCGACCCTGCCCATGAAGCGGCTGGGCGATCCCGAGGAGGTCGCCAAGGCCATCGTCTTCCTGGCCTCGCCGGCGGCGAGCTTCATCACGGGCGAGTCCCTCGCCGTCGACGGCGGCCGCCTGGCCGGCTAATCGCTGGCGAGCTGGCGCCAGCCCACGGCGCGCACCCTGGCGGGCCCCAGCGCGCCCGCCAGGGGCGGCCGGACGAAGAGGCCCGCGAAGGCCGCGTCCCGCACGTTCAGTCCTCCCGCATAGGCCCCGAACGCCGGCAGCACCACCCGCTCGGCGTCGGTGACGAAGCAGCGCCGCCGGACGGTCCCGCGCGGCGCGCGCACCCTGGCCGCCGGGTGCAGGTGGCCGGCGATCTCGCCGGGCTGCGGACCGGCCTGGGGCTCGTGGCGCAGGACGAGGCCGGCCAGAGCCAGTTCATCCGCCACCTCGCCCGGCAGGGCTCGGGGCCCGTCCGCGTCGTGGTTGCCGATCACCCAGATCAGCGTCCGGCCCCGGGCCAGCCCCCGCAGCCGTTCGGCGTCGTCGGCCGCCAGCCGGTCCTCCGACGTTCGGTCGTGGAAGGTGTCGCCCAGCAGGATCACCGCGGAGGCGCGCGTCGCCTCGACCTCGGCCTCCAGCCGGCCCAGCGTCTCGCGCGTGTCGTAGGGCGGCAGCATCTGGCCGCGCCTGGCGTAGGACGATCCCTTCTCCAGGTGCAGGTCGGCCACGACCAGCGTCCGCTCGCCCTCGATCCACAGCGCCCCGGAGGCGCGCATCACCACCTCGGTCCCGCGCACCTGCGTGGAGAGGCCCCCGCAGGCGCTCGCGGCGAAGGCGTAGGCGAAGGGAATGACGGCGTTCACGACATGGCCTCGGCGATCAGATCCTCTTCGGCTTCCGCCAGCATCATCTCGGCCGCCGAGCCGCCCGGCGCCCGCTCCTTGCCGATCTCCAGCAGGATGGGCACCGAGAAGGGCGACAGGTGCTCCAGCGGCGCGTGGCGGATCCGCCCCTGGACGCGGGCCAGCATCTGGCCCAGGCGCGCCACGTCGATGAGGCCGGTCGCCGCATCGTCCCGGGCGCAGCGCAGCAGCAGATGGTCCGGCTGGTGTCGGCGCAGCACGTCGTAGATCAGGTCGGTGGAGAAGGTGATCTGTCGCCCCGTCTTCTGCTGCTCGCCGGGGAAGCGGCGCTCGATCAGGCCCGCGATGATCGCGCAGCCCTTGAAGGCGCGCTTCATCATGAAGCTCTCGGCCAGCCACGCCTCCAGGTCGTCGCCCAGCATGTCCTCGGCGAACAGTTCGCCGAAGTCGAGGCCGTCCATGGGCTTCAACGACCAGACGGCCATGGCGTAGTCGTTGCAGACAAACCCAAGAGGCCCGACGCCCGCCCGCTCCAGCCGGCGCGTCAGCAGCATGGCGAGGGTTGTGTGCGCCAGCCGGCCTTCGAAGGGATAGCAGACGAGGAAGTGGCGCCTCCCGTGCGGGAAGGTCTCCAGCAGCATCTCGTCCTCGCCGACGATCATCGAACGGTCGCGTTGGGCCTCCAGCCACTCGCGCGTGTCGGCCGGCAGCACGCCCCAGTGGCTCTGGTCGAACATGAGCTGGCGCACCCGCCTGGCGAGATAGGTGGAGAGCGCGAACTTCGAGCCGCCCCACGACGGCATCTTGGGGTCCTTGTCGTTCGCCGGGCGGACCAGCACGTCGAGGTTGGTCACCCCCTCCAGGGACCAGACCTGACCCGCGAAGACGAAGGTGTCGCCGGGGTCGAGCATCTCGAGCATGCCTTCCTCGACCTCGCCGATCTTCCTGCCTCCGCGACCGCCGCGTCCGGCGATGCGCACCGACAGCATGGCCGGGGAGACGATGGCGCCGACGTTCAGGCGGTGGCGCTGGGCGGTCTGGAGGTTGCGCACCCGCCATCGGCCGTCTTGACCTTGCACGATCCGGCGGAAGCGGTCGTAGGTCTTGAGCGCGTAGCCGCCGGTGGAGACGAAATCGACGACCTGCTCGAAGTCCTCCCACGCAAGGTCCCGGTAGGGGCCGGCGGTCCTGACCTCGTCGTAGAGCTGGAGCATGTCGAAGGGCTCGGAACAGGCGCAACCCATGACGTGCTGGGCCAGGACGTCCAGCGCGCCCACGCGCGGCGGGTCGCCGTCCAGGCGGTTCTCGGCGATGGCCTCGCGGGCGGCCTGGCACTCCAGCATCTCGAACCGGTTGGCCGGCACGAAGAGGGCGCGGGAGGGCTCGTCCAGCCGGTGGTTGGCCCGTCCGATCCGCTGCACCATCCGCGACGCGCCCTTGGGGCTGGCGAGCTGGATGACGAGGTCGACGTCGCCCCAGTCGATGCCGAGGTCGAGGGTCGAGGTGCAGACCACGGCCCGAAGCTCTCCGCGAGCCATCGCCGCCTCCACCTTGCGCCGCTGTTCGGCGGCGAGGCTGCCGTGGTGGAGCGCGATCGGCAGGGCGTCCTCGTTCAGCCGCCACAGCTCCTGGAACGCGAACTCGGCCTGAAACCGCGTGTTGACGAACACCAGCGCCGTGCGCGCCTTTCGGATCGCCTCATAGACCTCGGCCATGGCGTGCTGGGCAGTGTGCCCGGCCCACGGCACACGGCCTTCCGAGAGCAGGATGTCCACCACCGGCTCCGCGCCCGGCGGGCCGAGGACGAGGTCCACGTCGCGCCCGGCGCCCATCCACCGCGTGATCACCGCCGGGTCGTCCACCGTCGCCGAGAGGCCCACGCGGCGCATCCGCGGCGCGAGCTGTTGCAGGCGGGCGAGGTCCAAGGCCAGCAGGTCGCCGCGCTTGGACGAATGCAGGGTGTGGATCTCGTCCAGGATTACGCAGGAGAGGTCCTCGAAGAACGTCCGCGCGCCTTCCCAGGCGCAGAGGAGCGCGAGCTGTTCGGGCGTGGTCAGCAGGATGTCCGGCGGCTTCAGCCGCTGGCGCTGGCGTCGCCCCACGCCGGTGTCGCCGGTGCGGCTCTCGGCCGTGATCGGCAGGCCCATCTGCAGGATGGGGGCGGTGAGGTTGCGCTCCACGTCCACCGCCAGGGCCTTCAGCGGCGATATGTAGAGGGTGTGCAAACCGCGCGGCGCATTGGCCGGCGGCCGTTCGGAAAGCTCGATCAGGCTGGGCAGGAATCCGGCCAGGGTCTTGCCGCCCCCGGTGGGGGCGATCAGCAGGGCGTCGCGGCCTTCGCGCCCCTTCTCCACCATGGCGAGCTGGTGGGCGCGCGGGCGCCAGCCGCGGCTCTCGAACCAGGCTTCGAACTTGGGCGGCAGCAGACCGGAAGGGATGGAGGCGGCGCCGGCGTCGGCCATTGCGCGACCATAGCGTTCCCGATCCGTTTCGTCAGGCCCGCGGACGATGGGCGGTCAAATCTCTGGCGCATTCTTCCCGTTTCAGGCGAGAAACGGAATCCGACATGAGAACGACCTCGGCCATATTCGCGGCGCTCGCCCTCGCCGCCTGCAGTCCCGGCGCCGCCCGCGACGCCGATCCGGCGGCGCAGGCGCGCGCACCCGGCGGTTTCCCCAAGCCCGACCGGCCCGTGGCTCAGATCGTCGCCGACACCTTCTCGTCAGGCCCCGACCGCGACGCCGCCGACGAGTCGGGTCAGCTCATCCGGGGGCTCGGCATCCGCCCCGGCATGGCTGTGGCCGACATTGGGGCCGGCGCCGGCTACCACACTCTGCGCCTCTCGCCCGCCGTGGGCGCGAACGGCGTGGTCTATGCCGAGGACATCGTCGAGCACTACGTCTCGGGGCTCCGACGCGAGGCCGAGCGGCGGGGGCTGAAGAACGTCCGCATCATCGTGGGCGCGCCCGACGATCCGAAGCTGCCGGCCGGGGGCGTGGACCGGGCCGTGCTGGTCCACATGTACCACGAGGTCGAGAACCCCTACGCCCTGCTCTGGAACCTGGCGCCCGCCCTGCGCACCGGGGGCCGCGTGGGCGTCATCGACGTGGACCGGCCGACGCAGAACCACGGCACGCCGCCAGCCCTGCTGGAGTGCGAGTTCGAGGCGGTGGGCTACCGCATGGTGGACTTCCAGCGGCTGGAGGGCGGCCTGGGCTATCTCGCCGTGTTCGAACCCCCGGCCGCGAACGCCCGGCCGAAGCCGCACGACATCCAGGCCTGCAGGGCGCCGGCGGCCTGAAGCCTCAGTAGCCGAAGACGGGACCGCAGCCGGGGCCGTCCCACGGACCGACCGCCCCGGGACCGTAGCAGCCGGGATAGAGGCCCCGGCCCTCGGTCTGGCCGGCTGAGAGGCTGATCCAGCCCGATTTGCCGATGGGCGCCTCGGTGCGCACGTGGACGCTGCGGTAGCCATGCGTGCCCACGCCCACCGAGACCTCGCCGTGCACGCGCCGATCGGGCGTGATCGCCGCGTCGGCCAGCGCTCCGGCCTCGACCTTGGCGGCGGGCGAGTTCTTGATGAAGGCGTCGATCTGTTCTGCTGTAGTCATGGGCGCGGCGCGGGCGGGCTCCGGCGCCTCGGTCCGGGCCGGCGCGGCCTCGCCGGTCACGACCGGCGGCGCGCCGCTGGCTCCGGCGGTGGCCATCGGACCCTCGGTCTCGGAGGCGAGCGCCGTTCCCCCGGCAAGGGCGAACGTCACGGCGAGGACGGGCAGGCGTCTCATGGCCTCACCAGACTCCCCTATTGCGGCGGGTGCAAGGCGAAACGGTTTCACGCGGGCCCCGCTTCACTATCTTCTTCGCCATGCCGACCGCGCGCCTTCGCCACGCCATCGTCCTGCAGGTCCGCCGCCTGATGGGCGGCACGGGCGACGACACCCTGGAGCGCACCCGGCCCGATACCGGCTTCTTCGGCCCCGACAGCGCCTGCTGGAAGGTCCACGGCGACTTCGCCTGCATGATGGTGGGCGGGGTCACGGCCCTCCTGATGCAGATGCTGCATCCGGGCGCCCTGGCGGGGGTCTGGGACCACTCCAACTTCCGCGAGGACATGGACGGGCGCCTCAAGCGCACCGCCCGCTTCATCGCCGGCACCACCTACGGCGCGCGGGCCGAGGCTCAAGGCCACATCGACCACGTCCGCATGATCCATTCCAAGGTCAGCGGGACCCTGCCGGACGGGACGCCCTATTCGGCCGACGACCCCGACCTGCTCACCTGGGTCCACGTGGCCGAGGTCTCCTCGTTCCTGGCCGCCTACCTCCGCTACAAGGACCCGGGCTTCCCGCCGGCCGAACAGGACCGCTACTTCCGCGAAACCGCCGAGATCGCCCGGAAGCTCGGCGCCACGGAGGTCCCCGAGAGCCGCGCCGAGGTGGCCGCCTACTTCGAGGCCGTCCGGCCCATGCTGCGCTACGACCACCGCACGCGCGAGGTGGCCCGCGCGCTCCTGACCCAGCCCGCGCCGACGCCCGCCGCCGGCCCGGCCCTGGCCCTGATGTTCGACGCGGCCAGGGACCTGCTGCCCGACTGGGCCGCCCGGATGCACGGCTTCCGCCTGTCGCCGCCCCGCCGGGCCGCCGCGCGCCTGGGCCTGACGGCGCTCGGCCGCACCCTGCGCTGGGCCCTCGTCAACAGCGCCGAGGTCCGCGCCCGGCGGAGGGCCGCCGAGCTGTCGGTGGCAGCCTAGACGGGTCGGCGTCTCTCCTCCCCCGATGGGGGAGGAGAGAGGGCGCGCGTCCACCAGCCCGGCGCGTGACACAAATATTATATCCGCCCCCGCCCCCTTGCCGTTGCGGAAGCCAACCCCAGATCAGGGGCGCTCACACGAGAAGAAGGAGGGCGCTCATGACCGAAGTCTCCGTCGTGCCCGCCGCCGAGGGCTGGGCCGTGCGATCCGACGCGATCGACAACGAGATGATCTTCAAGAGCGGGGCCCGCGCCGAGGCCGCCGCCCGCCGCGTGGCCCAGGCGCTGGCCGCCGCGGGCCAGGCCGTGAAGCTGCGCGTCCACCTGCGCGACGGTACGCTCGCCGGCCGCTTCGTCGTGGCGCCGCCGCCCGAACCGGCCGGCGCCTGAGTCCCGCGCTCCTCCCCCGCTCGCGGGGGAGGGGAGCACGAAGGGGTGGAGGGGGCGCGGCGGCCACGCTAGCCTCCCTCCATGATTTTCCGCCTCGCCCTCGCTGCGATCCTGGCCCTCGCCCCTATCCAGGCCCTCGCCCAGACCGTCGTCATCGTCCGCCACGCCGAGAAGGCGGACGACTCCAAGGACCCGGACCTCTCCGAGGCCGGCCGGGCCCGGGCCGCCGCGCTGGCCGAGGCGCTGAAGGGCGCGCGCCTGACCCTGGTGCTCGCCACGCCCTTGAAGCGTACGGTGCAGACCGGCTTCCCCGCCGCCCAGGCCGCGGGCCTGGTCCCCACGCCCGTCCCGCTGGACGGCGGCGTCGCGGCTCACGCCGCCCGTGTGGCTGAGGCCGCCCGCGCCGCCGGCCCGGAGGCCACGGTGCTGGTGGTGGGCCACTCCAACACCGTCCCCGACATCGCCCGCGCGCTCGGCGACCCGGCGCCGGAAGCCCTCACCGACTGCGACTACGACCGGATGACCGTGATCCAGCTCGGCGGCGCGGCGCCCAGGGCCATCCACGCCCGCTACGGCGCCCGGACGGAGAGCTGCTGACGCCGCGCCGCGTCGGCGAAGAGGGAAGGGGCTTCCGCCTGGACAATCGACAGGCCAAGCTCGCGGCCATGACTTTCCTCCGCCTCCTCGCTGTCGCGGCCGTCCTCGCCGCTCCCATCGCCGCCCCGGTTTCCGCCGCCGCCCAGGCCCGCGCCGTGCCGGACTACGGCTCGGTTGCGCCCCTGTCCGACGCCCACGAGCAGCCCGATCCCGCCCGCACGTACAAGGTGGTCTTCGACGTGGCCAAGGGGCCGTCCGCGCCCGGTAAGCCCTCGGCCGGCCTCGACCGCGTGGCCCGCTTCGTCAACATCCTGTCCCTCGGCGGCGTGCCCGCCGGGCAACGGAAGATCGTCGCCGTGGTGCACGGCGGGGCCACGCAAGGCGTGCTCAGCGACGAGGCCTACGCCCGCCGCCACGAGGGCGCGCGCAACCCGGACGCGCCGCTGGTCGCCCAGCTCGTCGCGGCCGGCGTCGACCTGCGCATCTGCGGCCAGTCGATGGCCGCCGCCAAGATCGTCCCCGCCGACCTCGCTCCCGGCGTCCAAGTCGACCTCGCCGCCTTGATGACGGTGATCCACAAGCAGGGCGAAGGCTATGTACTGGTGGTGAACTGAGAGTGTCGCGCGGCCCCGCGGTGACGATCAGACTCGTAGCTTGGTCTTTCCAGTTCCCCTTCCGTTCACCGCCGCCTCCGGCTAGTCTCCCGGGGTGACTCTCCCCCCTGCCGCGCTTGATCTGGCCCCGGCCCTGGTGGTCCTTCCCGGCCCTCGGGCGGCGGTGGCGGACGCCGATGGGGCCCAGGCGCTGCGGGCGCCGGACGCGCGGGACCTGTTCGAGTCCGGGCCGGTCCTGCTGGCGCACGCGGCCATGACGGCCAGGCGGCTGGGGCTGAACGCGCCGCCCCGCAGTCCCCGGATCTTCGACGCGCTGGAGCTGTTCGCCTTCGTGCGGCCGGCCAGGTTCGCCGCCCCCTCGGCGGCGGGGCTGGCGCTGTCGCTGGGCCTGCCCGAGCCCAAGGGCGCCGAGGCCCAGGCCCGGGCGCTGCGCGAGGTCTGCGCGGTGCTGCTGGCCGAACTCGCCGCCCACCCTGAGCCGTCGCGCGAGGAAGCCCTGGCCCTGGCCGAGACCCTGGCCCGGGCCGGCTGGCCGTGGGGGACGGCGGTGATCGGGGCGCTGCGTTCCGCGCCGGCGGGCAACCAGTTCCGCTCGTCCGGCCTCGACGTCTGGGCGAGGCTTTCCGAATGGGAGGCCGAGGCGCCGCCGGGCGAGGCGGGTTCGAAACCCGTCGAGGGCGAGGCCGCCGCCGAGCGGCTGAAGACCCTGCTCCAGCGGTCGGGCCTGGACGAGGCCCGGCCCGCCCAGGCCGAGCTGGCGGCCGAGGCGGCCTACGTCTTCCAGCCCCGCGAGCGGGAGGGCGAGCCGCGCATGATGCTGGCCGAGGCCGGCACCGGCGTCGGCAAGACGCTCGCCTACCTCGCGCCGGCCTCGCTGTGGGCCGAGGCCAACGGCCCGGCCGTGTGGGTCTCGACCTACACCCGCGCCCTCCAGCGCCAGATCGAGCGCGAGAGCCGCTCGATCTTCGAGGACGAGAAGGTCCGCGCCAAGAAGGCCGTCGTCCGCAAGGGGCGCGAGAACTACCTCTGCCTGCTGAACTTCCAGGACCAGGCCAACACGGCCCAGCTCGGCGGGGCCGATCTTACGGGCATGGCGCTGGCCGCGCGCTGGGCCAGGGCCACCCGCGACGGGGACATGACCGGCGGCGATTTCCCGGCCTGGCTGCCGACCCTGTTCGCCGTGTCGCCCGCCGCCCAGGCCAGCCCGGCGAACCTGGTGGACCGGCGGGGCGAGTGCATCCACGCCGGTTGCCAGCACTACCGCGCCTGCTTCGTGGAGAAGGCCATCCGGGGCTCGCGCCGGGCCGACATCGTCATCGCCAACCACGCCCTCGTCCTGACTCAGGCGGCGTTCGACGGGGCCCGGGCCGCGCGGGGCTCCAAGGCCGACGGCGAGACCAGCCACCTAAAGCGCATCGTCTTCGATGAGGGCCACCACCTGTTCGACGCGGCCGACAGCGCGTTCTCGGCCGCGCTCTCGGGCGCCGAGGCCGCCGAGATGCGCCGCTGGATTCGGGGGCCGGAAGGTCGGGGCCGACGGGGCAGGGGCCTTGAAGCCCGGCTGTCCGACATCCTGGGCGACCGGGACGGGGCGCGCGCGACGCTGCAGGACGCCATCCACGCCGCCGCCGCCCTGCCGGGCGAGGGTTGGAGCGGCCGCATCGCCCCGCCCAACGGCGAGGTGAACCCCATCGGGCCGATCGAGGCCTTCCTGGTGGCGGTGCTGGAGCAGCTCCGCGCGCGGGCGGCGGGCTCGGACATCGGCATGGAGTGCGCGGCCCGGCCGGCGCTCGATCTGGTGCGCGAGACGGCCCGCGAGGCGGCCGCTGCGCTCGCCAAGGTCGAGGCGCCCTTGCTGGCGCTCGCCCGCTCGCTGGAGGACCTGCTGGACGAGGAGGCCGCCACCCTGGGCGCCTCGGAGCGGGCCCGGATCGAAGGGGCGCTGCGGGGCCTGGACCGCCGGGCGCGGATGACCCTGCCGGCCTGGCGCTCGATGCTCAGGGCCATCGACGAGGACGCCGAGGACGACCCGGACTTCGTGGACTGGTTCGACGCGACCTTCCTCTACGGGCGGGTGGTGGACGCCGCCTGCCGCCGCCACTGGGTGGACCCGACCGAGCCCCTGACCAACGCCGTCATCGCGCCAGCTCACGGGGTGCTGGTGACCAGCGCGACCCTGGCCGATCCCACCTTGGAGGACCCCTTCGCGCTGGCCGAGATGCGGACGGGGGCCGCGCGCCTGCCGGACCGGCCCAGGACGCTGAAGCTCGCCTCGCCCTTCGACTATGCCGCCAATGCGCGGGCCCTGGTGGTGACCGACGTGGGCCGCGACGACGCCCGGCAGGTGGCCGCGGCCATGCGCGAGCTGTTCCTGGCGGCCGGCGGCGGGGGCCTGGGCCTCTTCACCGCCATCCGCCGGCTGAAGGCGGTGCACGAGAAGATCGCGGGGCCGCTCGCCGACAAGGGCTTGGCCCTCTACGCCCAGCACGTCGATCCGCTGGAGGTGGGCGCCCTGGTGGACATCTTCCGCGCCGAGCAGGACGCCTGCCTGCTGGGCACCGATGCGGTGCGCGACGGCGTGGACGTGCCGGGCCGGTCCCTGCGCCTGCTGGTCTTCGACCGCGTGCCGTGGCCCAGGCCCGATATCTTGCACAAGGCCCGCCGCGCCCGGTTCGGGAACAAGGGCTACGACGATGCGGTCGCCCGGGGTCGCATCGCCCAGGCCTTCGGCCGCCTGATCCGCCGGGCCGACGACAAGGGCGTCTTCGTCATGCTGGACGCCGCCGCGCCGACGCGCCTGTTCTCAGGCCTGCCCGAGGGCGTGGAGCTCCAGCGCGTGACCCTGGTCGAGGCCATCGAGCAGGTGGCGGCGTTCCTGGGTCAGCCCATGCAGTGACCTTCTCCCCTTGCGGGAGAAGGTGGCCTGCGAAGCAGGTCGGATGAGGGGTTTCTCGGCGAGGCGGCTCGACCCCTCATCCGTCACCCTCCAGGCGACACCTTCTCCCGCAAGGGGAGAAGGCCGTCAGAGCCCCCGTTCCAGCCCCGCCAGGATCTTCGTCCAGCCTTCGCGGTCCTGCTCAACCCATTCCGGCGGGACGTCCTCGTGCGTCAGGGTCAGCAGGCAGCCGTCGCCGTCGGCCGAGATCTGGACCGTCACCCTGGTCATGGTCGGATCGAACTGCGGCACGCCGAAGGTGAAGACCAGCCGCCGCGGCCGGTCGATCTCAAGGTATTCGCCGACGTGCTCGATGTCGCCGCCCTCGGCCATGTGCTCGTCGCCGGGCGGGCGGCGGTCGACGATGGTGAAGCGGCCGCCGACGCGGGCGTCGATGTCGCAGCGGACGACCTCGCCCTCGGGGGTCGTGAACAGGAACCGCCGGGCCATCTTCGGATCGAGCCAGGCGTCGAACACCCGCTCGGCGGGGAACGGGTAGCGGTGGGTCACCGAGAGCTCAGCCATCCTTCCGATCCTCCATCAGGGCCTTCTCCAGTTCCGCCAGGCGCCAGGCCCAGAGCTTGCGGTGGTCCTCGATCCAGCGGGCGGCCTCGTCCAGCGGACGCGGGTCGAGCGCCAGGATGTGTTCGCGGCCCTGCACCCGGCGCTTCACCAGCCCCGCGCGCTCGAGCATGCGGATGTGCTTGGAGACGGAGTTCAGGCTGATCGGGAAGGGCTCGGCCAGCTCGCTCACCCGCGCCTCTCCCGTGGCCAGCCGGGCCAGGATCGCCCGCCGCGTGGGGTCGGCCAGGGCCGTCATCGTGTCGTCCAGCACCATTATTCACCCATTTGGATGAATAATGCGCCAAAAGACAGGCGGCGCAAGGGCCGCCTGCAGGCTGGAGGGACGACTACCCGCCGCGCCGCTGGCGCATGGCGGCGAAGGCGGCTTCCAGTTCGGCGGCGGTGATCTTGCCGTCCTTGTCCCGGTCCACGATGTCGAAGCGCTCGGCGCGGCGGCCGGCGGCGACCCACTCGGCCTTGCTGACGGCGCCGTCGCCATCGGTGTCCCACCGCTTCACGACATCGGCGGGGGCGGGCATCTGGGCGGCGGCCGCGCCGGCGGTTCCCGCCAGCAGGGCGGCCAGGGCCAGGGGGCGGATCAGGGTGCGCATCGGGGTCTCCGGAAGGCTTGAAGAGGCCCCCAGTGAACGGCGCCATTGTAATCGGCGTGTTTCGCCCTGGTGTCGCGCGGCGTCCGGATTGTGGCCATGCCCGGCGCAGGTCGTTTGCGGAGCCGGGCGGTCCCGGCTATCGAGCGCCGCATGAAAAGCTTGGGACTCATCGGCTTCGGGCAGTTCGGCCAACTCGCGGCTGGGGTCCTGAAGGATCATTTCGACGTGCTGGTCGCCGATCGCGCGCCGGGCGCCGCCGAGAAGGCCCGGGCGCTGGGCGTGGGCTTCGGTTCGGTCGAGGAGGCCGCCAGCCGCGAGATCGTCGTCGTGGCCGTGCCGGTGGTCGCCATGCGCGAGGTCTTCGCCGCCATGGCCCCGCACCTGAAGTCCGGCGCCCTGGTGGTGGACGTGGGCTCGGTGAAGGTCCTCCCGGCCCAGTGGATGACCGAGCTGCTGCCGGCCCACGTTGAGATCGTGGCCACCCACCCGCTGTTCGGTCCGCAGAGCGTGGCGCGCGACGGCCTGCCGGGCCTGCGGTTCGTGGTTTGTCCGGTGCGCGGCGACCGCTTCGAGAAGGTGGCCGCCTTCGGCCGCTCGCTCGGCCTGGCCGTCACCGTCACCACGCCGGAGGAGCACGACCGGGAGATGGCCTACGTTCAGGCGTTGACCCACCTGATCGGCCGCAGCCTCGTGAACCTCGGCATTCCCGACGAGCGGCTCGCCACCCAGTCCTACCAGCACCTGCTGGAGCTGTGCGGCCTGATCGGCGCCGACACCTTCGAGCTCTTCAAGGCCATCCAGACCCAGAACCCCTACGCGCCCGAGGTCGTGGACGCCTTCGTGAGGGAGGCCCGCAGCCTCCTCGACCAAGTGAAGACCTAGCGCTTCATGAAGTCGGCCAGCGCTTCGGCCACGGCGCGGTTGTGCTCCTCAAGGCCGATGGTGATGCGCACATGGTTCGGCAGGCCGTAGTTGGTCACGCCGCGCACCAGCAGGCCCCGGCTCGCCAGATAGGCCTCGGCCTCGACCGCCGTCCTGCCGGGGGTCGTGGGGAAGCCCACCAGCAGGAAGTTGGCCGCCGACGGCAGCACGACCTCCAGGCCCACGCCGCCGAGTTGCTGGGCGAGCCACGGCCGCCACTGTTCCACATGGGCGATGGAGCGTTCCTGGAACTCGGTGTCGGCCAGGGCCGCGATGGCGGCGGCCTGGCCGGGGATCGAGATGTTGAACGGCAGACGGATGCGATCCACGGCCGCGGCGATCTCGGCCGGCGCGTATCCCCAGCCCACCCGCAGAGCCGCGAGCCCGTGCAGCTTCGAGAATGTGTGGGTGACCACCACGTTCGCCTGGCTCCGGGCGAAGTCCAGCCCGTCGTCGAAGGCCGGGTCCCGGCAGAATTCGCCGTAGGCGGCGTCCAACACCAGTACGACGCTTGGCGGCAGAGCCGCATGTAGCCGCTCGATCTCCGAGAACGGGATCCAGGTGCCGGTGGGGTTGGCCGGGTTGGCGATGAAGACGAGCCGGGTGCGCCCGTCCACGCACTTCAGCACCTCGTCCACGTCGATGCGGTAGCCCGGCTCCTTGGCGCGGCGGACTTCGGCCTGGCAGGCGTGGGCGCCGATGGCGTAGGCCGCGAAGCCGTACTCGCCCTGGACGATGTTGTCGCCGGGTTCGAGGAAGGTCTGGTTGAGGAGCTGGAATACCTCGTCCGAGCCCTGGCCCAGGATCAGCCGCTCGGGCTCCAGCCGGAAGGTCTCGGCCAACGCGGTCCTGAGCAGGGTCGTGCGGCTGTCCGGGTACATGTGGAGTTGGTGGGCCGCGCCGGCGTAGGCCTCGCGGGCCTTCTCGCTGCAACCCAGGATGTTCTCGTTGGCGGATAGCTTGATCGGGTCGGCCACGCCCTCGGCCTTGGCCTTGCCGGGCACGTAGGCGTGGATGTCCATGATGCCCGGCTTGGGCATGGGGCGGGCGGCGCGGGCCCGGTCGTTCTGGGGTTCGTTGGAGTCGGCCATGGAGGCCGCTCTTACACGTCCAGCGGCCCCGGCGCAGCCCCGATGACGCCCGAGAGCCGCCCCGGCGCGCGGGCGAGGCGCGCGTCGTCGGCCATGTAGTAGCCGGCCAGGCTGAACAGCTTCAGGCCGCCGCTCTCGACCAGCAGGCTGGCGGCCACGCCGTCGCGGGACAGGGCGTCCTCGACGGCCGCGGCGGAGCCGGGCGCGTCGGTGACCCAGAAGGTCACGTCGTCGCCGGTGGGCTCGACCTCCACCTCGGCCACGGCCAGGGCGGCCATCGGGCCCCAGGCCGCGAGGCAGGGCAGGGTGGAGAACACCTTAAGCTTGGGTTCGGCCAGCAGCCGGCCCCACCAGGCGCTCTCGCGGGCGAGCGACAGCACGGCCACCCCGCCGAGGGTCCTGGCCTCGGCCAGCGCCTCTTCCGGCTTGGCGACCTGGCGCATCGTGGGGGCCGCGCCGAAGCGCAGGCGGGCCAGTTCGGCGGTGCGGCCCGGATCCTTGCCGCCCCAGACGGCGAGGTGGAAGGGGCCCTGAAGGCGTAGGCTCTCCGCCATCAGCTCGCGCCAGACGCGGACCACCAGGCCTGGCGTCGCGGCCTTGCGCGGGGAGGCCAGCAGCCTGCGCATCACCTGGGTCTCGCGGCCGGGGCGCAGGCCGAACCTGCCGACGTCGCCGGCGGCGGCCTTGGCGGCGGCCACCGCGTGGGCGAGCTCTGCGCGTTCGTCGAGCAGCCGCAGCAGTTCGGCGTCGATCGCGTCGATCCGTTCGCGCACCGCTTCCAGCGATGGCGTCGCCGCCGTCTTCCCGCCCTTGGCCGCGGACATAATCTCCCCCGAAAGTGGAGCCCGCGACCTAGGTCATTGCGGCGGTCCGCGCAATAGGACGTCCCGCCGCAAAAATGTTGCAGGTGAAACGGCCGGTCTGGCCCTCACCAGGCCAGCGCCGCGATGCCGATGGCCCCGTCGTTCGTGAAGGTGATGGTGTAGCCGGGGAGCTCGGCCAGGCGTTCCTCGGACTCCGGCGAGAAGAAGATGCCGAGCGAGATCTTCCTGCAGCCGCTGAGGTCCGGGCGCATCTGGCCGTTGAGCTTGTAGGCGTCGATCTCGAGGCCGGTGACAAAGTTCCGCCAGTTGCGGAAGGATTCGCACTTGAGCTCGACGACGATCTCGTCGGACGGATCGTTCAGCTCGGGATTGTTGACCAGGAAGTCCGCCGTCAGGCCGGGGTCGGCGTAGACGTGCGCCTCGCGCTCGACGAAGGCGGCGGGCTGGGTCGCGTTGATGTAGCCGGCGATCTCGGCCTGGGCCCAGGCCTCCCAGCCCCCAGACAGCGGCCAGACGACCGCGATGCGCTCCACGTTGGCGTTCGCCCAGGCGAACACGGCGCCCAGGAAGTCGTTCGCGGTGAGGTTCATGTCTGCGCCTCCTTGGGTCGCTCTGGGGAAGGGCCGCCGGGTGCGGACGGAAGGGGTGTGCGGCTTCGAGCTTTCGCGGGTCTTGGGGACGCCGGGTCCCGGGGCCGCGAGCAAAGCCGTGGCGAGAAGGCTACGTCGCAAGGATCAACCCTCCGCACAGATCGGATGTTGGTGATGTGGTGAAGGACGGCGGTGTCCGGTCATTGTGAACGGCTCGCCTCAGAGTAGAGCGAATATTTATTTCTCTTCACAGTCGCAGGGCGCCGCGCGTCTCTGATGCGGGGTCGCCCTCTCTCCCGAGGCCACGCGATCCTCTCGCTCAACCGAAGGAGGGACCTGAAATGGCCATCCCTACGCCTGTGAACGGTCAAATCACCGACGCGGTGACCCAAGCCAATGTGAAGGTCCTGGGAGACGCCCCGGCCATGGCCATGGGCGCCATCTACCAGTCGCTCGCCCACTCCACAGGCATTCTCTACGAGAACGCCACGTCCTCGCAGCAGCAGCTGGCGATCGCCGCCCAGGCCGCGACCAACCAGGGCGTGATCCAGATCTACAGCGTCGACACCATGGCGGGCGCCGTCGCGACGTCGAAGGTCGCCCAGTCGGATGTGCCCGACAACATGCTGGCCCTGCTGACCGCGCTGCGCGCGGTGCAGCCGCAGCCCGTCGGCTAGGACGCCTGCCCGGTCTTTCCACCCAACGGCCGCTCCGCCGGCCTCAACCCTGAGGATTCGATATGGCTATCCCCACCCCGGTCAACGGCATGATCACCGACGCCGTCACCCAGGCCAACGTCAAGGTCCTGGGCGACGCTCCGGCCATGGCCATGGGCGCGATCTACCAGTCGCTCGCCCACTCCACGGGCATCCTCTACGAGAACGCCGCCTCCTCGCAGCAGCAACTGGCGATCGCCGGCCAGGCGGCGACCAACCAGGGTGTCATCCAGATCTACAGCGTCGACACCATGGCCGGCGCGGTGGCGTCCACGAAGATCGCGGAGTCCGACACCCCCGATACGCTGCTCGCCCTGCTCACGGCCCTCCGGGCCAGCGTCCCCGCCTGACGGGTCCCGGCGTCCGGCGCCGCCCCGGCGTCGGGCGCCCGGCCTCCATCCAGGTTGCGGCGCGCGCCGCGCGCCGGCGGTTGACGGAGAAGCACCATGTCCGAGACGGACAGAAAGCCGGATGAACCGGACCGGAAACCCCATGGCCCTTCGCCGGGCGTGGCGTCCGTCGAGGAGGTCCTGCGCCTGATCGGAGAATTGTGCCGCGACGGCGAGCACGGGCCGGTGACCGACGCGGTCTCGGCCGCCCTGGTCACGGTGCTGGGCTCCGGCCCCAGCGTGGCCACCCTGCAGAGCCTCATCGCCGCCAACCAGGCGAGCGGCGTCATGTACCAGAACGCCGTGGCCAACCAGCAGCTCACCAACGTGCTGGGCATGGTCGCCACGATGAACTGCGTGCAGGTGCTGCTGGACAAGGAGCCGAGCATTCCGTGGCCGGACATTTCGCGACGTGCGGGAGGGTGGAATGAGCAAGGCTGACGATCCGGCCCAACTCGCCACGACGCTGGGCGAGGCCCTGCTCGTGACGGCGGTCGGCGGCGTGATGACCTCCGGGTTGATCCCGATGCTGGCCTCGGCCGACGCCTTCGCGGCCCGGGTGCTGACGTCGGCCAACCAGGCCAGCGAGCTCTACGCGCTGCGCAACCTGGCGATGATCGCCGCGCAGGACAAGCCGCGGCCGAAACCCGCCACGCGCGACGTCGACACCGACCGGACGATCGTGAACGCCAGCTTCGCCGCCGGCGCGCCGGTGGTCACCTAACCGGCAGGGAGGGAGCCATGTCCGAGCCCGCCACCGTCAACCCCGCGGTCACCGACGCCGTCACCCAGACAAACGTCAAGGTGCTGGGGGAAGGACCCGCCGAAGGTGTGGACATCGCCATCCAGGCGGCGGCCCACGCCACGGGCCTGGCCATGGAGAACGCCACCCAGACCCAGGGTGGGATGCAGCAGATCAACAACGCCGCCGTCGCCGCCCTGCTCACCATGATCACCGAAGCCGCCCCCGCGGCCAAACCGCCCAAGCATTGATCCCGCCATGGCCTACGTCACACCCGTCAACAGCCGCATCACCGACGCCGTCACCCAGTCCGGCGTGGGTGTGCTGGCCCAGGCGCCGGCCATGGCCATGGGCTCGGTGTACCAGAGCGCCGCCCACTCGCTCTCGATCGCCTACGAGAACGCGGTCCAGGCGCAGCGCCACGCGTCGATCAGCGCCCAGGCGGCGACCAACCAGGGCGTGATCCAGGTCTATTCGATGGGCGCGGCCGCCTCGGCGACCGCGACCGCCAAGATCGCCCAGAGCGATCCGCTCAAGTCCGCGCTCGTCCTGCTCGTCGCGCTGAAGGCGCTCGAGCGGATCTGATGAATTCGAAGGGATGGTGACGTCATGGCCCTAGACACGCCCGTCAACCAGCAGGTCACCGACGCGGTCACCCAGACCAACGTCAAGGTCGTGGCCGAAGCGCCGGCCCAATCCATGGCCCTCGTCTACCAGACCATGGCCCATTCCATCTCGCTGGCCATGCAGAACGCCCAGCAGGCGCAGGGCGGTCTCCAGCAGATCGGCAACGCGGTCACGTCCAGCGCGGTGACCATGATCATGAACACCGTCCAGAAGTAGCGCCGCCACGGTCCCGGAGAACTCGCCGTGTCAGAACCCGCCACCCAGGTGAACCAACAGATCCTCGACGCGGTGAAGCAGTCGACGAGCTACGCCCTGGGCTTCGGCCCGCTCGCGACGGGCGCTCCAGACGGGCAGCAGGTCTCGGCCGGCGCCGCCATCGCCTATGACAAGGCCATCCAGGCCGCCGCCCTGTCGGTGCAGGACGCCGCCGACTACCAGCGCAACGTGATGTCGCTGAGCGCCGCCGTGCAGGGAAAGGCCATGGCCATGATGCTGGCCGACCCGACGGACGAGGCGCTGCTGGTGCCCTTCGCCATGGCCATCGTCAGCTCCATGGTCGCCCCGATCTCGGCCGGCCTGGCGGCATCGACCGTCACCCTCGCGGTCAAGGAGATCTTCCCCAAGTCCTGACCCCCCAAACAGGAGGACCCGTTCCATGCGCATTCCCTATCCCTATCGCTACATCAGCGAGGCCGACGCGGTGTCCGGCGAGGCCCGCGCCCTCGAACGGGAGACCGTCGCCGAGACTGAATGGCTGGTGCGCTACCTCGCCGGAGAACTCGACGACGAGGAGGAGGCCGACGGCGAGGACCTTGGCCCCTGGGGCCCCGGTTATGGCGAGTATCTGCGCCTGCGCGACGCCGCGACCGCGGTGGTCGAGATCGCCTGGGACATGCGCGACCCCGCGCGGCAGAGCCCGTACGCGGCCCTGGGTGACATCATCATCGACGGCGCGCGGGACGTCCTGACGGCGGTGCGCGACTACCAGCCCTGGGCGCCCCTGAAAGAGTCCAAGGCCTGATCCGGGGAGACCGCAATGTCCTCGAAAGCGCCCGGCGAAATCGCGGCCGAGGAAGCTCGCGGGACCCCGCCGGCCCGCAGCCCCATCGTGGAGGCCGCCAGCCGCGCGGTG
The DNA here is from genome assembly GCF_046463815.1 of Phenylobacterium sp. Taxonomy (GTDB): domain Bacteria; phylum Pseudomonadota; class Alphaproteobacteria; order Caulobacterales; family Caulobacteraceae; genus Phenylobacterium. The sequence goes on along the minus strand of NZ_JBKBRO010000006.1, from coordinate 83,464 downwards.
ATCGCCGTGTTCGACCAGCTCGCGACCGAGGCGCCGGAACTGATCCGGCCCCAGCCGCCGCCGCATGCCGCGGCTCCGATGTTCACGCGCGAGATGATCGAGCAGTTGCAGGCGCAACTGCGGCGCTCCCTCGGCGTCGGGCCGGAGGGGCCGAAATGACCGCCGACGATCCCGACCCGGGTCCGTCGCCCACGCCGACGCATCTCTACGACGCGGTGTCCGCGCAGCGGGACGAGATCCTGGGCGGGTTCGGCGAACAGCGCGAGGCCCTCATCCGGGCGGTCGAGGAGCAGCGCCTGGCGGCCATGCCCCGGCACATGCGCCTCGCCGCGCTCAGCCCGGCCCAGGCGAGCGCGGAGATCGTCCAGACGCTGCGGCAGCTCGTGGCCAAGGAGGTCACGCGCCAGCTTCACCTGGCGATCGCCTCGATGATGGCGGAGCGGGCGCAAAGCCAAGGGGAGGCCCCCGGGAAGCAGCGCGTCGCGGAATAAATCCGCTTACAGACTTTAAGGCGTGTCTTGATGATGGAAAGCAGTTTCCGTCACCGGAAAACGTGCGGCCGAAAATATAAAGTTCTCCAGTATCAGAAATAGCGTCTCTGTAGTCGGTAACAACGCGAGTTGTGACTTGGTTTCGTGGATCGAGTTTCTCGATCTCTCCCTCGGGTGCGCTGTCCGCGTGCGCCGTGAATGCGACAAAGGGGGACTTGCTGGTGAACATGATAAACCGGTTGTCGCTTCCCGAAGCGGCGAACGAGGATGCGCCGCCCCCGGCCCCCGCCCCGTCGGCGCAGGTTCGTCCCTCCCGACCCGGGCCGGGCGTCCGCGCGCCGCGTCTTCCCGAAGCCGACGAACCGGCCCGCCCGCTCTCGCCCGCCGAGATACTGGCCCGCGCCGCCCGTCCGGGGACCGGCCGGCGGCCGCGCCGCCTGACGCCGGCGGCGGTGATCGCCCAGGCGCTCGACCGTCCCAGTCCGCTGGACTCCTTCTGGGGCGTCTGGATCGCGCACCAAGAGGTGCTGCGGAACCGGAGCCTCAGGCTGTCGGGCGGCAACCGCGCCGACGCCGAGGACGCGCTCAGCAACGCCATGCTGCGCGCCGCCCAGGCCTACGCCCGCCAGCCCGTGCAGAACCCCCGCGCCTGGCTGCTTCGGATCCTCCACAACGCCTGCATGGATCAGCATCGCCGGAACGCCACGCTGGCGGCCATGGAGGATCCGCCGTCGGAGGCGCCCCAGACTCCCCTGGCCGGCTGGGAGGGGGTGGCCCCTTCGCCCGAGGAGGAGCTCTCCCAGGCGCAGATGGAGCGGGCCTGGCGGGAGGCGCTGAGCGCCCTTCCCGAGCCGCTCAGCGATCCGCTGCGGCTCTATCTGGAAGGCTGGCCCGACGAACTGATCGCGCTGCAGCTCAACATCAGCCGCGAGCTCGTCCGCAAGCGGCGGCAGTTGGCCAAGGACCGGCTGAGGGCCGTCCTGAGATTCTAGTGAAAGAGGTAAAGTTGAAAAAAACAACCTAAGGGAGACTTCTTCATCGAAGTGGCGTAGTCTCTCCCTGGTGCGTGACCCCGGCGTCCGCCGCCTGGCGGACCGCAAAGAAAGGACTGCCAAATGATCAAGATCAGCATCCTGGCGGGAACTCTCGCCGGCCTCATGGCGGGAACTCCCGCGGCGGCGCAGATCATCTCCTTCAACTCGGTGCCGACGTCCAACACCTGCCCCTATCCGTGGGCGATCACCCTGCAGCCGCAGCCGCCCATCCAGACCCTGGCGCCGGGCGCTGCGACCGTGCTGAACAGGAACGTCAACGGGTTGCAGACGCCCTTCGGTCCCTTCGCGGCTCCGCCGAGCCGCACCATCCACCCCGGCTACTTCTGCTTCTTCGAGAACTGCACCGCCGGGGTTTCGATCACGCTGACCTGCGCGACGGTCGCCGGCGCGAAGGCCCCCACGGCGGCCGAGATCCGGGCGAGCCAGGACAAGTTCAGCCTGACCTTCAAGGCGAAGGGTTCGGCTCAGCGCAAATAGGCTGGCGGCGCCCTGCCTAGCCTTCCTCGCCGGCGGCGGGGTCGACCGCGCCCGCGACGAGCTCGCGCCAGGTGGGATCGCTGTCGTCCACCAGGTCAACGTCGTCCAGCAGGGCTACGGCCGACCCGCCGTCAGGCAGGATGAGGCCCAGCACCTCCATCCTCTCGCCGTCCGGGCCGATGTGGACCTCGGCCTGGACGGCCACCGCCGCCTGCTCGCCGTCGTCGTCCCACCAGATCAGCGGCTGCGGCAGCTCCATGTCCAGAGGCCGAGGGTCGGTCGTGTCGGCCAGGGCGAACACCGCCCGGCGCGCCTGCACGTCGTCCAGCGAGGCCACGGCCCCGGTGAAGGGCCTCAGGCGGGACCAGTCGTCGACGTCGAAACCGCCGCCGTCGTCCGCGTCTCCGGCGTCGTCCTGGGTCATCTGGGCATCCTCGGCTGCAGGGGCCGTCCTTAGCTCCTCCCGCGCAAGATGTAACCGCCCGCGCCTGATCAGGCCGTCTCGGCCTCGCGCAGGGCCCGCTTCAGCGCCTCCAGAAGGTGCTCTGGCTTCATCGGCTTCTCCACGACGCCGTTCATGCCCGCCGCAAGGTAAGCCTCGGCCTCGTCGGGATCGGCGTTGGCCGTCAACGCGATGATCGGCGTGGTCGCGGCGCGGCCGGGGAGGGCGCGGATGGCCCGCGTCGCAGCCACGCCGTCCATGCGCGGCATGCGGATGTCCATGAGGATCAGGTCGAAGCGTCCGCTGCGGGCCGCCTCCACCGCCTCCGCGCCGTCCTCGGCCGCCTCGCAGGTGCAGTCGAACATCTCGACCAGCGACTGGGCGACCATGCGGTTTGTGGCGTTGTCATCCACGACCAGGACGTGCGCTGGCCTGGGGGCGATGTCGTGCGAGACGCCTTCGCGCGGCGCGACGGCCGGCAGTTCGACCCGAAAGACCAGCGTCTCGGAAGCGCCCGGCGTCGTCTCCCGGCGCACCTCGCCGCCCATGGCCTCGACGATGCGGCGGCCCAGCATGGCCCCCACGGCGACCTTGAGGCCGAGGCGCGCCTCGATGGCCCTGAGGCGCGCGTCGCCGTCCTCGGCGCCCCAGCCGCCGTCCGGCGCGCCCCGCACGCGCCCTTCCAGCGACACGCCAGAAGCCGTCGCGGCCACCTTGAGGCCCGCCTCGACGGCCCCGCGGCCGCCCGAGCCCAGAGCCTCGGCGATGAGGCCGTCGAAGGTTTGCAGGAGGCGGGCGCGGTCGCCCATGGCGGCGGCCTCGGGATCGCCGTCGTAGGAGACCAGTAGCGTGAAGGCGGCCGCGGCCGCCTTGGCCTGCCACCGCGCCTGGACCTCATCGGCGAGATCGCGAAGGCGCAGGGGCTCCGGCCGCAGGGTCAGGCCGTCCACGGCCACGGTCTTCAGGTCGGCGGCGCTGTCCAGCAGGCGGCGCACCCCCTTCGCCGCCTCGGCGATGCCGTCGACGCACGCCTGGGCTTCGGGGCCCAGCCGTCGGTTGGTGAGCCGGTCGACGAGCGCGAGGACGCCCTCCATCTCCTGCCGGATGTCGGCCGTCACGCGGTCGAAGAAGAACTCGGGCAGGGGCATGGACGCCATGCGGCTTGCGGAAACCGGAAGCGGCCATATTGGCCGGGAGCGCTTGCGCAGAGGTTAAACAGCGCAACTTCTAGTCGCAGAAAAAAGAAAGGGCGGCGGGATCGGGTGACCCGCCGCCCTCAAGTGGCGCTAGGGAGGAAACGCGCCAGTAACTAGAAGCGGTACTGCAGCTCCACGCCGTAGGTGCGCGGCTGGATCAGGCCCCGGGTGATCGCCGTGCGGGTCTGGGTGAGCGCGCCGGCCTGCGGGTTCGGCGGGCTGTCGTAGATCGCTGTCGGCGTCGTCGACCCATTGGACGTGAAGCCCTTGTTGTCGAAGACGTTCTTCACGAAGCCGATCACCGTGTAGCGGTCCTCGCCGTCGTTCCACAGCACCCGCAGGTCGGTCACGTCATAGGCCTTCACGCGGTTCGCTTCGCTCTTGAACGGCTGGTAGTAGGTCTTGTCCGTCCAGGTGTAGGTCGCCGACAGGATCAGCGAGCCCGCGTCGAAGTCGAAGGTGTAGTTCGCGTTGCCGGCGAACTTGTGCTTCGGCGACTGGTAGAGCTGCGAGCCCTTCAGCGTCTGGAACACCAGCGGCGCGCCGTTCGAGGTGGCGCTGCCGCCCTGCGGCGTGGCCCTGGGGTCCAGGGCGCCCGGATCGGCCGGATCATAGAAGCAGCAGCCCGACGTGATCTCGGTGTGCAGGTAGCCGTAGCTGGCCGACAGGTCGAGGTTGTCGATCGGCCGCCAGATGGCTTCCAGCTCCAGGCCGTAGGCTTCGGCGTTCACGTTGACGAAGTTGTTCGAGGCCGACGTGCCCGCCGCGTTGAGCTGCGACAGGTTGAGCTGCAGGTCCTTGTAGTCGTTGTAGAACGCCGCGGCGTTCACCTGCAGTCGGCCCGCGAAGGTCTTCTTCAGGCCCACCTCGAAGGCGTCGACCTGCTCCTGGTCGGCCTGGGGATCGGGCGCGAGCGTGCCCAGCAGGAAGCCGCCCGACTTGTAGCCGCGGCTGTACTTGGCATAGCCGAGCGTATCCGCGTCGGGCGTCCAGTCCAGGTTGAGCACGCCGGTGACGGCGTCCCAGCTGTCGGACATCGAGCGGTAGTTCTGGACGCCCGGGGTGGCGGGGTCCATGTCGCTCGACACGTCGAAGGCGTAGAGGCCGTTCGCCAGGAGCGCGATCGGCGACTGGATGACCAGGCGCTGGAACTCGTTCCCCGACTTCTTGTCCTTCGTGTAACGGAGGCCGGCGGTCAGGGCGAACTGCTCGTTGAACTCATAGGTCCCCTGGCCGAACACGGCCCAGGCCTTGGACTTCAACGCCGCCTGGCTGTCGGCGAAGTTGCGGTTCGGGTTCGGGGCGGCGAGGGCGCCGGTCAGCGTGAGCGGTTGGGCGAGCTGGGCCTGGTTCGGGTTCGCCAGCTGGATCCGTTGACGGTACTTCTCATGGTACTGGTAGGCGCCCAGGATCCAGCGGAACGGGCCATCGCCGCTCGAGGTCAGGTTGACCTCGTTCGAGTAGTACCACTTGTGCTCGTCGAAGTCGGTCGTCTGGGTCGGATAGTACGGGACCGCCAGGATTCCGGTGATCGGCGCGGTGCGGCTGGTGTTATCGTAGTCGCCGCCCGTTTGATAATTATATTTCTGGAAGCCGCCGATGTACTTCAGTTCGGCGAAGCCCAGGTCGTAGGTGATGGTCGTGGTGGCGACGTGGTTGCCGCGCAGTTGGCCGTAGCCGTCCGTGTTGGTGTTCATCACGTACGGGTCGGAAACGCCCGGATTGGCGGTCGTGTAGCCGAACTGCGGATTGACCTGGAGTTGGCCGATCGGGCCGAACACGCGCGTCGTGTCATAGGGCGTCGTCAGGTTGGCCAGGCGATCGCCCACGCCGGTGGTGTCGTCCCAGACCGAGCGGTTGTAGCGGACGTAGACGCTGAGCTTGTCGGTCGGCTCGAACTCCATCTGCGCTTCATAGTAGTCGCGCTTGATGGTGGCGCCGTCGTTGGCCGGGCCGATGTTCTTGATGAAGCCCTTCGACTGGTCCTCGTGGCTCGCGCCGATCTTGAAGCGCAGGTTGTCGGCCACCGGCAGCGACACGGCGCCTTCCAGGCGGTAGCGGTCGTAGTTGCCGTAGAGGGCCCGGATCTCGCCGCCGAACTCGTGCGACGGGCGCTTGGAGACCTGGTTGATGGCGCCGCCGATGGCGTTGCGCCCGTACAGCGTGCCCTGGGGCCCGCGCAGGATCTCGGTGCGCTCGATGAACAGCGGGGTCTTGAACAGCTCGGACGAGGAGGCCGAGTAGAAGCCATCCGAGTAGGACGCCACGCCCGGGTCGTTGCCGATGTAGAACGTGTTGCGGCCCGCGCCGCGCAGGCTGACCCGGTCGGTGCCCGAATAGTTCATGCCGGGCGTGAAGTTCACGAAGTCCTGGATGCCGGTGATGCCGGCGATGTCGCGCCGTTCCGAGGTGAAGGCCGAGACGGCCACCGGCACGTCCTGCAGCGACTGCTCGCGTTTCTCGGCGGTGATCACCAGCTCGTCCAGCAGGGCGCCTTGCGGGGCGGCTTCCTGAGCGAACGCCGGTGCGGCGGCGGCGAGGGTGAGGGCGGAGACGCCTGCGACGAGCAGGGTCCGCGCCGGAACGGCGTAACGCGACATGACATGTCCTCCCGCGGCCGTGCGGGAGCCCGCCGGCCACATGTGTTGCACATTGTTGGAACGGGCGCGGGGAGGCGCCCGAAGGGGCGGAACGTCGGGCGGAGGTCCCGGCGAGGTCAACTGTACGGCGATAACTCGGCCGGTTTCAGCGACGCTTTTCGGCAGTTGTGGCGAAAGTACCGCACTTTCAAATCCGCTGCACAAAACTGAACGATGGTCAGTGAACGCTTGGCGGATAAGGATTCCCCGAGGGAAGGCGCCTGCGTCACTCGTACCCGAATCTCAAATTTTGACGCGATCGCGCAAAAGAAGGGAGCGGCGGATCGCTCCGCCGCCCCAGATTGTCGTCCGATCGTCGAAGCGGCTTAGAAGCTCTTCGAGATCCACACGCCGTAGGTCCGCGGCTCGGTGTAGAAGCCGTTGCGGAACAGGCCCGAGGAGTCGTCGGTCAGGTAGAAGTCCGTGATCGCCGTCTCGTCCGTGGCGTTCTTCACGAAGGCGCCGACCTCGATGCCCTTGTCGGGATTGGCGACGGTCAGCGTCAGGTTGACGTTGTCCCAGCCTTTGATGCGGTCGGCCGGGGAGTTGTAGATCCGGCCGAACGTCTTGGTCTGGTGGTAGTAGTCCCCCCGCAGGGTGGCGTCCCAGTCGCCGAAGTTCATCGTGTACTGGGCGCCCAGCGACACCGTCCAGTGCGGCGCGTTCGGGAGTTCGTTGCCGTCCAGGTCCTGCACCACGCCTTCCGACACCAGGCCGCCGTAGACGTTGGTGCCCGCGGCGATGGCGCCCGAGTTCAGGATGTTGGTCCCGGCCCCGGCGTTGCTGACCGGCGTGCAGAGGCCCAGCAGGCTGAACGGTCCGTTGGTGTTGGCGGCGGAGTTCGAGAACGCCAGGGCCGCCTGCGCATTGGCCAGGGTGACCACGCAGTTCGACGCGGTGTCCGACTTCACCACGATCAGGTTCGGGTTGCCGGCGGTGCGGTTGAAGGTGTCGATCGAGCTGGCGTTCTTCAGCTTGCTGTCGAGCCAGCCGACCGAGGCGTTCAGGCGCAGGCCGTCGAGCGGTTGCCAGATCGACTCGAACTCCACGCCCTTGACCTCGGCGTCGATGTTCTCGTTGACCGAGGTCCGGTTGACGATCTTCGAGACCTGGTAGCCCTTGTAGTCATAGAAGAACGCCGAGGCGTTGACCTGCAGGGTGCCGTCGAGAAGCGTGTTCTTCGTGCCGATCTCGTAGGAGTTGATGAACTCCGGCTCGAAGGTCGGCGACACCGGCACCACGCCGACGCCGGGGCTGAACGCCGGGTTCACGCCGCCGGCCTTATAGCCGCGGGCGTAGAAGGCGTAGATCAGCGTGTCGTTGGTGAAGCCCAGGTCCGGCTTCCAGTCGAAGCCGAAGCGGCCGGTGGGCTCCTTGAACTTCACCTTCAGGGTGCGGTTCGGGATCGGGCCGGAACCGGGCACGCCCAGCGAGGTCGTGTGCGACTGCACTTCCTTGTCGTCGACGGTGTAGCGCAGGCCGAGGGTCCACTTCAGGCTCTCGGTCATCTGGTAGTAGAGCTCGCCGAAGGCGGCATAGGACACCAGCTTATAGGGGCCGTAGCTGTCGTAGTAGTTGTGGCCCGAACGGTCCGGGTCGGCTTTGGGGTCGATGGCCACGCAGGCGGCGCCGGAGGTGCAGTTCGGGTTGCCCGCGAACAGCAGGTTCCGGATCTGGTAGTAGCCGGTGCCGGTGTTGAACATCACGAAGTAGTCGCCGGTCGACTCGTACTTCGTGAGCATGCCGCCGACGTTGAAGTTCCACGGCCCGTCGAAGCTCGACTGCAGCCGAAGCTCGTGGCTCCACTGCTCGGCGTAGGACGACGAGATGTCCGTGGTCGTGAACCGGTTCTGCGGGCCGTTCTGCGGGTCGTTGATCACGCCGCCAGGGAACAGGCTCGGATAGATGACCGTGGCGTAGCCCGGGACGCCCGCGAAGGCGTTCACCGGGTTCGGCGTCGCGTTGAACGTCGATGACGGCAGGTAGCGGTTGTAGTCCTGGCGGGTGAAGACCTTGTATTCGGTCACGGCCGACAGCCAGTTCAGGGTCAGGTTGTCGGTGACGTCGAACTCGGCGTTGAACTCGGCGATGTCCGTCTTCGACTTGTAGATCGGGTCGAAGAGCGACTCGATGTCCCGCGGATCCGACGACTGCATCTTGCCGGCGTAGGCGTCGCCGGTCTGGAAGCCGCCCAGGGCGCCGAACAGGCCGCCCAGGGTGCCCTGCGAGTTCACCGTGCCCATGGCGCTGGCGTCATAGAGCGAGGTGGGCAGGCAGCCCTGGCTGAACAGGCCGCGCTGGATCTGGCCGACCGGGGGGATCGCCGAATAGGCGACGCCGCCGATGCTCGCCGGGCCCGGGTCCTTGGTGCAGAACTGCTTGCCGATGCGCGAGCGGTTGTCGTGCTCCTCGAAGTGGTCGAGCAGCAGCCAGGAGCGGAACCGCTCCGAGGGCGAGAACGAGATGGTCGCCCGGCCGGCCCACAGGTCACGGTCGTCGGCGTCGTTGCCGGTGACGATGTTCTCGCCGTAGCCGTCGCGCTTCAGGTAGTTGCCGGCCAGGCGCACGGCGAACATGTCGCCCAGCGGCACGTTCAGCATGCCGCGCAGCTTGACCGAGTTGTAGTTGCCGTATTCGGCGCGGGCGTTGGCCTGGAAGGTGTCGACCGGCTTGGCGGTCAGCAGGTTGACCACGCCGCCGGTGGCGTTGCGGCCGTAGAGGGTGCCCTGCGGACCCCGGAGCACTTCGACGCGCTCCATGTCGTAGAATTCGGTCTCGAACAGGTTGTTCGCGATCAGCGGGGCGTTGTTCAGGTGGATGCCCGTGCCGGCGTCACCGGAGGCGGCCACCAGCTTCGAGCCGATGCCCCGGATCTGGAAGTTATAGCTGCCGGTGAAGTTCGCCTTGGAGAAGTTCACGTTCGGCACGGCGAGGACCAGGTTCGGGCCGCCGTCGATCTTGGACTTCTCGAGGGCGTTCTGGTCGAAGGCCGAAACGGCGATCGGCACGTCCTGGAGGGCTTCCTCCTTCTTCTGGGCCGTGACGACCAGTTCCTCGATGACGTTGCCGCCGGTCTGCGCCGACGCGGGCGTCGCAAACGCCGCGATCACGCCGACGGAGACGCCAGCAGCCAACAGGCCGCGAAGATTCGCAGTCTTCAACATTCATGTTCCTCCCAGGGCGGGGGGCTCTTCCGGCCCTCCTCACCGAATTACGCCGCGAAAGGCGCGCCGCGGGGAGAGCGGCGCGTCCCCCAACAGCTAGCAAGAGGCTCGCTCTGCATGACGCCTGTGTCAACGAACGCGGGCGCGTGACGTGGAGGAAGGGCGAAGGTTGCCTCGCACTGTGGCGCCGGGGACAACGCGGCTTCCGTAACGTCGCTTCCCCTGGAAGGCCTTCCGGCCCATATGAGGGCCGATGAGCGACGGCGGCGCAGCACTGGTCTTGTTCTCGGGCGGGCAGGATTCGACCGTCTGCCTGGCGTGGGCGCTCGACCGTTACGCGCGGGTGGAGACCGTGGGCTTCGACTATGGTCAGCGGCACGCCGTGGAGCTGGAGGCCCGCCAGGCCGTGCGCGCCCGGCTGGCGGCGGAATTTCCCCGCTGGGCCGCCCGCCTGGGCGAGGACCACATGCTGGAGATGCGGGGCTTTGGCGCCATCGGCGGGACGGCGATGACCGAGGAGCGGGCCTTCGAGATCACCGGCAAGGGCCTGCCCTCCACCTATGTCCCCGGCCGCAACCTCGTCTTCCTGACCTACGCCGCCGCCCTGGCCGACCGCCGGGGAATCCCCGTCCTGGCGGGCGGCATGTGCGAGACGGACTTCTCCGGCTATCCCGACTGCCGGCGCGAGGCGATCGACGCCATGGAGCGGGCGCTGAACCTCGGCATGGCCCAGGATTTCCGCATCGAGACGCCCCTGATGCGCCTAACCAAGGCCGAGACCTGGGCGCTCGCCAAGCGGCTGGGCGGCGAGGCGCTGGTGGCGCTGACCGTCGAGGAGAGCCACACCTGCTATCGCGGCGAGCGCGGCGAACTGCACGCCTGGGGCCATGGCTGCGGGACCTGCCCGGCCTGCGAGCTGCGGGCGAAGGGCTGGAACGAGTGGGCGGCGGGAGGCCGTCCGGAACTGGCGGCATGAGCTACGCGGTCAAGGAGATCTTCCTCACCCTCCAGGGCGAGGGCGGCCAGGCGGGTCGGCCGGCGGTGTTCTGCCGCTTCGCCGGCTGCAACCTGTGGTCCGGCCGCGAGGAGGACCGGGCGGACGCGGTCTGCACGTTCTGCGACACCGACTTCGTGGGCATGGACGGTTCGGGCGGCGGGCGTTTCGCCGACGCCGAGGCGCTGGCGGGCGCCGTAGAAGCCCGGTGGAAGGGCGGGCCGGACGACCGCCTGGTGGTGCTCACCGGCGGCGAGCCGCTTCTCCAGGTGGACGTCGCGCTGATCGACGCCCTGCACCTCCGCGGCTTCTCGATCGCGCTGGAGACCAACGGAACACTGCCGGTCCCGGACGGGATCGACTGGATCTGCGTCAGCCCCAAGGCCGACGCGCCCGTGGTCCAGACGCACGGCCAGGAGCTGAAGCTGGTCTATCCCCAGGCCAAGGCGCCGCCGGAGCGGTTCGAGGGGCTCGATTTCGAGCGTTTCCTGCTGCAGCCGATGGACGGCCCCGACCGCGCGGCGAACACCGAGGCCGCAATCGCCTATTGCCTCGCCCACCCCCGCTGGCGTTTAAGCGTCCAGACCCACAAATACCTCGGCATCGCCTGAGGCTTCCGCCCGGCGGCCAGACCCATATTCCATGAGCCAACCCGTCTTCGAGATCACCAAGGCCGCGACCTTCGACGCGGCCCATTACCTCGCCGAGGGACCGGCGCACCGGCCCTACACGAACCTGCACGGCCACTCGTTCAAGGTGGAAGCCACCGTCCGCGGCCAGACCCAGGAGCCGGTGGGTTGGGTCGCCGACCTCGCCGACCTGGAGAGCGCGCTGAAGGGCGTGGCGGCCGAGCTGGACCACGGCCTGCTCAACGAGAAGCCGGGCCTGGAGCGCCCGACGCTCGAGCACCTTTGCCTCTATTTCGCCGAGCGGCTGAAGCCGAAGTTCCCGGGCCTGTCGCGCATCGTCGTGTCTCGGCCGACCATCGGCGAGAGCTGCGCGATGGCGGTGGCCTAGAACCTAGTCCTTCGGGTCGGTCGAGCGCCGCCAGGGGCCCTTGTAGTCGGGGTCGGCGCGGCGGCGGCGGTCGGGGCCGAAGTAGTCGGCCGTGCGCACGAAGGGCCGCGCGTTCTCCACGACCTGGTGGATGCGCTCCACGACACCCCGGGCGGTCAGCGGCTTGGCCAGGAATTCGTTGACGCCGGCGTCGCGGGCCTCGTTCACCCGGGCGAAGGTCGAATGGCCCGTGATCATGATCACCGGGCAAAGCTGGTTCGGGCTGTCGGGCGAGTTGCGCAGCAGGCGCACGAAGTCGATGCCGTCCAAGGGCTGCATCGACAGGTCGGTCATGACGATGTCGATGGCGTGGTTGCGCATCATCTGGAGGCCTTCGGCCCCGTCGTTCGCCTCGAAGATATCCTTCACGCCGAGCGCGCGCAGAATCTCCGCCAACAGCACCCGCATGTGGTGGTTGTCGTCGACGAGCAGGATCTTGAGCAGATCGTACCGCACCGCTTGACCGGTATTCCCCCTTCAGGCGAAGCCGCGTAACCCGCTGGCGGGGCGACGGCGCGCGCTGAATAGAAGTTGGATGTAACGTCGGTCAATGGCGTTGCAGTTGAGCCACACGCCTAAGTGGCTGAGTTCAGTGAAAAATCGTCACGTAGATACTGTTGTATCCGTCGTGTTCACGACCGACTTGAAACACCGGGCCGGAAGGCGCCGCCGCCTATCTGGGCCCGGTGGCGCAGCCAGGCGTCGGCCAGCACGCAGGCGACCATGGCCTCCACCACGGGCACGGCCCGGATGCCCACGCACGGATCGTGGCGGCCCTTGGTGCGCAGCTCGATCTCCTCGCCAGCCTCGTTCAGGCTGCTTCGCGGCGTGAGGATGGAAGAGGTGGGCTTGAACGCCACCCGCGCGGTCACCGGCTGGCCGGTGGAGATTCCGCCCAGCACGCCGCCGGCCTTGTTGGAGAGGAACATCGGCCCGTCGTTCCCCATCCGCATCTCGTCGGCGTTCTCCTCGCCCGAGAGCGCGGCCGAGGCGAAGCCCGCGCCGATCTCCACGCCCTTGGCGGCGTTGATGGACATCAGCGCGGCGGCCAGCTCGGCGTCCAGCTTGCCGTAGAGGGGCGCGCCCCAGCCGGCGGGCACGCCCAGCGCCTCGACGGCCACGACCGCCCCGGTGGAGGAGCCGGCCTTGCGCACCTGCTCCAGATGTTTTTCCCAGACCGGCACGATCCCGGGATCGGGCGCCCAGAAAGGATTGTCGCCGGTCACGGACCAGTCGAGGCGCTCGGGGTCCACCGCGTGCGGGCCGATCTGCACGACCGCGCCCCGGATGGTCACGCCGTCCAGCAGCTTGCGGGCGATGGCGCCGGCCGCCACCCGCGCGGCGGTCTCTCGCGCCGAGGCCCGGCCGCCGCCCCGGTAGTCCCGCACGCCGTACTTGGCGAAATAGGCGTAGTCGGCGTGGCCCGGCCGGAACGACGTGGCGATCTCGGAATAGTCCCGGCTGCGCTGGTCGGTGTTCTCGATCATCAGCGAGATGGGCGTACCGGTAGTGACCTGGCCGGCGGTCCTGTCGTCCTGGAAGACGCCCGATAGGATGCGCACCGCGTCCGGCTCCTGGCGCTGGGTCACGAACTTGCCCTGGCCGGGCCGGCGGCGGTCGAGCCAGGGCTGGATGTCGGCCTCGGTCAGGGGCACGCCGGGGGGGCAGCCGTCGACCACGCACCCCAGCGCCGGCCCGTGGCTTTCGCCCCAGGTGGTGACGCGGAACAGGTGGCCGAAGGTGTTGTGCGACATGGCGCGGCCTCTCTAGCCCCGATCCTGGCCGATCACCAAGCCGCCGGTCAGGCGGCCCACGCCGCCGCGAAGCGGCGGAGGAGGGAGAGGGCGGCGCTGTCGGCCGTCCCGGCCGTCTGGGCGAGGCGGATGAACAGATGTCCGCGCGGGTGGCGTCCGCGCGCTGGCAGGCCCTGGCCCTCCAGGCGCACCAGGCCCCGCTCGGCGGCCTTGCGGGTGATCCAGACGACGCGTTTGCCCAGGGGGGTGTCCAGGGTGACGCGGCCGCCCTTCCTCAGCGTTGCGGGCGGCAGGTGGACGGTCATCCAGAGGTCGTGGCCGCGCACCAGAACGCCGGCGTCGGTCTTCACATAGACCTCCAGCTTGCAGCCGCCGGCGCGGACCTTGTCCCCGCAGCGCAGGCCCGCGGGCAGGGTGATGCGCAGCGTGCGTCCGTCGGGGAGGCGGTGCTCGGCCACCCCGCCCAGCAGGGCGGTGATCGGCGGAATGGCCAGGCGCGGATCGGGCGTCGGCTGGGCGGTCCGCGCCGGCGGCGGCGCGAGGCCGTCCTCGATCGGGTTGCGCAAGCGGCGATAGGCCTCGACGACCTGGCGGAAGGCGCCGTCATCCCCGCCGCCGTCGGGATGGGCGTGCTTGGCGGCCTCGCGGAAGGCGCGGCGAACCTCGGCGGGCGTCGAGAGCGAGCTGACCCCCAGCACCTCGCGGGCGGTCTTAAGCGTCATCTCTGGGCGGGGCCGCGCCATGCCGTCCAACGTGGCCCGGACACGGTCAACGGGCGGTTAAGCCTCGCGGGACGCGCGCGCTGCGCGTATAGGGGCGGGCGTGAGCGACAAGACCCTGATCCCCCCGTCTCCATCCGAGGACGACTACGTCCGGCAGGTCTCCGCCGCCGAGCCGCCGCCGCTGCTCAGCGAGGCCGATCCGTTCGCGCTGTTCCGGGAATGGCTGTCAGAGGCGGTGGAGCGCGAGCCCAACGACGCCAACGCCGTGGCGGTCGCCACCGCCGACGAGGGCGGCATGCCGGACGTCCGCATGGTCCTGCTGAAGGACGTCGATGAACGCGGCTTCGTCTTCTACACCAACCTGGGCAGCGCCAAGGGCCGGCAGCTCGCGGCCAATCCCCAGGCGGCGCTGCTGTTCCATTGGAAGTCCCTGCGCCGGCAGGTGCGCGTGCGCGGGACCGTGAGCCGCGTCACCGACGAGGAGGCGGACGCCTATTTCGCCACCCGGGCCCGGGCCAGCCAGATCGGGGCCTGGGCCTCGGAGCAGTCCCAGCCGCTGCCCGACCGGCTGGCGCTGGAGAAGCGGATCGCCGACGTGGGCCTGCGCTTTGGCCTGGGCAAGGTGCCGCGTCCCCCGCATTGGTCGGGCTTCCGCGTGGCGCCGCAGGTCATCGAATTCTGGCGCGACCGGCCCTTCCGCCTGCACGAGCGGCTGGTCTTCGCGCGCGCCGGTGACGGCTGGACGACGCGCAGGCTCTATCCTTGAACGACGCCTCCGAGGCCGAGATCGTGGCCTGGCTCGCCCCGTCCAGCGAGCGCCAGATCGACACCGCCTGCGCCCACGTCTTCCTGCGGGGCCCGGTGGCTCTGAAGGTCAAGCGGCACGCCGACCTGGGCTACGCCGACTTCTCCACGCCCGAGCGGCGCCTGTGGGCGCTTGAGCGCGAACTGGAGTTCAACCGCCCGGCCGCCCCGGACATCTACCGGGCGGTGCGCCGGATCACCCGCGAGGCGGACGGATCGCTGGCGATCGACGGGGCGGGCGAGGCGGTCGACCACCTGCTGGAGATGCGCCGCTTCGACGAGACGGCGGTGCTATCGGCCCGCCCCGAGGTCGTAGACGGCGATCTGGCCGAGCGCCTGGGGCGCTCCATCGCCGACTTCCACGCCCAGGCCCCGCTGCGCCCGGCCGGCGGCCTGACGGCGCTGTCCTGGACCATCGGCTCCAACGCCCAGATCCTGCGCGCCATCCCTGAGCTCGATCAGGCGCGGATCGAGACCCTGATCGCGGCGACCGAGGCGGAGCTGGAGCGCCAGGCGCCGCTCCTGGCCCACCGCTCGGCGAGGGGCTTCGCGCGCCGCTGCCACGGCGACCTGCACCTGGGCAACATCCTCCTGGAGGAGGGGCGGCCGGTTCTCTTCGACTGCATCGAGTTCAGCGACCTGCTTTCCGACCTGGACGTGCAGTACGACCTGGCCTTCCTGCTCATGGACCTGGCGTTCCGCGGCCGCCGGGACGCGGCCGTGCGCGCCATGTCGGCCTATCTGGACGAGGCGGCGCGCGGTTTCCCGCCCGAGATCTGGGAGGGAACGGCGGCCCTGCCGCTGATGCTGGCCACCCGCGCGGCGGTCCGCGCCCACGTCGAGGCGCACAGCGGCAAGGCCGAGGTCGCCGGCGCCTATGTGGAGGCGGCCATCGCCCACCTGTCGCCGGCGCCGCCCGTGCTGGCGGCGGTGGGCGGCCTGTCAGGTTCGGGCAAGTCGACCTTCGCGCGGGCTGTCGCGCCGGAGCTCGGCGCTTCGCCGGGCGCGGTGATCCTGAGGACCGACGAGGTGCGCAAGCGCCTGCTGGGGATCGCGCCCACCGATCCCGCGCCGGAGGCGGCCTACGCCCCGGACGCCATGGCCCGGACCTACGACGAGATGCTGGCCAACGCCCGGGCCCTGCTGAAGGCGGGCCGGGCGGTGGTGCTGGACGCGAGCTTCATCGACGCGGGCCTGCGGACCCGGGCCGAGGCGCTGGCGGCCGAGTGCGGCGTTCCCTTCCGTCCGGCCTGGCTGCACGCCCCGGCCGAGGTGCTGGAGGCGCGGGTCGCCGCGCGCAGCGGCGACGCCTCGGACGCCGGCCTGGACGTCCTGCGCGGGCAGCTCGCCCGCGGCGACCTGGGCGTCTCCTGGCCGAAGGTGGACGTCGCCGGGCCGGTTCCGCCCGCCGCTGAGGCCTGGCTTGAACGGCGCGGCTGAAGCGCGCGTTGCCTAATCCGCGGCGGCTCTCTAAGCGTAAATCCAACTAACAAGCGTTAAGTTGGGAGACGCGCAGATGTTGGGCCTGATGCAGGGCTGGCCGCTCACGGTCGACAAGATCATTGACCACGCCCGGAACTGGCATGGCGACCGGGAAATCGTGAGCCGCTCGGTCGAGGGGCCCATCGTGCGTACGACCTACACCCGCCTGCATGAGCGGGCGAAGCGCCTCTCGAACGCCCTGAAGGCCATGGGCGTCCAGCAGGGCGACAGGGTCGCAACGCTGGCCTGGAACACCGGCCGCCACATGGAAGCCTGGTACGGGATCATGGGGATCGGGGCCGTCTGCCACACCCTGAACCCGCGCCTATTCGCCGAGCAGCTCTGCTACATCGTCAACCACGCCGAGGATAAGGTTGTCTTCACCGACCTGACCTTCCTGCCGGTGCTCCTTCAGAACCGGGCGAAGATGCCGACGGTGAAGCATGTCGTGGTCCTGACCGACCGCGAGGGCATGAAGGGCGTCGATTTCCCCGGCGCGCTCTGCTTCGAGGACCTCGTCGAGCAGAACTCGGCCGACTGCGAATGGGGCGGCTTCCCCGAGGATACGCCGGCGGGCCTCTGCTACACCTCGGGCACCACGGGCAATCCGAAGGGCGTGCTCTACAGCCACCGCTCGAACTTCCTGCACACCCTGGTCACCATGAGCGTCGACGTGCTGGGCCTGTCGGCCCGGGATGTGGTGCTGCCGGTGGTGCCGATGTTCCACGCCAACGCCTGGGGCCTGGCGTTCTCGTGCCCCGCGGTGGGCGCCAAGATGGTCATGCCGGGCGCCAAGCTCGACGGCGCCTCGGTGCACGAGCTGATCGAGACCGAGGGCGTGACGTTCTCGGCCGCCGTGCCGACGGTGTGGCAGATGCTGCTGGCCCACCTGCGCGAGACCAAGGGTCAGGTCACCACCCTGAAGCGGGTGATGATCGGCGGCTCGGCCGTGCCCGAGGCCATCGTGCGCGCCTTCCAGGACGAGTTCGGCGTGGACGTCATGCACGGCTGGGGCATGACCGAGATGTCGCCGCTGGGCACCGTGTCGTCGATGAACGCCGTGACCGCCGAACTGCCGCCCGAGGAGCAGATCAGGTACAAGCTCAAGCAGGGCCGCCCGCCCGTCTGCATGGAGATGAAGCTGGTCAACGACGCCGGCCAGCGCCTGCCCCACGACGGGACCACTTTCGGCCGGCTGATGGTCAGGGGCCCGTTCGTCGTCGGGCAGTACTTCCGGGGCGACGGCGGCGAGATCCTGGACGAGGAGGGCTTCTTCGACACCGGCGACGTCGCCACCATCGACGACCAGGGCTACATGCAGATCACCGACCGCGCGAAGGACGTGATCAAGTCCGGCGGCGAGTGGATCAGCTCCATCGAAATCGAGAACATCGCGGTCGGCCATCCGAAGACGGCGCTGGCCGCCGTGATCGGCGCGCTGCACCCCAAGTGGGACGAGCGGCCGGTGCTGCTGGTCAAGCTGAAGGACGGCGAGACCGCCACCAAGGACGAGTACCTGAAGTTCCTGGAAGGCAAGATCGCCAAGTGGTGGACGCCCGACGACGTGGTCTTTGTCGACGACATCCCGCTGGGGGCCACGGGCAAGATCGACAAGAAGCTGATCCGCGAGCGCATGAAGGACTACGTCCTGCCGACGGCCAGGGCGGCCGAGACGGCCTGAGGCGCGGGGGGGCGCTTCCGATGCCTCTGAAGCGGAGCGCCTTGGAGGTCCCGCTGGCCGACCTCCAGCCGCTGCTGAGCCTCGCCGAGGACACCGGGGCGGGAGACGTGCTGGCCCGGTTCGGCCTGTCGCCCGAACGGGCGGCGGCCGATCCCGGCGCCATGATCCCGCTCACCGACTACTTCCGCTTCTGGCGGGCCATGAAGCAGGCCTCCCGGGAAGAGACCCTCTATCTCTCGGCCCGGCCGCTGGTGACCGGCACCTCGGATTTCGTCATCTCCGACGCCGCGCGAACCGCCACCCTGGCCGACGGGATGGAGCGCATCGCCCAGGCCTACAACCTGCTGCACGGCGGCGACTACAACCGGGTCGAGCGTCACGGCCGGGCCCTGGTCTATTTCGTGGACGACGCGGCCTTTCCCTACGCCCAGTCGTCCGAAACCTACATCCAGCTCTGCCTGGAGGGCGTGCTGCTGTTCCTGCACGCCACCTTCTGCACGCTCGCGGGCGAGGACCTGACGCCGATGCTGCGGCGGGCGCACACGCGCCGGCCGGCGCCGCGCGAGGCGACGCCGCTTTCGCTGTGGGACGTTCCCGTGACCTATGGCGCGGCCGGCTTCGGGCTGACCTACGACGCGGCGATCGCGACACGGCCGCTCAGCGAAGGCTACGGCCTGCCGCCGGACCACGCGGTCCACAATCGCCTCGTGGCGCTGATCGAGGCGGGGCAGGCGGGGCCTGCGCCGGCCGCCTCGGATATCCTCCGCCGGGCCCGCGAGGCCCTGGCCGACGGTTTCCAGGACCAGCCCGTGGTCGCCCGCCGGCTCGGCGTCAGCGTGGCCACCCTGCGCCGGCGCCTGGCCGCGGACGGCGCCTCCTTCCGCAGCCTCCGGCACGAGGTGCTCAACGCGAGCGCCCGCGACCGACTGGCGGCAGGCGCCCGCGTGGGCGACGTGGCCGAGGCGCTGGGCTTCTCGGACTGCCGCAGCTTCACGCGCGCCTTCAAGAGCTGGAACGGCGTGACGCCCCGCGGCTGGCGTGAGCGAAATTGTTCCCCGCAAGATGAGCCGTCCGGTCGTCGGCAAGGCGATCCGCACGCGGTCTAATGCCTCCCAAGCATGTAGCGCCGCGCAGTCGGCGACAGGGGGAAACGGCATGGGATACGGCAAATGCGCGCTCGCCGGCGGCGCCTCGGCGCTGGCGCTGCTCATCGGGGCGACCGACGTCCGGGCGCAGGACGGCGCCACGCAGGTGGAGGAACTGACGGTCACCGCGCGGCGGCAGGCCGAGAACCTCCAGGACGTCCCCGCCGCCGTCAGCGCCTTCGGCGCCAAGAGCCTCTACGAGGACCAGGTCGAGACGGTGGGCGACCTCCAGTCGCACGTCCCGAACCTCTCGCTGCACGTGGGCGACGCCTCGAACGCCGTCGTCTACATCCGCGGCGTCGGTCAGATCGACTCGATCTCGTTCAATGATCCCGGCGTGGGCGTCTATCTCGACGACGTCTACATGGGCCGGGTGCAGGGCTCGTTCCTGGACGTCATCGACCCCCAGCAGATCGAGGTGCTGCGCGGGCCTCAGGGCACCCTCTACGGCCGCAACACCATCGGCGGCGCCCTGAAGTTCACCAGCGCCCGGCCGACGGACGCGGTCGAGGGCTATCTCGACGCCACCTTGGGCAACTACGACAGCCGCAGCTTCAAGGCCGTGCTCGGCGGCCCGATCGCCTCGGACGTGCTGCTGGGCAAGGTCGCCTTCGCCGCCTCCCGGCGCGACGGCTACACGAAGAACCTGCTGACCGGCGAGGACGACGGCGACAAGGACACCATCGCCGGGCGGGTCAGCCTGCTCTTCCAGCCCACCTCGGACTTCTCGGCCTACCTGACGCTCGACGCCTCGAAGAACAGCCCGGATGCGTCCCGCACGCCGCACCGCGAGACGCCGATCTATTCGGTGAACACCGGCGGCCTGCGCCCCGTGATCGCCGACCCCGATCGGGTGGAGGCGACCTACAACGACCTCGAGCGCCTCAAGACCCGCGGCGCGGCCCTGACGCTGCAGTACGACCGCGGCCCCTTCACCTTCAAGTCGATCACCGCCTACCGGGAGATGGAGTACCGCACCCATCTCGACCTCGACTCCTCGCCCGACGGGTCCTTCGGCATCTACGACTTCGAGGACCAGGACCAGACGAGCCAGGAGCTGCAGGTCCTCTACAAGGGCGAGCGGCTGTCGGCGGTGGCCGGCCTCTTCTACTTCAAGGAGAACGACGAGACGTTCTCGGGCCTCGTGGGGCCGGACTTCTTCGTCATCCTGCCGGGGCCGATCTACTTCCCGTTCCCGGCCAACACGGCGGGCCTGCGGAAGGCGGAGAACACCAGCGCGGCGGCCTACGCCCAGCTCGACTACAAGCTGACCGACCGGGCCAGCGTGACGGTCGGCGCCCGCTACACCTACGAGGAGAAGTGGACCGACAACCGCGGCGAATACTTCGATCCCGCCGTGGCGCCGAGCGCCGAGGACATGGAGCGCCTGTTCGGGACCGGCGCCGGGTACAATGTGACGGGCTTCGAGGCCAAGGAGGACTGGTCCTCCTTCACGCCCAAGGCGGCGTTCAACTACCAAGTCTCGGACGACGTGCTGACCTATGTCAGCGTGGCCAAGGGCTTCAAGAGCGGCGGCTTCAACGGCCGCAACTCGGTCTCGGCCCAGTCCTTCGATCCCGAGACCATGTGGAGCTACGAGGCCGGGCTGAAGACCGAGCTGGCCGACCGCCGGGTGCGCCTGAACCTCGCGGCCTTCTACCAGGACTACAAGAACCTGCAGCTCAGCCGGTTCGCCGCCGACCCGCAGACGGGCGACTTCGTGGCCGTGTTCGACAACGCCGGCCGGGCCAACATGTACGGCCTGGAGACCGAGTTGACGGCGGTGGTGACGCCCCGGTTCCGCATCGAGGCCAACGGCGCCTACCTGCACAGCGAGTATGACGAATACATCGACGGCGGCGTCGACATCAGCGACCAGCGCCATCTGGTGAACGCGCCCAAGTGGTCGGGCCGGCTGTCGGCCAGCTATGAGGTGGACCTGGGCGAGGCCGGCGAGCTGACCTTCAACGGCGGGGTGAGCCACCGCTCCAAGACCTATCTCACGGTCTCCAGCAGCGAGGTGCTGGCCCAGGAGGGCTACGCGCTGCTCGACGCCTCGGTGGTCTGGTCGCAGCCGGGCGGCCCCTGGAGCGTGATCCTCTCGGGCCGCAACCTCACCGACGAGCGCTACCGCGAGCACGGCTTCGACCTGACGGACTCGCCCGGCGTCCAGCTCGGCTACTACGGCGCCCCGCGCACCTATTCGGTCAATGTCCGCTACCGGTTCTGATCCGGCGCCGGACGCCGAGACTGCGGCGCTGCTGGCGGCCATGGTCACCGACTTCGCCGACGTCCCGGCCGAGCCGACCGTCGAGGACCGCCGGGCCATGCTGCGCCGGATGGCGCTCGCCTACGGCCCGGCCCCGTCGCCCGTCGCCCGCATCGGGGATCGCGAGGTTCCGGGCCCGGCCGGCCCGGTTCCCGTGCGCATCTACTGGCCCGCCGAGCCAGCGGGCTCGCCGCCGCCGCTTGTCCTGCACATCCACGGCGGCGGCTGGGCGATCGGCGATCCCGAGGGCTACGAGCGGGTGTGCCGGGCCTACTGCGCGGCGGGCGGCTGCGTGGTCGTGGATGTCCATTACCGTCGCGCTCCCGAGCACAGGTATCCCGCCGCCCTCGAGGACTGCGAAGCCGCCCTGGCCTGGGCGGCGAGGGAGGCCGGGGTGCTGGGCGCCGATCCGGCCCGGATCGCGGTCACGGGCGACAGCGCGGGGGGCAACCTCGCCGCCGCGCTCTGCCAGCGGGCGGGCGTTCCGCTGGCCCTGCAAGTGCTGGTCTATCCGGTGATCAGCGCGAGCGCTCATACGGACTTCCCGTCCCGGGCCGCGCTCGGCGACGGACGCTTCTTCCTGCGCGAGGCCGACATCCGCAACGCCGAGGCCGAGTACCTGCCCGGTCCCGCGGCCGGGGAGGAGCCAGGCGCCTCGCCGATCCTCGCGGCCGAGGACGTGCTGGCGCGCTTGCCGCCCACGCTGATCGTCACGGCGGGGCTCGATCCCCTGCGCGACGAGGGCGCAGCCTACGCCGCGCGACTGGCGGCGGCCGGCGTCCCTGTGGAGCACGTCTGCGTGGATGGTACGATCCACGCCTTCGTCCTGTTCGCCGGGCGCATCTCCAAGGGGGCTGCGGTCATCGCCGGGATCGGCCGGCGGATACGGGAGCTCGCGGGGCCTTGACGGCTTCGGAAGGCCCTGTCTTTGGCGGGGCATGGACCCGATCCGCCTGCACCCCGCCACCGAGGCCGACCACGCGGCCGTCATCGCCCTGACCAACCGCGCCTACCGCCAAGCCGAGGGACAGACCGACTGGAAGGTGGAATCCCTGGTGGGCGGCCAGCGGATCGACGCCTCGCTGCTGGCCGAGGACCTCGCCCAGCCGGGCGCCGTGCTGCTGATCGCCCGCGACGCGACGGGCGACCACGTGGGCCATGTCCGGCTGGACGCCGGCGACGAGGGAGCCTGGTATCTCTCCATGCTCACCGTGAGCCCCGACCGGCAGGACGCGGGCCTGGGCCGGGCCATCCTGGAGGCGGCGGAAACCTATGCGGCGGCGCGCGGGGCCCGGCGGATGCGGATGTCGGTGCTGCATCCGCGGGAAGCGCTGATCGCCTGGTACGGGCGGCGCGGTTACGCGAAGACGGGGGAGACCAAGCCGTTCCCCTATGGCGACCCGCGCTTCGGCGAGCCCACCCGCGAGGGCTTCTATTTCGAGGTCCTGGAGAAACCCCTTCAGGCCAGCCGGTAGACCCCCTCGGGGCCTTCGCCCACGACCTTCCCGTGGCGCTCCAGGTGGATCATCGCCGCGAGCATCGAGCGCGAGGCGGCGGGCCAGAGCCTCTGGTCCACGTCGGCGTAGAGCCGGGGGACGAGGTCGGCGATGCGGCCCGGCCCGGCCTTCAGCGCTGTCAGGATCTGGTCGATCCGCTCCTGGCGGTGGGCGCGGTAGGCGTCGATGAAAGGCCCGACCTCGCGGATCGGCGGCCCGTGGGTGGGCCACAGGGTCGAGAATCCCCGCGCCTGGATGACGTCGAGGCTCCTGAGGTAGGCGGTCATGTCTCCGTCCGGCGGCGTGATGACCGTCGTGGACCAGCCCATGATGTGGTCGCCGGAGAAGAGGCAGTTCTCCTCGGCGAGCGCGTAGCAGATGTGGTTGGAGGTGTGGCCGGGCGTGGGGATCGCCTCCACCGTCCAGCCGGGGCCCTCGACCCTGCCGCCGCCGCAGACGCTGACGTCGGGCCGGAAGTCGGCGTCGTGGCCGGCCTCCATCTTCGGGCCGTCGTCCTCCCCATCGTCCTCGACGTCGGGCGAGGCGACCGCGCAGCCGACGACCACCGCGCCGGTCCGCGCCTTCAGCGCGCCGGCCAGCGGCGAGTGGTCGGAGTGGTGGTGGGTGACCAGGATGTGGCTCACCCGCTCCCCGGGGATCGCCGCCAGGATCGCCTCCAGGTGGGCCGGGTCGTCGGGGCCGGGGTCGATCACCGCCACCTCGCCGCGGCCGACGATATAGGTGCCGGTGCCGGTGAAGGTGAACGGGCCCGGATTGTTGGCGATCACCCGCCGGATCAGCGGCGAGACCTGGTCGCAGCGGCCGTATTCGAAGGCGATGTCCCGGACGTAGGGGATCATCCGCCCAGCACGCCCGAAAGGTCGTAGCCGGCGTCGCGGCCCAGCTTCACCAGCTCGTCGCGGCCGCGCGCGCCCGAGGCGGCCTGACCCAGCGACCAGATAACGATCGAACGGGTGCCCGAGCGGCAGAAGGCCAGCACCGGCTTGGCGGCGTCATCCACGATCCGGGCGACGGTCTCCACCTGCTGGGGCGTCGGGCCGCCGACCACGGGCACGTGGAAATAGGCCAGGCCAGCAGCCTGGGCGGCGGCCTCGAACTCCCGGCTCGGCGGCTGGTCCGGCGCCTCGCCGTCGGGCCGGTTGTTGATGATCGTGCGGAAGCCCTGACGAGCCGCTTCCGCGACGTCCTCGACGGCGATCTGCGGGCTGACGGACAGGTCCTCGGTGACGCGGCGGAAATCGGTCATGACGCTCTTCGGTCTAAGGGTTGGCCCTTCGTTGACATCATCGGGGGCGGGTGGAAGTTTCGCAACGCTCGCCGGCGTCGGGCGCCGACTTTGACGAGCTTCAATTCCAAGGGCGACGGTTCGCGCCACGCCATCTCTTTGATTCACAGCCGATGGCGACTTCCTTGCAGACCTCCTCCGAGCAATTCCTGGCGGACGCCGCCGCGGCCCTGCGGCGGGGCGACACCGCAGCCGCGCTCGCCGCCATCGGCCAGGCCGAGCAGGCGAGCCCGCACGACCCGAACGTCAAGATGCAGCGGGCGCTGGCGCACCGGATGGCCGGCGCCTTCCCCGCCGCAATCGCCGCCCTGGACGAGGCCCTGGCGCTCGACCCCTACAACTTCCTGGCCCTGCTCTCGAAGGGCGCGCTGGTCGAGAAGACCGAGGGCGAGCGCATCGCCGCCCGGGTCTATCAGAACGCGCTCAGGCTCGCGCCCGACGACGCCCAGCTTCCGCCCCCGCTCCGGGCGCCGGTGGCCCGCGCCCGCGAGGTGGTCGCCCGCACCCAGGAGGCCCTTGAGGCCTATCTGCGCCAGGCCGTGGCGTCGGTCGGCCCGGCCGGCTCCGAGCTGGCGACGGCGCGGTTCGACGAGGCGGTGGGGATCTACGCGGGCCGCAAGCGGGTCTACAACCACGAGCCGCTGCTGCTGCACTATCCCAGGCTTCCCGCGGTTCCCTTCTATCCGCGCGAGCTGTTCCCCTGGCTGCCGGAGCTGGAAGCCGCGACGCCGGTCATCCAGGAAGAACTCCAGGGCGTGCTGGCGGGCCGGATGGGCGATTTCGCGCCTTACATCGCGTTTCCTCCCGACGTGCCGGCCAACCAGTTCGAGGAGCTGAACCACTCTCCGCGCTGGAGCTCGCTCTTCCTCTGGAAGGACGGTGAGCGCCAGGACGCGGTGTGTGAGAGCTGCCCGAGGACGGCGGCGCTGCTGGAGGGCCTGCCGATGGCGCACCAACCGGAGTTCGCGCCGACGGCCATGTTCTCGGCCC
This sequence comes from Phenylobacterium sp., assembly GCF_046463815.1. Lineage (GTDB taxonomy): Bacteria > Pseudomonadota > Alphaproteobacteria > Caulobacterales > Caulobacteraceae > Phenylobacterium. The sequence continues at coordinate 58,301 of NZ_JBKBRO010000006.1, read as the reverse complement.
TGGACGCCCATACCCGCATCCCGCCGCACACCGGATCCACCAACACGCGGCTGCTGACCCACCTGCCGCTGATCCTGCCGGGGCCCGCCCGCTTCCGTGTCGGAAACGAGACGCGTCCGTGGCGGATGGGTGAAGCCTGGGTATTCGACGACACCATCGAGCACGAAGCCTGGAACGACGCCGACGAATTGCGGGTGATCCTGATCTTCGACGTCTGGAATCCGTTCCTCGAACCGGGCGAGCGCGAACTCGTCAAGGAACTTATGCTGGCCCGCAACCGGTTCTACGCCGGCTGAAATGCCTCGCCGGATCAGCCGATCCGGCGGACCCGGAACGCCCGGCGGCCTTCGACCGAGGCCAGGAAGCTGCCGAGCGTCGCCTTGCGGATGACGACCTTCTGGCCGGGCTTCGGGTTCAGCGACAGCTCCTGGACGTCGATCTGGGCCCACGAGGCGCCGTCCTCGAGCTGCAGGACCCATTTGCCGGAGCCGTCCATGTGGGCCCGGGCGATCACGCCCTCGATCCGGTCGATCTCCTCGGGCTTGTCGCCGCGTTCGAACACGGAGAGCGAAGGCAGGCTGAAGCCGAAGGCCTGGCGGCGGACGGTGCGGGCCTGCTCGCGGTCCACGACCACGATATCGCCCTTGGCCTCGGCCTGCTCCAGATCGGCGGCGGCGGCGTCGTAGCAGGCGAGCCTGGCCGAATCCTCGGCGACCTTGCGGCAGTCGGCCAGCTTCTGGACCAGCGCCGCGCGCCCCTCGGGCTTCGGTTGGGCCGTCCCGGCGGAGGGGAGGGCTGCGGTCAGAATCACGACGCCGGCGAGGGTCGGCCGGGCAAAACGCAGGGTCATGGTTACGGTCTCTCGGGTTTCCCGCCGCATTGAAGCGGCGGTCGCGGCCCGGCGCAATCGCCCAGGTTTAGGAGGCGCGTGCCGACCAGCGTTCGGCGAATGCGACCGATTTCGTCCGCCGCAAGGCCAAGCCAAGCACGATTTGTCCACGCATGCGCCTCCCAGGCAAAATCTGTGACCAGAATGCGACAGGTCGGCGCCAGCAGCATAACCGGGCGTGGTTGATCGTTGACCCGGCGTCCCTGGAAACCGTAACTCCGCCGTAACCGGAAGCAGACCCGCTTTCGGGACCGATCTCTTTTGTGGGGAGCGGACGCCCCTCGGGTGAGCCGCTGGAGGATCCAGACCGTGAAATTCCATTCCATGCGGGAGCGCCTTCTGGCGTCTTCCATGATCTGCGGCGCCGCCCTTCTGGGCCTGACCGCCACCCAGGCCTCGGCTCAGGAAGTTTCTGAAGTCGTGGTGACCGGCTCGCGCATCCCGCAGCCGAACCTGACCAGCGCCAGCCCGGTGACCGTGGTCGGCGCCCAGGACGTCCTGACGCGGGGCATCACCCGCTCGGAAGACCTGGTGAACCAGCTCCCGCAAGTGTTCGCCGCCCAGGGCTCCAGCTACGCCAACGGCGCGACCGGCACCGCCACCGTGGACCTCCGCGGTCTCGGCGCGAACCGCACCCTGGTCCTGATCGACGGCCGCCGCCTGCAGCCGGGCACGCCCGCCGCCGGCGCGACCAACACCGCCCCTGACCTGAACTTCATCCCCTCGGCCCTGATCGAGCGCGTGGAAGTCGTCACCGGCGGCGCCTCGGCCGTGTACGGCGCCGACGCCGTGGCCGGCGTGGTGAACTTCATCATGCAGAAGAACTTCGAGGGCGTGCGCCTCGACGCGCAGTACTCGGGCTACCAGCACACCAACAACAACGACCGCATCCAGGACCTGGTGACCCGTCGCGCCTCGACGGCCCTCGATCCGTCGCGCTTCGCCCTGCCCCAGAAGGATGTCTGGGACGGCGGCACGACCGACCTGAACCTGGTGGTCGGCGTCAACTCGCCGGACGGCAAGGGCAACGTCACCGCCTATGTCGGCTACCGCAACGTCCAGGCGATCCTCCAGAAGGACCGTGACTTCAGCGCCTGTACGCTGGCGAACTCGGCGACCGATCCGTCGGGCTTCATCTGCTCGGGCTCGGGCACGACCGCGCCCGCGCGCTTCATCAGCGGCGGCGGCGCCGGCGATGACGACGTGACCCTGGATCCGGCTGCCGCCGGCGGCCGCGGTTTCCGCAACTACGTCGGTTCGCGCGACGCCTTCAACTTCGCGCCGTTCAACTACTATCAGCGTCCGGACACCCGCTACACGCTGGGCGCCTTCGCCAACTACGAGTTCAGCGAAAAGGCCGAACTCTACACCCAGCTGATGTTCATGGACGACCACACGGCCGCCCAGATCGCGCCGTCGGGCCTGTTCGGTCAGAACTTCAACATCAACTGCGATGGCAACCCGTTCCTGACGGCGGCCATGGCGACGACCTTCTGCGCCCCGACCATCGACCAGCTGCCTGACGACCCGGCCAATCCGGCCTCGATCGGCCTGAACACCGACGCCGACCCCGTGACCCCCGGCCAGCAGGCCTCGGTCACCATCCTGCGTCGTAACGTGGAAGGCGGCGGCCGGGTCTCCGACCTGCGTCACACCGACTACCGCGGCGTGATCGGCATGCGCGGCCAGCTGGACAACGGCTTCCAGTATGACGTGTTCGCCCAGTACGGCGTCGTCGAGTACCAGAACATCTACTTCAACGACTTCTCGTACGCCCGTTCGGCCAAGGCCCTGGACGTGGTGATCGACCCGACGACCGGCCAACCGGCCTGCCGCTCGGCGGTCCCCTCGATGGCCGGCACGAACGTGGACGCCGCCTGCCGTCCGTACGACATCTTCTCGATGGCCGGCCCGTCGCAGGCCTCGATCGAGTACCTGCAGACCCCGGGCTTCCAGAACGGCCAGTATGACCAGACGGTGGTGTCGGGCTCGCTGACCGGCGACCTCGGCCAGTACGGCGTCAAGGCCCCCTGGGCCAACGACGGCGTCGGCTTCGCCGTCGGCACCGAGTACCGCCGCGAGCACCTGGACCTGAACACGGACATCGCCTTCCAGACCGGCGACCTGAACGGCCAGGGCGGCGCCACGCTGCCGTCGGAAGGTTCGTACGACGTGTACGAGCTGTTCGGCGAAGCCCGCATCCCGCTCGTCCAGGACAAGCCGTTCTTCCGCGACCTGTCGATGGAAGTCGGCTACCGCTGGTCGGACTACTCGCTCGGCTTCTCGACCGACACCTACAAGCTCGCGGGTGACTGGTCGCCGACCGAGGACTTCCGCGTCCGCGCCAGCTACAACCGCGCCGTCCGCGCCCCGAACATCGTGGAACTGTTCTCCACGCTGAACGTGGTGCTGAACGGCTCGATCGACCCCTGCGCCGGCACGTCGCCCGACTACACGCTCGAGCAGTGCATCCGCACCGGCGTCACGGCGGCCCAGTACGGCTCGATCGTCCCGAACTCGGCCGAACAGTACAACGGCCAGACGGGCGGCAACCCGAACCTCGATCCGGAAACCTCGGACACCTATTCGGTGGGCCTGGTGCTGACGCCGACGTTCTTCCCGGGCTTCTCGGCCTCGGTGGACTGGTTCAACATCAAGCTGAAGGATCGGATCGGCCAGATCGGCCAGGACGTGACGCTGGAGCGCTGCGCCACCACCGGCGACCAGTTCTTCTGCGGCCTCATCAACCGCGCGCCGGGCACCGGTTCGCTGTGGCTGTCGCAGACCGGCTACATCGTCGACACCACCTTCAACACGGGTGGTCTGGAAGTCGAAGGCGTGGACGTGGAAGCCAACTACCGCTTCGACTTCGGCGACTTCGGCATGACCTCGGGCCTCGACAAGTTCGGCGGCATGTCGTTCAACTTCCAAGGCAGCTGGCTGAACCACTACAAGGTCACCACCCTGCCGGGCGATGAGCCCTTCGACTGCGCCGGCTACTACGGCGGCGTCTGCACCGGTTCGGCGGTCCCCGCGTCCGCCCCGATGCCGGAGTGGCGCCACAAGCTGCGCGCGACCTGGCGCTCGCCGTGGGACTTCGACGTGTCGACCACCTGGCGCTACGTCTCCAGCGTGAAGTCGGACCGTCTGATCGACGGCGGCACGTATCGCGGCCGCGACGCGAAGCTGACCGACAAGAACTACTTCGACGTGGCCGCCAACTGGTCGGTTCGTGAGAACATGTCGCTGCGCGTCGGCGTCAACAACGTGTTCGACAACGAGCCGCCGCTGGTCAGCCAGTCGAACTGCCCGACCGGGCCGTGCAACGGGAACACCTATCCCCAGACGTATGACGCCATCGGCCGGTACCTGTTCGTCGGCCTGCGCGCCGACTTCTAAGTCGGCCGGCAAGGCAGGAGTTGAGGGCGGCGACTTCGGTCGCCGCCTTTTTCTTTTGGCGCGGGCGGATCGGCCGTGGCGCGAGCGCCCCGGAGCAACCCGGAGCGTCCCCGAGCGTCCTGGGCCGGCGCGTCAGCTCAGCGGACGACGGGAACCGCGTCGAAGGCGACGGTCATCCGCTCTGCCGCGGAGGGGTAGGGCACGGTGCCGTGCCACATGTAGGACGGGAACAGCACCAGCCGCCCAGGCCGGGGCTGGACGTGCCGCTCGGCCGGCATGGGTTCGGCCGTGGCCACGCCTGGCTCCCCGAACTTGATCCAGCCGGGACGGCGCGCCTCGTCCCGCACGTCGTCGGGAACCGAGACGTAGAACGCCGACGAGATCCAGCCGCGGGGGTGGATGTGGTCGGCGTGGTGACCGGAGGCGCCCAGGAGCCGGATGGACCAGGCGCCGCTCATCTCGGCCGCGCCGGTGTTGCGGCTCTGGAAGAAGCCCTCGCCCCGCACTTCGCCGACCCGCCGGGCCACCGCATCCCGCAGCAGGCCGAGCAGGCGCTCGATGGCGGGTTCGTGCGCGCCGTCCAGGCGGAGCGTCGCCTGGCTGCCCTGCCGCACCGACTGGCCGAAGGGGTGGGTGGTGTAGCGGTGGAGCCTACGCAGCGCCGCGCGCAACTCCTCCAGGAAGGCTGCGCCCTCGGACGTGTCGGGATCGACGACGTCGTAGGCGGCGACCAGGCGGTCGTAGTCGTAGAGTTCGCCGTAGCGCGGGTCGCCGATCATCCGCCAGGCGGTGGCCAGGAGGGCGACGGCGTACTGGTCGTTCGGCAGCCGCCGCACGGCGTCCTCGGCCGCCGCCGCCGCCGCGGGGCCGTCGCCGGCCGCCAGCAGGGCCTGGGCCTGGATGGCCCTGGCGACCGGGTCTTCGGGCGGCGCCTGGGCGGCCCACCGGACGGCTGTTCCCGCGTCGCCCAGCTTGCAGGACAGTTCGACGACCAGGCTCAGCAGCCGGCGGTCGTTCGGGGCCCGGGTGAGCGCCCGCTCGGCCGTGGCGCGCGCGGCCTCCTTCTGGCCGGTGAACTCCTGGGCCATGGCCAGCGCATAGGCGAGGCCGGCGTGGTTCGGGTTGGCCGCGACGGCCCGCTGCAGCGGCCCCAGCGATCGCTCGGCGTCGCCGGTCCGCATCCACATGAGTTGGGAAAGCTCGTTATTGGCTTCCTCGTAGTCGGGCCGCAGCCGGAGCGCCTCGGCGAACGCGGCCTCGGCCTCGTCGAACCGGTGCTCGGCCTGTAGGGCGCGGGCCAGCACGAGGCGCGTCTCCGGGGCCTGGAGCCCGATGGATATCGCCCGCTGCGCGGCGCTGATCGCTTCCTCGCCGTGCCCCAGGTCGCCTAGCGTGGCCGCCAGATTGTGCCAGGTAGCCCCGCTCGACGGATAGCGCTCTGCGGCGGCGCGGTTGACCTCCAGCGCCTCACGGGTCCGGCCGGCGGCCTTGAGGGCCGCGGCGTGGGCGGCGTAGGCGCCGACGCTGGGGGCGGGGCCAGCCATGAGGGCGGTCGTCAGGCGCAGCGCGCCTTCCACGTCGCCACGCGCGATCAGGTCGTAGGCCTGCCGGGGATCAGCCGTGACCATGGCGTTCCGGTCCTAGCGGATCGGCATGGGCGCGAGCACCGCCGCCCCGTGGCCCTCGCGCAGACTGGCCTCGGCCGCGCGGTCGATCAGGGCTTCGGCGCGCGGATCGCCCAGCACCCAGGCGGCCGCCGCCAGCGTCCGGGCCGAGGCCGCCGAGACGCCCATGGCGCGCTCCAGGGCCTCGATCGGGCTCTCGACCGGCGTCATGCGCCGCAGCGCCACGTCGCCCTTCAGGCCGGCCAGGGACTTGGCCTTGGCCACGGCCTCGTAGAAGCCGCCCACCTCGTCCACCAGGCCGATCTGCTTGGCCTGGGCGCCGGTCCAGACGCGGCCCTTGGCGATCTCCCGCACCCGCTCGACGGGCAGCTTCCGCCCCCGGGCCACCCGGGCGATGAAGTTGTCGTAGATGCGGTCCATCCAGCCGGCGAAGGCGGCCCGCTGGTCGGCCGTGAACGGCCGACCCAGGCTGAAGGCGCCGGCGTAGTCGCCGCCGACGCTCGTCTCGCGCAGGTCGACCCCGAAGCGCGCGAGGGCTTCGCCCACGGCGAACTTACCGCCGAAGACCCCGATGGAGCCGGTGAGCGTCGTCGGCTGGGCCACGATGGCCGAGGCCTCCGAGGAGATCCAGTAGCCCCCAGACGCGGCGTAGGTGCTCATCGACACCACCACCGGCTTGCCCTTGGCCTTGGCGGCGCGGATGGCGTCCAGGATCTGCTCCGACGCGGTGTCGGAACCGCCCGGCGAGTTCAGCCGCAGGACGATGGCCTTGACCGCGTTCGACCGCGTCGCCCGCTGGATCGCGTCGGCGATGTCGTCGGAATAGATGGCGGCGTTGCTCGTGAAGGGGCTCGCGCCCTCATCCCGGCCGGTCAGGATCGGGCCCTCGGCCTCGATGACGGCGATGGCCGGCTGGCCCCGGCGCGCGCGGTCGTGGCGGCCGCGGGCGTAGTCGTGGAAATCGACCAGCTCGGAATCCTCGCCAGCCCGGTCGAGCAGGGTCTGGACCGCCTCGCGCACCTGGCCGGTGCGGTCGACCAGCTTCAGGCGGACGGCGTCCTCGGCGAGGTAGGGGCCGGCCTCCAGCGTCCGGCGCAGCGCCGCCGGGGCCATGCGCCGGTCGGCGGCGGCGGCGGCCAGGTTGGCGTCATAAACCGAGGTCATCCACGACAGCGTCGCCTGGCGGTGGGCCGGCGTGTAGTCGCTGTAGAGGAAGGTGTTGACCGCGTTCTTGTATTCGCGCCGCTGCTCGTACTGCGGGGTCACGCCGTACTTGTCGAAGAACCGCTTCAGGAAGATGTCCTCCGAAGTCAGGCCCGTGGCCTGCAGCGAGGCGCCCGGCTGCATCCAGAAGTCGCCCGAGGCCGCGCCCACCATGTAGGTCGAGGTCGTGACGCCGGCCGGATAGAGGCCCTGGCTGTGGGCGATCACCGGCTTGCCCGCCGCGCGGAAGCGCTTCACCGCCTGGCGGATCTCGTCGGCCATGCCGGGCTCGATGCCGCTCTCGGGCAGGCGGATCAGCAGCCCCTTCACATGCCCGTCCGTCTCGGCTCGGTGCAGGGTCTCTACGATGGTCATGACCGCGACGCTGTTGCGCCCGAACCCGGCCAGCGGGCTCTGCGGCGCCTGGTCGGTGAGCTGGTCGCGCAGGTCGAGCTCCAGCACGCTCTTCGCGGGAACGGGCGTGGGGCCCGCGGCGCCGACGGCCAGCATGACCAGCACGAAGGGCACGCCGATCAGGAAGATGGTGAGGCCGGCGAACACCCCCGCCGCGGTGATCAGGAACTGCTTCATACCGCTACCGATCCCAGGAAAGCCTGAACGGGCTGTCGCACACATTCGCCCGCCCGGAAAGCGGGTCCGGCAAGGTCCGGATATCCCGGAGCATTCTCTTGAAGACTGGGGAGGTCTGGTCCCTCCCGGAGGAAATGGTCGGAGTGGCAGGATTTGAACCTGCGACCCCCGCGTCCCGAACGCGGTGCTCTACCAGACTGAGCCACACTCCGATCTCGAGGAGGGCGCCTTATAGAGGAGCGTTTTCGCCGCCGCAAGCAGCGGAAAAGTCGCTTCGTGGGGCGTTGCATCGGAAGGGCCGCTGCGCTATCTCACCGCCTCCGCGAGGGCAGGGCCCTCCGCGCCGTTCCTGCTGGGGAATGGTGTAATGGTAACACAGCGGTTTTTGGTACCGTTATTCTAGGTTCGAGTCCTAGTTCCCCAGCCACGGACATCCTGCGTAAGGGCAGGAGACCGGTCGAATAGGCCTTCCCCCAACGCCGGCTTCTTCCGCCTCACGAAGGCGGCCGAAGCCTTCCGCCCCGCTTCGAGGTCCGGGCGGCCGCCCACCCAAGACTTCGTTCGTCTCGCCGGACCTAGCGCCCGTCGCAGGGTGATGGAGCGCGAGGGCGCCTGGCCCTAGCGAAGTCTGCGGGCCGTCGACGCTGGGCGCAGTGGGACGCCCCTCATCCGCAACCCGCAGCCAGCCCCGGAGGTCCCGTCCGCCGGGGTCCGAGGTCTCGCCATGTCCATCCAACAGGTCAACGTCGACTGGACCGGTCAGTCGTCCTCGCAGGGGATCAGCGTGGCGGCCACGTCCCGCGACGGCCGCTACGTGGTCTACAGCTCCTGGGCCGGCAACCTAGTGGAGGGCGACCACAACCAGCTCATCGACGTCTTCGTCTTCGACCGCGTCACGTCGACCACCAGGAAGATCAGCAGCAGCGAGGTGAACAACTCGCGCTTCGACGGGGCGATCTCATCGGACGGCCGCTACGTCGCCTTCTACGAGGACCGCTACGACAGCCCGTCGGACCGACTCCTCGTGGTGGACCAGATCACCGGCGAGACGGTCTACACGTCCGACTCCTCGCCCTACGTCTTCAAGGTCGACCGGATCACGGCCGTGGAATGGGTCGGGCCGACGTATGACTCCATCGTCTGGGAGGGCAGCGCCACCGAGGACGGCGTCTTCCGCTATGGGCAGGGCCTGCACGTCGGCGTGCGGCAGGCCGATCCCAACCCCGGCCCCGTGGTGTTCGACCTCGACACCGCCGGCAAGAACGTGGGAGCGGCGCGCGACCCGCAGTACCACGGCGACGGGCTTTGGAGCTGGTTCCCGGTCCCCTCCGAGAATTCCGACACCGGCGTGGGCCATGCCTGGCTGAAGGACACCCGCTACAGCTTCGACAATTCGTCCGGGGCCCTGGTCACCAGGTGGCCGGCCGATTCCGCGAACATCCGCATCGGCAAGATCACGGTGTCGGACGACGGCCGCTTCATCGCCTTCACCTCCAACTACGACTTCCAGGCCCAGGCCTTCGTGGACGGCTGGGGGCTGTTCATCTGGGACTCCTCGCGCGCCTCCATCGTCGAGCGGCCGACGCTGCCCGGGGAGCTTCCCGTCGCGGTGGTCGAGAACATCGTCATCGAGGTGGTGACGATCGCCGACGGCGCCGTCGAGGACCCGTTCTACAATCTCCATCTGTCGGGCAACGGGCATCGGCTGCTGGTCAGCACCAGCTTTGGCGAGGACAACGACCAGCATAACCTCTTCCTCGTCGACAACCCGCTCTGGGACGGGACCGGCGGCAGCGAGGACAGCATTCCGCCGCCTTCCGACTGGCTGGAGGGCTCCACCGGAGCCGACGTCCTGTTCGGCGGCGGGCCCGGCGAGCATATCGACGGTCTGGGCGGCGACGATCTGCTGAGCGGCGGCGGCGGCGCCGACACGATCACCGGCGGCGAGGGGCTGGACCATATCCAGGGCGACGGCGGCGCGGACACCCTCGACGGCGAGGAGGGGGCCGACGTCATCTTCGGCGACCACGGCGCGCCCCAGGCGGCGGGCGACGAGGGCCGCGACGTGCTCGAGGGGGGGCGAAGGCGATGACACCCTGCACGGCGGGGCCGGGGACGACTGGGTCGTGGGCGGTCAGGATCAGGATCTGCTGTTCGGGGACGACGGCGCCGACATCGTCCTCGGCAATCTCGGGGACGACAGCCTGGATGGCGGCGCCGGCGCGGACCAGTTGCGGGGCGGGCAGGGCGACGATTCGATCTTCGGCGGGGCCGGTGACGACTTCATCGCCGGGGACCGGGGCGCCGACACGCTCACGGGCGGCGCGGGCGGCGACATATTCCACACCTTCGCCGACGCCGGCCGGGATGTCGTGAGCGACTTCAACGCCGCCGAGGGCGACCGGGTGCAACTGCTCCCCGGCGCCGGCTACACCGTGCGGCAGGTCGGCGGCGACGTGGAGATCGCTCTCGACGGCGGGGCCGAACTGATCCTTCAGGGCGTGCGCCTGGACGCCCTGCCGCCGGGATGGATCATCTGACCGGCGCTCCGCCCCCGCGGACGCCGACGCCTTTCCCGTCAGGCGCGTGATTTTCCGCAATCTCGCGTTTTCGGAACGTTGTTTGCTCCTGGGCGGGCATTTGCCCCGTCAGCGCGCACGTAATCGCGGCTTAACGCCTCGCGAGCGAAAGAATTGTGTGGGCGGCCTTGCCGCGCTACGCAGCGCCGAGGATTGCAGGCGCGATCCGTCAGGCTGGGGTGTTTGGATATGTTGCGTTCAAGAATGGCGGCCGCCATGGCGGTCGTGGCGGCGCTGGCTGTGACGCCGGGGGCGGTCGCGAAGCCGGAGGCCGGAGTGACGGTGATCGACGGGGCCACGGCCTTCGACCGCACGGGCTCCATGCCGCGGGTCGCCACCGCCTACGCGACCGCCGACGGCGCCAGGGTCGCCGACTAACCCCAGTCTCCCGAATACCGGGCGCCGCGCGTGGCGATGACCGCCCGAATCAGCACTCCGGGCGGCGACCGCGCCGTCCGTCCCGCCGCCGCCAGGCTGTGGCTCGAAATGGACAATGTGGGCTTCCACTGACCGGCCCCGCAAAGAGAGCCGGTCCGAACGACAATAAGAGAAGGGGATAAGACAGATGCGAATGACTTCACTGCGCAGCCTGATGCTGGGCGCCACCGCGCTCAGCGCCGTGGGCCTCGCCGGCCAGGCGGCCGCCCAGGACGCCACGGTCGAGGAGATCGTGGTCGTCGGCACCCAGATCGAGGGCTCGAAGGTCACCGCGGCCCTGCCCGTGACCGTGGTGGGCGAGGAGCAACTCGCCGCCCTGGCCGCCACCTCGGGCGACGACCTGTTCCGCTCGATCCCCCAGATGGGCGATGTCAGCTTCAACTCGTCCTACCTGCCGAACTCGTCGAACTCGGCGCGTGGGGACGTGGGCTCGGTGAACCTGCGCAATCTCGGCGTCGGCAATACGCTCGTGCTGCTGAACGGCCGCCGGGTGGTGGCCCACCCGACCAGCCGCGCCGACGAGAACCTGGTCCCGGTGCTGACCTACAACACCAACGCCATCCCGGTGTCGGGCCTGAAGCGCCTGGAAGTGCTGCGTGACGGCGCGGCCGCCCTCTACGGCTCGGACGCCGTGGCAGGCGTGGTCAACACCGTGCTGCAGGACCGCTACGAAGGCCTGCAGGTCGAGGCCCAGTACGGCGCCGCCGAAGGCACCCACCTGACCGAGACCGAGTTCAACGTCCTGGCGGGCAAGAACTGGGACCGCGGCAACCTGACCGTCTTCCTGACCTATGCCGACAAGTCCGCGCTGCGCGCCTGGGACCAGGACTACACCTCCTCGTCCGACCGCCGGCCGCTGTTCGTCGGCACCGACTTCGAGGGCCTGGTTGGCCTGGACGGGCGCTCGACGACCATGCCGTGGGCCTCGCTGCAGACGCTGGGCAACGTCGCGGTCCGCCGCAACGGCGCGCTCATCACCTCGTCGGCCGGCGCCTTCCACACCCAGCCCACCGGCTGGCCGGGCTGCCTCGTGCCCCAGGGCGGCTACTGCATCGACGACGCCGCTCCGGCGACCAGCGGCGAGGACCGCAACCTCCGCTACAACGCGGCCACCTTCAACACCTCGGTGATGCCCGAGACCCAGCGCTTCAACGGCTTCCTGACCGGCAACTGGGAGCTGTCCGAGGACGTCCAGGTCTTCGGCGAGGCCGGCTACTACAACGCCGTCAGCCGCAGCGTTCAGGGGCCGACCGCGACCCTGACCTCGCTGCCGATCACCATCCCGGCGTCGAACTACTACAACCCCTTCGGGCCGACGGTCTTCGCCAACGGCCAGACGAACCCCAACCGCCTGTCGGGCATCACCGCCCCGGCCGCCGGCCTGCCGGTCGTGCTGCGCGGCTACTCGTTCGTGGACGTGGGCCCGAACGTGGTCGACGTGAACCTGACCCAGACCCGCTTCCTGACGGGCCTGCGGGGCGACAAGTTCGGCTTCAAGTGGGAGGGCGCGCTGCTCTACTCGCACGCCAAGGCCGTGGACACCTCGGACGGCATCAGCGCCACCCTGCTGCAGCGCCAGCTCGCCCTCTCGACGCCGGACGCCTACAACCCCTTCAACGGCGGCGATCCGACGAACCCGAGCATCGGCGATGCGACGCCCTCGTCGCAGGCGGCCATCGACGCCATCAGGATCAAGACCAAGCGGGTCTCCACCAGCTCCCTGACGCTGGCCGACTTCAAGGTTTCCAAGGCCGACCTCTTCGCCCTGCCGGGCGGCGACATCGGTGTGGCGGCCGGCGTCGAATGGCGCCGCGAGACCCAGCAGGACGACCGCGATCCGCGCGTCGACGGGACCATCACCTTCACGGACTCCGTCACCGGCACGGTCTACGGCAACGACCTGATCGGCTCGTCGCCCTCGCCCGACACCAAGGGCAAGCGCGAGGTCACCTCGGCCTACCTCGAGTTCGCCGTCCCCGTGGTCTCGCCCGAGATGGACATTCCCTTCGTCCATAACCTCGAGTTCCAGCTCGCCGGCCGCTACGAGGACTTCTCGGACGTGGGCGACGTGGCCAAGCCGAAGGTCGCCGGCGCCTGGGACATCTTCGACGGCCTGCGGATCCGCGGCTCGTGGGCCCAGGGCTTCAAGGCCCCGAACCTCGAGCAGATCAACGCCACCCTGGTGACCCGCTCCAACACCCGCACCGACTGGGTGAAGTGCGAGGCCGACCTGCGGGCCGGCCGCATCACCAGCTTCTCGAACTGCTCGCGGTCGCAGGCCACCACGGCCCGCCGGGCCGGCAACGCCGACCTGAAGCCCGAAACCAGCGAGACCTGGGGCATGGGCGTCGTCTTCCAGCCGCAGTTCGTGCCGCCGGAATTCGGCCGCTTCACCTTCACCGTCGACTACTGGAACGTGAAGCAGAAGGGCATCGTCGGCCTGTTCGGCGAGGGCAACGCGCTGATCCTCGACTACCTGGAGCGCGTCCAGGGCCGCACGAACCCGAACGTGGTCCGCGCCGCGCCGACGGCCGACGACATCGCCGCCTTCCAGGGCACGGGTCTCGACCCGGTCGGCTCCGTGCTCTACGTCAACGACCAGTACCAGAACCTGCTGCCTCAGGAGGCCCGCGGCCTCGACATCGGCGTGCTGTGGAACCTGAAGACCGACCGCTTCGGCGACTTCGACGTCAACTTCAACGCCGCCCACCTGATCAAGTTCTACCGCTCGCCCTCGCCCGACATCGCCGCCCTCATGGCGGCGCGCGACGCGGGCCAGATCAACGCCGGCACCACCATCACCGGCGGCGGCGACCTGATCCGTCAGAACGGGCGCCCGGAGTGGAAGTGGTCGGCCTCGCTGACCTGGCGCTACGACCAGTTCACCGTGGGCGCCTTCACCCAGTTCATCGACGACGTGGACGACACGGACCTGCGCGATCCGTCGGGCAATCCGTGGGTCATCGACAGCCAGATGACGGGCAACCTCTACGGCCAGTACGAGTTCGCCGATGACGCCGGCTGGAGCGCCAACACCCGCCTGCGCGTGGGCGTGCGCAACATCACCGACGAGAAGCCGCCGCTGGCGGTGGAAGGCTATCTGGGCGAGCTCTACCAGCCCTACAGCCGCTACTGGTACGTGAGCGTCCGCAAGGCGTTCTGACGTCCCGGACCGCGGACAAAGAAAAACGCCCCCGGCGAGAGCCGGGGGCGTTTCCATTTCCAGGACGTGGCCGGCCTTAGCGGCCCAGGCCCGCGCCGAACAGCTTCGACAGCGTGCCCAGCGCCGCGCCCGACTGGTCGCGCTCGCGGATCGAGCCGCCGAAGGTGTAGCGGACGCCGACGCGGAAGGTGTCGCCGTCGACGCCGTCGGCGTCGAAGTGGTCGTAGCCGGCCAGGACGCTCACCGGGCTGTTCGCGAACTGGTACTCGGCCTCGACGCCGGCGTTCCAGATGTCGTCGTCGCCCAGGCGGCTGTCGACCGTGACGTAGCCCACCGAGCCCTGCAGCTTGATGTTGTCGGTCACGTAGTGGCGCAGCTCGCCGCGCACGGCCCACAGGTCGGCGTCGCCCAGGTCGTCCGAGTTGCCATAGCCGGCCTGGCCGAACAGGGTGGTCTTAGGCGTGAGGTTCGTCTGGCCCTCGACGCCCAGGCCCCAGACCGTGAGGTCGTCCGAGGTGTCGACGCCGGCGAAGCCGCCCACCAGGCCGTTGCCGACCGTGGTGTTCAGGTGGCCGGTGGCGCCGAACACGGTGTCGCCGTGCTCGTAGTCGGTGACCGCGCCGTTGATGGCCGCGCCCAGCGAGCCGGCGTCGAAGCGCACGGCGCCTTCGGCTTGCCAGACGTCGGCGTCGGCGTCGCCCAGGCCCGACACGTCCACTTCCTGACGCGCGTAGTTGGCGCCCACGTGACCGATGGTCTGGGCGTTGGCGGCCACAGCCGACCCAAGGAAGGCCACGGCGGCGGCCGCGGCGAACAGGTTCTTTTTCATTTTAAGTCCCAATCCAAACTAGGGGACGCGGCACCTAGTTAGGCTCGGGAGGGCGCTCAAGGCGCGGGCTGCTGGGGCGCCGGTGTTCGCCGCGCGCTGTGCCATTTAAGCAACAATATTCCCTTCAATCCGTCAAACACGGTGAGGGATTTCCAATTTCAAGGGGGTTACCGAGATTTCATGTTCTCGGAACGCGGATCAGGCGCGGGCCTCGCCCCATTCGTTCCAGCCCAGGATCTTGGGGGTACGCGGAACATACATGCTGTCGTGACGGGCGACCTTGAAGCCCGCCGCCTCGATGGCCGAGGTGATCGGCCGGGTGATGTGGCAGCCGCCGGCGATGCGCTTCCAGACCGGCTCCACCCGCCTCTGCCACTTGGCCACGCCGGGCTCGGGGGCCAGGCCGTGCTCGCAGTACAGGAACCGCCCGCCCGGCTTCAGCACCCGCCGGGCCTCGGCCAGCGCCTGGGCCGGCGTGTGGACCGAGCAGAGGGTGAAGGTGCAGACCACGCAGTCGAAGCTCTTGTCGGGAAAGGGCAGGGCCTCGGCGGTCCCGTCCAGCACCTCGACCTTCAGCTTCGGGTCGTGCGGCGCGGCCTGGGCGGCGGCGCGCAGCTCGGCCGCGGGATCGACCCCGGTGACGCTCTTCACCTTGGCGGGATCGTAGAAGGCGAGGTTCAGGCCCATGCCGATGCCCAGCTCCAGCACCTTGCCGCTGGCCTCGGGCACGACCTTGGCCCGCTGCTTCATCATCGGCGGGGAGGAGCAGGCGCATTGAAGCAGCTTCGGCAGCACGAAACGCTCGTAGAGCGACGCCATGATCCTCCCCCTCGTTCTCTTGTCTCAGGCGAGGCGCACCGTACGGCCGGTTCGCACGGCTTGGTAGATGGCTTCCATGATCTAGCGGGAGCCGTACACCTTCGGGGATGGGCCGAGGGCGACCGGGCCCAGAGTGGTCTGGCCAGCCTGGAAGTGGATGGTGGCCCGCGCCACGTCCCCGGTTCCCTCGCGGGCGGCGGCCACGGCCGCGGCGGCCTCGGCGCGCTCCTGCGGGATGACGCCGGCTTCGCCCATGGCGCCGAGCGCGCGGGGCCCCTGGCGCAGGGTGACGTCCAGCACGCCGGAAAGGCGCCCGTCGGCCGCGACCGTCAGCGTGCCGGAGTTCGAGCCCAGCACCGCCTCGCCGGCGGTGACGCCCGCCTCGCGCAGGGTCATCCGCCCGCCGGCGTCGACCCAATGGCGCACGGCGCCCGGCCAGTCCGAGCCCGTGAAGGCGGAGATCTTCGTCAGGGTGGCGTTCCAGACGATGGACACCGGCCGCTCGCCCGCGATGCGACCGAAGAGGCCCGCGAGCCTGGCCTTGCCGTCCTCGACGCGGACCGACACCAGGGCCTCGTCGAGCTCCTTGGCGCCGCGCAGGTGGAACTCCACGCGCTTGGCCGCCTCCAGGCCGAAGGGCTGGGCGCCCGCGCCGGGCTGGAAGGTCAGGTCCACGCCTTCGAAAGAGAAGCGCGGCGGGACTTCGCGCAGGTGGGTGAGGCTCGCGCGGATCACCTTGCCCTTCACCTGCACGGGACCGCCCATTGGCCGCACGAAGGTCGCGCCCTCGGGCGCGGCGATCACCCAACTGGTGGGCGAGGAAACCCTGGACTGGGCCTCCAGCACCGGCGCCTCCAAGGCCCAGCCGGAAGGCTCGCGCACCCGCGCCTCGGTCAGGGTGACGTTGAAGCGGAAGGGATAGCCGCCGATGCCCCGGTCCTTCCACGTCACCTCGTAACCGGCGCGCTTCAGCATCTCGACGCTCCGGTCCATGCGGGTGCGGACCTCGCCGCGCACCCACAGCCATCCGGCCGTCCAGGCGATGACCACGAGCACGGCCAGGACGAACGGCACATAGAGTCCGAGGCGGCTCCGTTTGCGGGGCGGGGGCAGATCGTGCAGAGACATTCTCTCTTATGGGGCTTGTGCCTGAGGCTTCTACCTGGGGCTTTTGCGGTCGGGATGTCGGAAGAACGGTGGGTCTTCGGCTACGGTTCGCTCATGTGGCGGCCGGGCTTTCCCTTCGAGGAGCGGCGGGCGGCCACCTTACACGGGCGCCGGCGCGCCTTCTGCATATATTCGGTTCATCATCGCGGCACCTACGATCGTCCCGGCCTGGTCCTGGGGCTGGCGCCCGGCGGGGCGACGCGGGGCATGGCCTTCCGGGTCGCCCCGCGCGACTGGGACGGGACCTACGCCTACCTCAAGGAGCGCGAGCAGCCCACCGAGACCTACATCGAGGCGTCCCGCGCCGTGCGGCTGGCGGACGGTCGCCGCGTCGAGGCGCTGGTCTTCCTCTCGGACGTGGGCCATCCGCAGTGGGCCGGCGCGCTCTCGCTGGAGCGTCAGGCCGAACTGATCGCCGGCGCGCGGGGGCTCTCGGGCCGCAATGTCGACTACCTGCGCGACCTCGTGCGGCACCTGCGCGAGGAGGGCGTGCGCGACGCCGCCATGGAACGGCTGCTTGGGCTCGTGGAGGCCCGCGAGCTGGCGGGCGGCTAGAGGGACATCAGCTCCCGGGACTTCGTCTCGATCCGCTCCTCCAGGATGCGCATGAACTCGGCGCGCTTGAGACCTGGCGGAATGGGTTCGAGGTACTCGAAGACGATGGTCCCCGGATGGCGCATGAAGCCGTGGGCCGGCCAATGAACGCCGGCGTTGGTGGCCACCGGATAGACCGGCACGTTAAGCTCCCGATAGAGGGCCGCGATGCCGGGCTTGTAGTCGGGCGGGTCGCCCGGCGCCTTGCGGGTGCCTTCGGGGAAGATCACCACCTGGCGGCCCTTCTTGAACCGTTCGGTTCCCTCGCGGATGACCTGGCGCATGGTCCTGGACTGGCCCTCGCGGTCGATGACGATGGCCCCGGCCTTGGCGGCGTACCAGCCGAACCAGGGGATCCAGGCGAGTTCCTTCTTCATCACGAAGGCCGTGCCCGGCAGCCAGGTGAACTGGGCGAAGACGTCGAGCATGCACTGGTGCTTGGGGGCCACCAGCGCGGCTCCCGTGGGAATGAACTCGCGGCCTCGCACCTCGACCTTGATCCCGCAGATGCGCAGCAGGCCCACCACGCCCCGGCCCCAGAAGTGGAACATGGAGAGCGTCCAGCGGTCGGGCCCCAGCAGGATCGGCGTGCAGGCGACGGCGACCAGCGCCGTCCACAGGTAGAACAGGAGCACGTAGGCCAGGGAGCGGACGACGGTCACGAAGGGCTCTTCTGCTGCGCCGCCTGGAGCGGGGCTTCGCGGGGCCCCAGCCCCAGCACCGCCTCGCGGCCGAGGATCGCGAGATACTTGCAATACTCCACCACCATCAAGCGCGCCGCGCCGGGCGTGCGCCACCACTTGCTCGATTTCAGGGCCGGCGTGGGCACGGCGTAGGACTGCAGCCGCACCCCCGTGCCGTGGAACACGGCCCGGAGCTCCAGCATGGCGCGGGGCATGTGGTAGTCGGTGGTCACGACGATCAGGCTGTCGAAGCGCATGGCCTTGGCCCAATCGGCGGTCTCGCGGGCGTTGCCCACCGTGTCGGCGGCGGTGAAGCCCAGGTCGACGCAGCAGTCGTACAGCCGGCGCACGGCGCGCGAGACGTTGCGGATGTCCTCGCGGCTGGCCTCGCGGTTCACGCCCGAGACGAGGACCCGGCGGCCGTAGCCGTCCTCCAGGAGGCCCACGGCGGCGGCGATCCGCTGGTTCGAATTGGCGCCGGTCAGGGCCACGATTCCCTGGGCCGGAACGGGAAGCCTGGCCGGCGTGGACTGCTGCACCCGGCCGGCGAAGGCGAACAGGCCCGCCAGCCAGATCAGCGTCAGCGCGAGGAAGGCGGTTACGGACTTCACCCTCAGAGGTCCCGGATCAGGGCCGTGGCGGTCAGCCGGGCGGCCAGGGCGGCGACGCCCGCGGCCAGCAGCGGGCAGGGCAGGACGGCCAGCAGGTCGGTCCAGGCGAAGGGCAGGGCGGGCGTGATCCCCTCGCCGCCGCCGACCAGCCGCAGGACCGCGCCCAGCCCGGCCGCGGCGGTCGCCCCGATGGCGCCGGCGAGCGCCGCGATCCCGGCGAAGCGGCCCTGGAACAGCCGGGCGATGAAGCTGTCCTCGGCCCCGGCCAGGTGGAGGACTTCCACGACGTCGCGGCGGGCGGCGAGTCCGGCCCGGGTCGCGAAGGCCACCACGGCCCCGGCCGCCACGGCGATCAGCAGGAAGACGCCGGCGCCGGTCCAGCGCACGACGCCCGCGCCCCGCCGGATGTCCTTGATCCAGACCGAATGGTCGTCGACCACCGCGTCGATCCCCTGGGCCTTCAGCGCGCCCGACAGGGCGGCGGCGGTGGCGGGCTGCTTCCGGTCCAGGGTCACGGCGACCAGGCGCGGGACCGGCAGATCCTCCAGGTCGGCCACGTCGCCCAGCCAGGGGCGAACGAGGTCGTAGGCCTTCTCGCGCTCCAGGGCGCGGGCCTCGGAGACGCCGCGCACCCCGGCCAGGACCTCGGCGGCGCGGGCGGCGGCGGCGTCCGGCGTCTCCCCGCCCCGGGCGCGGACGATCACCGTGGCCTCGCCGGTGAGCTCGCCCGCCCAGCCGCGCGCGGCGCGGTCGGCGGCGATCACGCCCATGGCGGTGAGGCAGGCCAGGAAGCACAGCACCGCCACCACGAAGATCAGCGCCGGGTCGCGGGCGTCCTTCTGGGGCAGGAACGGCGCGGGCCGCCAGCGGGCGGGATCGAAGGCCTCGCTCATGCCGCGTTCCCCCCCTGGACGCCCGTCTGGGGTCCCTGCGGCGGCAGCGGGACGAGCCGGCCGCCCTCCAGGTGCAGCACCGGCTTGTTCGAGCGGGCGACGAGGTCCTGGTCGTGGGTGGCGATGACGATCGTTGTCCCGAGCCGGTTCAGCTCGACGAACAGCCGGAAGATGCGCAGGGCCATCTCGTGGTCGACGTTGCCGGTGGGCTCGTCGGCCAGCAGGATCTCGGGGCGGTTCACCACGGCGCGCGCGATGGCCAGCCGCTGCTTCTCGCCGCCGGCCAGAGTCGGGGGCAGGGCGCTCATCCGCTTGCCCAGGCCCACCCACGCCAGGAGTTCGGCCACGTCGTTGCGGTACTCCGACGGCCGGTGGCCGGCGATGCGCAGCGGCAGGGCGGCGTTGTCGAAGGCCGTGAGGTGGTCCAGCAGCAGCAGGTCCTGGAAGACCACGCCGATGCGCCGCCGGAGCTTGGGCAGTTGGCTGGGCCGCAGGCGGCTGGTGTCCTCGCCGAACAGGCGCACGACGCCCTCGGACGGCTTGGCGGCCAGGTAGATCAGCTTGAGCAGCGAGCTCTTGCCCGCGCCGGACGGGCCGGTGACGAAGTGGAACGAGCCGCGGGGCAGGCCGAACGAGAGGTTCGACAGGACCTCGGGCCCGCGTCCATATCGCATGGACACGGCGTCGAAACGGAGGATTTCATCGGCGGCGTCGGTCACCGGCGCGGCGTTCGGCTTTCTGGACATGGAGGCCGAAATCGGCGACCTCGGAGTGAGGGTGCTGGAGCGTCCGATTCGGCTGTCATGATACTGACCTGTCCAGACTGCGCCACCAGCTATTTCGTGGACGGGGCGCGCATCCCGGCCGAGGGACGGTCGGTGAAGTGCTCCGCGTGCGGCGCCCGCTGGCGCGCCTTCCCGGAGGAGGCGGTTTCCACGTCCGCCCCGCCGCCCGAGCCTGTCGCGCCGCCTGAGCCGTTCGAGGCCGACGTGGCGGACGATATCGTGGCCGAGGGGCCCGAGGTCGCCGCGCCGCCGCCGCCCCCCCCGGCGGCCGAAACCGCCGAGCCCGCGTCGGCCGGCCAGGCCGAAGCCGCCGAGGAACCCGCGCCGCGCCGCCGCCCGCCGCCGCCCCGGAAGAAGGCCCCGGCCGCGGGCGCGGCGATCGCCTGGGCCGTCGCCGCCGCCGTCGTGGCCGCGGTGGCGGGCGCGCTGGTGTTCCGCGACCAGGTGGTGCGCTTCTGGCCGGCCGGCGCCGGCCTCTACGCCGCCGTGGGCCTGCCGGCCGACAGCCTGGGCCTGGTCATCGACCAGGTGAAGACCCAGCCGACGTTCCAGGGCGGCCGGCCGGTGCTGTCCATCACCGGCGCCATCCGCAACACCCGCGACGAGGCCGTCACCGCGCCGGCGCTGCGCGTCAGCCTGCTGGACAAGACCGGCAAGCCGATCGCGGCGCGCATCGCCCGGCCGCTGAACGCCCGCATCCCGCCGGGCGCCACGCGCTATTTCGCCATCGCGATCCCCGATCCGCCGGCCGGCCTGCAGACGCTCGACATCGCCTTCGAGGCGGCCGACGCTCCCGCCGCGGCCCCGGGCGCCGCCGCGGTCGAGGCCGTGCTGGGGCCCGAGCCCATCGAGGCCGAGCCCGCTTCCCCCGGCGGTCACGGGACGTCTGCCGGCCATGGCTGAAACCCAGCCGGTCGTCCTCCTGTCGGAAGCCGACATCGCCGAACGCGTGGAGGCGCTCGCCCGCGCCATCGCGCCGCGCATCGACGACGAGACGGTGGCCGTCTGCCTGCTCACCGGGGGGCTCTGGTTCTGCTCGGACCTGATGCGGGCGCTGGCTCGGCAGGGCCGGTTCGTCCGCTTCGACGCCCTGTGGCTGGCCTCGTACAAGGACGAGCGGCAGTCGAGCGGCCGGTGCGAGGTGCGCGCCGACCTCCAGCGGCCGATCGCCGGCCGCAAGGCGCTGGTCGTCGACGACGTGTTCGACACGGGCCTGTCGCTCTCGGAAGCGGCCCGGCTGGTCAAGGATTCTGGGGCCACCGAGGTGCTGACCGCCGTCTTCGCCCGCAAGCCCTGGCCGACGGCGCGGGCCATCCAGCCGGACTTCGTGGGCTGGGAAGCCCCGGCCCGCTTCCTGGTCGGCTACGGCATGGACGCGGCGGGCCAGATGCGCGGCCTGCCCTACGTGGGCGCGCTGGACTGATCCCGGCGGGTGCTGCGAGACGCCGCGCCAGCGGCGACGTCCTTCTCGAAGGAACCACAGAACACCCGGACGGACACGGAAAGCGCCGAACCGGCGGTGTATTGCGTTTTTTCCGTGGTGTGATCCTTGCGAACCGGCTGCTTCGCGGCCGCCCGTGGCTAGGTCAGAGCCACGGCGCCGGGCGTTCGCGGGCCAGCATGTCCTCGTAGGTCGGGCGGGGCCGCACCACGGCGAACTCCGCGCCCTTCACCAGCACCTCGGGGACCAGCAGGCGGGAGTTGTATTCGCTGGCCATGGCGGCGCCGTAGGCCCCGGCGGTCATGAAGGCCACGAGGTCCCCGGCCTGGAGCGGGGGCAGGGCCCGGTCGCGGGTGAAGGTGTCGCCGGTCTCGCAGACGGGACCCACGACGTCGTAGGTCACGGCTTCGCCCGCGCGGGGCTTCACCGGGCGGATGTCGTGGTAGGCGTCGTACATGGCCGGCCGGAGCAGGTCGTTCATGGCCGCGTCCAGCACCAGGAACCGGCGGCCCTCGGCGCGCTGGTGCACATGGGTCACGCGGGCCAGCAGCACGCCGGCGTTGGCGGCGATCACCCGCCCAGGCTCGAAGGCGAGCGCCACGTCCAGCCCCTTGGTGACCCGGGCGATCATGGCGGCGTAGTCGGCCGGCGCGGGCGGCTCGGGCTGGTTGAAGTAGGGCACGCCCAGGCCGCCGCCCAGGTCGAGGCGCTCCACGCCCAAGCCCTCGCCCTTCAGCCGCTCGACCAGGCCGCGCATCTTGGCGAAGGCGGCCTCCATGGGGGCCAGGTCGGTGATCTGGCTGCCGATGTGGCAGGCCACGCCCACCGGGCGCACGCCGGCCAGGTTCGATGCCTTGGCGTAGAGCCGCTCGGCTTCCGAGAACGAGACGCCGAACTTGTTGTCGGCCTTGCCGGTGGAGATCTTGGCGTGGCCGCCGGCCTCCACGTCGGGGTTCACCCGGATGGCGATCTCGGCCCGCACGCCCAGGTCCTGGGCCACGCGGTTCACCAGGTCGAGCTCGGGCTCGGACTCCACGTTGATCTCGGCCACGCCCGCCTTCAGCGCGAAGGCCACCTCAGCCTCGGTCTTGCCGACGCCCGAGAAGACGATGCGCTCGGGCGGCACGCCGGCGGCCAGGGCCCGGCGGATCTCCCCTTCCGAGACCACGTCGGCGCCCGCGCCCAATCTGGCCAGGGTGGCGATCACGGCCACGTTGGAATTGGCCTTCACCGCGAAGGCGATCAGCGGATCCTTCACGCCCTCGGCCGCCAGGGCGTCGCGCAGCACCTGGTAGTGCCGTTCGAGCGTGGCCGACGAATAGACATAGACCGGCGTGCCGACCGCCTCGGCGATCTTGGCCAGCGGCGTGTCCTCGCAGTGGAGCTCGCCCCCGCGGAGCTCGAAATGGTTCATCGGCGGGGGTTGGCGTAGGGGTCCGGCAGAGCCCCTTGGGGCGGCAGGCCGCTGGGGTCGGGCGAGGTGCCCTCGATCGGCAGCGTGCGCGGCGGCGCCGGATCGGTCGAGCGGTCGCGCGGATCGACCGTGTCCACCGGACGGCTCGGGTCGCGCTTGCGCTGGGCGTTGTCGGCGTCCTTGGTGGTGTTGCGTTCGGCGCCGAACAGCGGGCCGGGCCGCTCGGGCTGGCCGACCTTGCCGCAGCCGGCGAGGCCCGCGGCCAGGATCAGGGCGAGCGCCACGGCGCCGGTTTGGGTGCGAAGGCTCATGCCAGGATCTCCTTCCAACGCTTGATCTGCGCGCGGACCTGGTCCGGCGCGGTCCCGCCGTAGCTCCCGCGGCTGGCGGCCGAGGCCTGCGGCGTCAGCACATCGTAGACCGAGCCCTGGATTCCCGGGTGAAGCTTTTGCAGTTCGTCGAGCGAGAGATCGGCCAGGCCGCAGCCCAGCTCCTCGGCCCGTTTCACCGCCGCGCCGGTCACGTGGTGGGCGTCGCGGAACGGCAGGTCCAGCTCGCGCACCAGCCAGTCGGCGAGGTCCGTGGCGGTGGAGAAGCCCGAGCCAGCCGCGGCGGCCATGCGCTCCACGTTGGGCGCCAGGTCGGCCACCATGCCGGCCATGGCCCGGAGTGACAGCTCCAGGGCGTCGAAGGCCTCGAAGGTGGGGACCTTGTCCTCCTGCATGTCCTTTGAATAGGTCAGCGGCAGGCCCTTCATGACCACCGAGAGCTGGGTGAACGACCCCAGCAGGCGGCCAACCTTGGCGCGGACCAGTTCGGCGGCGTCGGGGTTCTTCTTCTGCGGCATGATCGACGAGCCCGTCGTGAAGGCGTCCGACAGGCGGATGAAGCCGAACTGCGGCGTCATCCAGATCACGATCTCCTCGGCCAGGCGCGACAGGTGCGTGGCGCAGATCGCGCCCGCCGCCAGGGTTTCCAGGGCGAAGTCGCGGTCGGACACGCTGTCCAGCGAGTTGGCCGTCGGCCGGTCGAAGCCCAGGGCCTCGGCGGTCATGTGGCGGTCGATGGGGAACGGCGATCCCGCCAACGCGGCGGCGCCCAGGGGGCTCTCGTTCATCCGCGCCCGGGCGTCGGCGAAGCGCGAGGCGTCGCGGCCGAACATCTCCACATAGGCCATCAGGTGGTGGCCGAAGGTCACGGGCTGAGCCGGCTGCAGGTGGGTGAAGCCCGGCATGATGGCGTCGGCGTGGGCCTCGGCCTTGGCTAGCAGCGCCCGCTGGAGCGCGCGGATCAGGCCGATGGTCCGGTCGCTGGCGTCGCGGACCCACATGCGGAAGTCCACGGCCACCTGGTCGTTGCGCGAGCGGGCGGTGTGCAGGCGCCCCGCCGTCGGCCCGATCAGCTCGCGCAGCCGGGCCTCCACGTTCATGTGGATGTCCTCGAACTCGTCGCGGAACGGGAAGGTCCCGTCCGCGATCTCGCGTTCGATGGTCGCGAGGCCGTCCTGGATGGCCGCCTCGTCCTCGCTTGAAATGACGCCGGCCTTGCGCAACATCGCCGCGTGCGCCCGGGAGCCCGCCAGGTCCTGGCTCGCCAGGCGCTTGTCGAATCCGATGGAGACGTTGATCGCCTGCATCAATTCGGCGGGCTTGTCCGTAAACCGACCGCCCCACATGGCTTGGCCCGCTCCAGCGGCCCGGCCGGGCGGATCAGAGGAGTTGTCGGTCATATGAGCGAAGGTCCAGCCGCTGCCACCAAGCCCAGGGGCATCCTGACGTGGGCCCTCTGGGGCGCAGCCCTCGTGGGCGTCGCGGCGGTTCTCTACATCATCGTCCAGTCCAGCTCCAAGCCACAGGCGCCGGTCCCGGGCGCGCCCGCCGCTTCGGCGCCCAAGACCCTGATGAGCAAATGGACCTCGCCGGCCAAGCCCACGCCCTCGCCGGACTACGTCTTCTACGACCAGGCCGGGAAGCCCGTCCGCGTCGCGGACTTCAAGGGCAAGGTGGTGGTGATGAACGTCTGGGCCACCTGGTGCGCGCCCTGCAAGGTGGAGATGCCGACGCTCGCCAAGCTCCAGGCCGCCTACGCGGGCCAGCCCGTCGAGGTGGTGGCGGTGAGCATCGATTCCGAGGGCGAGGCGGCCAACGCCCGGCTGTTCATCGCCAGCCACGAGCCGCTGAAATTCTACCACGACCGGGAGATGAAGCTGCCCTTCCGCCTGGACCCGCCCGCCTCGGGCGCGCCCACGACGGTGATCTACGGCAAGGACGGAATGGAGATCGGCCGGGTGGCCGGCGAAGCGGACTGGTCGGGCGCCGAGGCCCGCGCCCTGGTGGACAAGGCGCTCGCCGCGGACTGAGGTCCCCGTCTCAGGCGGCCTCGACGGCGCTCCGCGCGGTTTCCGCCGTGAGGGTCTTGAGCAGGCTGACCAGGGTGCTGCGGGCCTCGGGGGGCATCCGCTCGTAGGCGGCCAGGAGTTCCAGCGCACCCGGCGTCCTCAGTCGGGTGAGCAGGTCCAGGTCCTGGGTTGTTTCCTTGTCCGGCCCGTCGAAGACATCCATCAGGTCGGTGACGCGGCAGCGCAGGGCGCGGGCGATCTGCACCAGCCGCGAGAAGGAGATGCGGTTCGCGCCGTTCTCGTACTTCTGGATCTGCTGGAAGCTGACGCCGCACTGCTCGGCGAGCGCCTCCTGCGACATCCCGATGGTGCGCCGGCGGATGCGCACCGCGGCGCCCAAGGCGATGTCCATGGGATCGGGCGCCTTGGTCGACGACTCGGGCATGAGTGGTCCCTCCATGGCTCGGAGAAACCTGCGCGGTTCCCCCGAACCGCGTTCTTCGAGCCCGCCCAGTAAAGGCTCTTGTTGCTGTCCTGCAAAGCTTTTTGCGGCCGTCCGGGCCGCTCGGCAACGGGGCTTCGGGTCACGTCTGCGTGGCCGCCGGCCCGCCGGTTAAGCACTTGGTGACCGAAGCACCGCCGACTCGGGTCCGTCGGCGTAGCAGTCTTTGAGACCCATGCGAGTGATCCGTTCACATCCTCCCTTCGACCACGGCGCGGCCCTGCGGGTTCCGCCGCCCCACGACCGGAAGAGCTGGGCCGTGCTGTGGAGCTGGCTGGGCGAGGAGGCGCAGGCCGTGGCCGAAGCCGCCGCCGTGCAGGTCCGCACGCCCGAGGGGCCGGTGGTGGCCCACTGCGGCGACTGGATCGTGCTGTCGCATTCGGGCCGGTTCCACGTGGCCCACGGCGCGCGCGCCTGCGACGCCTGAGGCCGTCCGCCGCCCGTCTCACCGGCCGGCCTCGTCTTCGATCCGCGAGATCATCAGGCCGCCAGTCCAGGTTGGTGCTGGTAGCGCTATCATCTTGATGCTACGGTCCCCCCAACGAACAAGGTTGGGAGGAACCATGACCCGCAAAGGACGGATGCTGTGCGCCGTGGCCGCGTGCGTTCTCGTGGGCTCGCTCGGGAGCGCCGGCTCCGCCGCGGCCCAATCGGACAGCCAGGCGGCCGACTGGTCGAAGCTGCCCTACCGCGATCCGCAGCTTTCCGTGGAGCAGCGCGCCGCCGATCTCGTCTCGCGCATGACGCCGGAGGAGAAGGCCCGGCAGATCGGCCATGCGGCGCCGGCCATCCCGCGCCTGGGCGTGCCCGAATACAACTGGTGGAACGAGGGCCTGCACGGCGTCGCGCGGGCCGGCTTCGCCACCGTCTTTCCGCAGGCCATCGGCATGGCGGCGTCCTGGGACGCGCCGCTGATGCAGCAGACGGCCGACGTCATTTCCACCGAGTTCCGCGCCAAGTACGCCGAGCGCGTGCATCCCGACGGCGGGACCGACTGGTACCGGGGGCTGACCGTCTGGTCGCCCAACATCAACATCTTCCGCGACCCGCGCTGGGGCCGGGGCCAGGAGACCTACGGCGAGGACCCGTTCCTGACGGGGACCATGGGCGTGGCCTTCATCCGCGGCCTGCAGGGGAACGACCCGAAATACTTCAAGACCATCGCCACCTCGAAGCACTACGCGGTGCACTCGGGGCCGGAGTCCAACCGCCACCGCGAGGACGTGCATCCCAGCCCGCACGACCTCGAGGACACCTACCTGCCGGCGTTCCGCAGGACGGTGACCGAGGGCAAGGTCCAGGCGGTGATGTGCGCCTACAACGCCGTCGACGGCGTCCCGGCCTGCGCCAGCGACTTCCTGCTGAAGGAGCGGCTGCGGGGCGACTGGGGCTTCAGGGGCCACGTGGTCTCGGACTGCGGGGCGGCGGCCAACGTCTACCGGCCCGACAGCCTCGCCTACACGAAGACGGCCGAGGAGGGCATCGTCCGCTCCATGGGCGCCGGCATGGACCTCGTGTGCGGCGACTACCGGGCGGGCTGGAACATGGAGGCCGGCGCCATCGTCAATGCGGTGAAGGCCGGGATGCTCAAGCCGGCGGTGCTGGACCAGGCCCTGACCCGCCTGTTCGCCGACCGCATCCGGCTGGGCCTGTTCGATCCGCCGGCCATGGTCCCCTTCTCGAAGATCGGTCCGGACCAGAACGGGACGGCCGAGCACAAGGCCATGTCGCTGAAGATGGCCAGGGCCTCGATGACCCTGCTGAAGAACGACGGCCTCTTGCCGCTGAAGGGTGAGCCCCGGAAGATCGCCGTCATCGGCCCGAACGCCGACAGCGTCGACGCCCTGGTCGGCAACTACTACGGCACACCGCGTGAGCCGGTGACGGTGCTGGCGGGGATCAGGGCCCGGTTCCCGAAGTCCGAGGTCACGTACGTCGAAGGAACGGGGCTGGTGGGTCCGGCCGCGCCGCCCGTGCCGGACGCCGTGCTCTGCGTGGACGCCGCCTGCGTGACCAGGGGCCTGAAGCAGGAGACCTTCGACGGCGTGGCCCTCGAAGGCGCGCCGGTCGAGACCAGGACCGTCGCCAACGCCGCCTTCGACTGGACCGGCGAGCGCGCCACCTCGGCCCGCTGGACCGGCTACATCACCGCGCCCGCGACCGGCGAGTACCGGTTCCGCTTCGCCAGCGACAACGGCTACCGCGTCTTCGTCGACGGCAAGCCGGTGGTGGAGGAGTTCGGCGTCGGCGACGCGCCCTCGATCCTGGACGGCGCCGTCCGGCTGGAAGCCGGCAAGCGCTATCCGATCCGCGTCGAGGGGTTCCAGCGCGGGGTGCAGGGCCGCCAGCGGCTGGTCTGGAGCCCGCCCGGCCAGGACGGGAGCGACGCCGTCGAGGCCGCCAGGGCCGCCGACCTCGTGGTCTTCGTCGGCGGGCTCTCGGCCCGCGTCGAGGGCGAGGAGATGAAGCTGCAGGTCCCCGGCTTCTCGGGCGGCGACCGGACCAGCCTCGACCTGCCCGCGCCGCAGCAGAGGCTGCTGGAACGGCTGCACGCGACCGGGAAGCCGGTCGTGCTGGTGTTGATGAACGGCAGCGCGCTCTCGGTGAACTGGGCCGACGCCAACCTGCCGGCCATCGTCGAGGCCTGGTATCCGGGCGAGCAGGGCGGCCACGCGGTGGCCGGGCTCCTCGCCGGCGACTACAGCCCGGCGGGCCGCCTGCCGGTGACCTTCTACCGGTCGGCCGCCGACCTGCCGGCCTTCGACGATTACGCCATGAAGGGCCGCACCTACCGCTACTTCGGCGGAGAGGTCCTCTATCCCTTCGGCCATGGGCTCTCCTACACCCGCTTCGCCTACGGGCCCGTGCAGCTCAGCGCCCGCTCGGTGGGCGCCGACGGCGAGATCACCGTCACGACCGAGGTCGCCAACACCGGCCCCATGGACGGCGAGGAGGTGGTGCAGCTCTACCTGACCCATCCGGGCAAGGCGGGCGCGCCCGTCCGCGCGCTGCAGGGCTTCCAGCGGGTGGCGCTGAAGCGGGGCGAGCGCCGCGCCGTCAGCTTCACGCTCAGGGACCGGGCGCTCAGCGTCGTCGGGCCGGACGGCGTGCGCCGGATCGAACCGGGGCCCGTCGAGGTCTGGGTCGGCGGCGGCCAGCCGGTCTCGCGGCCGGGCCTCGCTCAGGCCCCGGGCGCGAAGGCCGAGTTCCAGGTGACCGGGACAGCGGTCCTGCCGAAGTAGTCTTCAACGCACGCGGCGGACGGCGAGCACGAGCAGCCCGCCGGCCGTCGCGGCCGCCGCCGCGGCGAGGTAGAGCCAGGCGTAGCCCGAGGCCGCCTCCAGCAGCGCCGCGCCCAGCAGCGGCGCGACCATCTGGGGCAGGGTGTTGGCGAGGTTGCTGAGGCCCAGGTAGCGGCCGGCGTCCTCGGCCGAGGGCAGGACGTCGGTGATCAGCGCCGCGTCCACCGCGGTGAAGAGGCCGTAGCCCAGGCCGAAGACGAGGAAGGCGCCGGCCATAAGCCGCCAGTCGGTCCCGAAGGCCAGGGCGGCCGCGCCTCCGGCCAGCAGCAGGCCGGCCCCGACGACGAAGGGCTTTCGGCGCGCCAGGTGATCCGACAGGAACCCGCCGGCGAGACTGGCCGCCACCTGCATCACGCACGAGACGCCGACCAGCAGGCCGAGCAACGCCTCCGGGGCGAGGCCGCGGGGCAGGGCGGTCCGGTCCTGGATGCTGAACAGGGTGAACAGCGAGACGATGGTGATGGCGAGCTGCATGAGCAGCCGCGAGAGCCAGGCGGCGGCGAAATCCCGGTCCAGCCGCAGGCCGCGCGGTCCCTCGGGACGCGGCGGCCGGGCGAGGCGCAGCAGGCCGGCCCCCGTGGGGCGCTCGGGCGTCAGGACGAGCAGCGGCGCGGTGGCCGCCACGAGCAGGGCCGCGATCCCGCCGTAGCGCACGGCGTCCTGCGGCGGCAGGAGACCCGCCACGAGGGCGCCCGCCATGGCGCCGGCCGGGGGCGCGAAGCCGAGGAAGGCCGCCACCCGGCCGCGCCGGGCCGCCGGCACGCAGTCGGCGAGCAGGGCCACCAGGGGGCCGAAGAGCAGATTGAGGCAGATCTGGAAGAGCAGCACGCCGGCCACCAGTTCGGGGACCGCATCGGCCCGCATGATGAGCAGGTAGGAGACCACGGCGCCCACGAGGCCCGCGAGGATCCACGGCCGTCGCCGGCCGAACCGCGAGCGGGTGGCGTCGCTGACCGCGCCCGCCACGATGTTCGACACTCCCGCCACCAGGGCGCCCCAGAAGCTCACCTGGGCGAGTATCCAGGCCTTGTTCGCCGGATCCAGGGCGGCGGCCTTGAGCGGCGCCAGGATGGTCAGCAGGGGCATGAACGACAGGAAGGCCCCGACCTGGGCGGTCGCCAGAGCGGCCACGAAGGCGGCGCTGGCGGCTTGCGGGCGCGGGGCCGCATCTGTCAGGAAAGCGCTGGACACGCTCGGCATCCTGGGGCCGCCCAGAGCGGCGCGCAATCGGAGTGGCGCGCCATCGGCGTGTCCGGACGCCTGCCGGCGCGGGAGACCCGATGAGCACGGTGACGATCTACGACGTGGCGGAGCGCGCGGGCGTCTCGATCAAGTCCGTTTCGCGCGTGCTGAACGGCCGCCCGAACGTCAGCGACGACCTGCGCCGCAGGGTCGAGGAGGCGGCCGAGGCCCTGGGCTACCGGCCCAGCCTCTCCGCGCGCGGCCTGGCGGGCGCGCGGTCCTATCTGCTGGCCGCCCTGGTGGACGCCGAACTCACCGTCGAGCACTGGCGCTCGGGGCGCGGCAACGACTACCTGAGCCGGATGGAGCTCGGCGCGCTGATGGAATGCCGCCAGGCGGGCTACCATCTGCTGATCGAACTGGTGGACGTGGGCTCGGCCAGCCTCGGGCGCGACATCCTGGCCATGGTGGGCTCGCTGCGGCCCGACGGCCTGATCCTGACCCCGCCGGTTTCGGACTCCTCCATCGTGCTGGACGCCCTCGACGCGCGCGGCGTCCCCTACATCCGCCTGGGCGCCGAGACCGATCCGGGGCGGGGCCGCCGCGTCCACATGGACGACCATCGCGCCGCCTTCGACATGACCGCCCACCTGATCGGCCTGGGGCACAGGGACATCGGCTTCGTGGTGGGCAGCACGCGCTACGCCGCCAGCCGCGCACGGCGCGAGGGCTTCGAGGCGGCCATGGCGCGCCACGGCCTGGCCGTCCGGCCGGAATGGGTGGCGGAAGGCGACTTCACCTTCCCCTCGGGCCTGGATTGCGGCGCGCGCATCCTGGCCGGCGCCCAGCGTCCCACGGCCGTCTTCGCCAGCAACGACGACATGGCCTTCGGCGTGATCCAGGCCGCGATGCGGGCGGGCCTGTCCGTGCCCGGCGATGTGTCGGTGGCGGGCTTCGACGACGCGCCCGGCGCCCAGTTCTCGGTCCCCCAGCTCACCACCGTCCGCCAGCCGGTGGCCGAGATGTCCGGGGCGGCGGCCCGCATGCTTGTGGCCCTGGCCCAGGGCCGCGAGGCCGAGGTCGAGAGGGACCGCGAGATCGCCTATGCGCTCATCGGCCGGGACTCCACGGCCCCGCCGCCCGCCTGATCCCGCTCCGTCGCGGTGCGGCCACAAGATTGTTACCGCTATCTATTCTGTTGACAGCGCTGTCATACAACTGCAGGGTTCATTCCATAAGTTCGGCCGCGACCAAACGACGGCCGGGAGGAAACCTGATGATCCCGCCTGGCCGACGCCTGGTTTCGCGGCCCTGCGCCGCCTCCCCTTGGTTCCCTGACTGGCGCGGCGAGTGCCTCGCCGCGCCGATCTTTTTCCCAGCGTGATCGGGGCTCGCCGATGGCTCGGGGGGGCTTGAAAGGGACGTTGACGGCGGCGGCAGCGGCGGCGCTGGCGCTGACTCCGGCCTGGGCGGCCGAACCGCCCGTGCATCCGCAGCTCTGGCCGCAGGCGCGCAGTCCGGGCCTGGTCGACGCCGAGACCGAGGCCTTCGTCGCCGAGTTGATGAGCCGGATGAGCGTCGAGGAGAAGGTGGGCCAGCTCATCCAGGCCGACCTGTCGACCATCCGCCCCGCCGATCTGCGCGAGTATCCCGTGGGCTCGATCCTGGCCGGCGGCGACACCCCGCCCCTCGACGCGCCCGACCGCTCGCCCGGGCAGGCGTGGCTCGCCACGGCCCAGGCCTTCCGCAAGGCCGCCGCCGAGGCCCGTCCGGGCCGGCCCTACATCCCGCTGATCTTCGGCGTCGACGCCGTGCACGGGAACAGCCAGGTCGTCGGCGCCGTCGTCTTCCCGCACAACATCGGCCTGGGCGCGGCCAACGATCCCGACCTGATCCGCAGGATCGGCGAGGTCACGGCGCAGGAAACGGCCGCGGTCGGCATCGACTGGGCCTTCGGGCCCACGGTGGCCGTGGTCCGCGACGACCGCTGGGGCCGCACCTACGAGAGCTATTCCGAGGACCCCGAGATCGTCGCCCGCTACGCCGAAGCCCTGGTGACGGGCCTGCAGGGGCCGCCGTCGGCCTGGCCGGCGCTGCGGGGCGGCCACGTGGCGGGCTCGGCCAAGCATTTCCTGGGCGACGGCGGCACCGAGAACGGCAGGGACCAGGGCGACAACACGGCGGCCGAGGCCGAACTCGCCCGCATCCACGCGCCGGGCTATGTCGCGGCGGTCGATGCGGGCGTGATGACCGTCATGGCGTCGTTCTCCAGCTGGCAGGGCGCCAAGATGCACGGCCACCGGCGCCTGCTGACCGACGTGCTGAAGGGTCGGATGGGCTTCGACGGCTTCGTGGTCGGCGACTGGAACGCCCACGGCCAGATCCCGGGCTGCACCACCGAGAACTGTCCCCAGGCCTTCAACGCCGGGATGGACATGCTGATGGCCCCGGACAGTTGGAAGGGCCTCTACCGCAACACCCTCGCCCAGGTGCGTTCGGGCGAGATCCCGATGGCGCGGGTGGACGACGCGGTGCGCCGCATCCTGCGGGTGAAGGTGAAGGCCGGCGTGTTCGGGCCCCGGCCTCTGGAGGGCCGCCTGGACCTCGTCGGCTCGGCCGAGCACCGGGCGGTGGCCCGCCAGGCCGTGCGCGAATCCCTCGTCCTGCTCAAGAACAACGGCGGCGTGCTGCCGGTCCGGGGCTCGGCCCGCGTGCTGGTCGCGGGGGGCGGGGCCGACGACTTCGGCAAGCAGACCGGCGGCTGGACGCTGAGCTGGCAGGGCACGGGCAACACGCCGGCTGACTTCCCCAACGGCCAGACGATCTGGGGCGGCCTGCGCGAAGCCGTCGAGGCGGCCGGCGGCCAGGCCGAGCTCAGCCCCGACGGCAGGTTCACCGTCAGGCCGGATGTCGCGATCGTCGTCTTCGGCGAGGACCCCTACGCGGAGTTCCAGGGCGACCGGCCGACGCTGGAGTACCAGCCGGGCGCCAAGACCGACCTCGCCCTACTGAGGAAGCTGAAGGCGCAGGGGATTCCCGTGGTCGCCGTCTTCCTGTCCGGACGCCCGCTCTGGGTGAATCCGGAGATCAACGCCGCCGACGCCTTCGTGGCCGCCTGGCAGCCGGGGACCGAGGGCGGGGGCGTGGCCGACGTGCTGATCGGCGATCGCCAGGGCCGGCCGCGCCACGACTTCCGCGGCAAGCTGTCGTTCTCCTGGCCGAGACGCGCGGACCAGTACCGGCTGAACCGGGGCGAGCCCGGTTACGATCCCCTGTTCGCCTACGGCTATGGCCTCACCTACCGCGACCGGGCGTCGGTCCCGCGTCTGTCCGAGGACCCCGGCGTCGCCACCGCGCCCGCCGCCAATGTCGACCGCTATTTCGTGGGCGGACGGGCCGTGGAGCCCTGGCGGCTGGTGCTGCGCGACGCCGGCGGCGAGATCGCGCCCGGCCCCAGCGCCGTCGCCACGCCGGGCGGGGCGCTCGCCATGCAGCTCGTCGACGCGGGCGGCGTGCAGGGCGCCGGACGCGCCTTCGCCTGGATGGGAGAGGGGCGGGTGGCGGTCGCCGGCCCCGCCGTGGACCTGTCGCGCCAGGCCAACGGGGACATGACGCTCCTCATGACCTACCGGCTGGACCGGCGCCCGCCGGGCCCCGTCCGCCTGGGCCTGGGCCGGACCGGCCTGCGGCTGGATGGCCTGCTCGCCGCCGCCCCGCCGGGCGAGTGGCGCACGGTGAAGGTCCGGTTGGCCTGCTTCCGCCAGGGCGGCGAGGACCTGACGGCGGTCGCGCAGCCGGCGTGGATCGAGGCCGGGGCGGGCGCCGGGCTGTCGGTCGCCGAACTGCGGCTCGCGCCCAACCAGAACGACGGGGTGTGCCCATGAGCGGGAGCTCCGCCCGGACATTTTCGGCGCTGGCGTCAGGAATCTTGGCGGCGCCGGGGTCGCGTTTGTCGTCGAAATGTCAGCGCTGTCAAAAAATTGCGTCACACCGATTGACTGATCTCGGATCGCGATGATATCGCTAACATCGACAACAAACAGACAGTCGCGGAGCTCGTGTCGAGTAATCGGGTCCGCGAATGTTGCAGTGCGAAACGAAGCTGACTTCGTTTCGTGGATAAACTTGGGGGAAATGCCATGAAGCGGCGCCATCGTCTCCGTGCATCTGCGTCTTTCTTCGCCCTCTCGGCCGCCCTGGTCGGCGGGTCGGCCGCGGCCCAGACCGCGGCGCCCGCGGGCAGCGAGGTCGAGGAAATCGTCGTCACCGGCTTCCGCGCCTCGATCGAACAGGCCATCGACATCAAGCGCAGCAGCAGCGGCGTGGTCGATGCGATCGCCGCCGAGGACATCGGCAAGTTCCCGGACACCAACCTCGCCGAATCGCTGCAGCGCATCCCGGGCGTCGCCATCGACCGGACCAACGGCGAAGGCTCGCAGGTGACCGTCCGCGGCTTCGGCGGCGGCTTCAACCTGGTCACCTTCAACGGCCGCTCCATGCCGACGGCCGACGTCCAGACCGTGGGCGGCGACCAGAACGTCGACTTCGCCGCCGGCACCAGCCGCTCGTTCGACTTCTCCAACCTGGCCTCGGAAGGCGTCAGCACGCTGGAGGTCTACAAGACCGGTCGCGCCGCCATCCCCTCCGGCGGCATCGGCGCCACCATCAACGTGCGCACCCGCCGTCCCCTGGACTCCCAGGCCGGCCTCAGCGGCAGCGTGAGCCTGAAAGGGCTGTACGACCGCGGCGTCGAGGAGAGCCTGAAGGACGCCGACAAGATCACGCCCGAACTGTCGGGCCTGGTGAACTACGCCGACCCCAGCGAGATGTTCGGCGTCACGGTGTTCGGCTCCTACCAGAAGCGGAACTTCACCAGCCGCAGCGCCACGTCCAACGAATGGAACATCCGCCGCTACGGCGACTTCCTGAACCCGTCGAACGGCTTCGTCCGCAACAACGGGACCACCCAGATCACCAATGCGCCCGCCAGCCTGGACACCCTGGTCGCCATCCCCAACGACAGCCGCTACCACTTCTCGGAAGGCTCGCGCGAGCGGGTCAATGTCCAGGGCACGGTGCAATTCCGTCCGACCGAGACGCTCACCTTCACCGCCGACGCCCTCTACGCCCGCAACAAGGCCCATGAGGAGCGGACCGACCAGACCAACTGGTTCAACCGGCCGTTCGACCGCGTGACCTTCGACGACAACCCGACCGTCGCGACCGCCATCTTCCTTCAGGAGACGCTCAGCGGCACAAAGGACGAGGGCTTCGAGCAGCAGTACCGGGCCAACACCGACACGCTGAAGTCGTTCGGCCTGAACGGGACCTGGCAGGCCACCGACCGCATCTCGGTCACGCTGGACGGCCACATCTCCAAGGCCGACAGCAAGCCCGGCGGCCGCAACGGCGCCAGCTCGACGATGGTGGCCATCGGCGCCCCGATCATCGCGTCGCACTCGGTGGACTACAGCGGCACGATCCCGATCCAGAGCAGCACGATCAACGACGCCGCCCCGCGCGGCAACGGCAACGGCGTGCTCGACGCTGGCGACCTGGGCAGCCAGGTGGCCCGCACCTCGTCGCAGCGCCAGCAGCAGACGGTGAAGGAAATCCGCGCCGACGTCGCCTGGGAGCTGGACGACAGCGGCAGCCGCGTCGACTTCGGGGCCAACTACCGCACCTCGAAGATGCGCCAGTCGAACATCAACACCCAGCAGGACCTGGGGAGCTGGGGCATCTCCAATCCGCGCGACGTCTCGCAGTACGCCGGCGACCTCGTGAAGGAGTTCTGCCTCACCTGCGCCTTCAACGACTTCGATCCGAACCAGTCGGGGGCGGGGCTCGTGGCGTTCCGCGCCAACGCCATCGACCTCTACGATGCGCTCTCGCCGGTCTACGCCGCGCTCGGCAACGCGGTGGGCGTCACCGGCCAGAACAACAACCGGGTCGACGAGGACATCTGGGCCGTCTACGGCCAGGTGACCTGGAAGGGCGATTTCGGCGGCCACGAGGCCAGCATGGTGGCCGGCGTCCGCTACGAGCGCACCGAGGTCGACTCTACGTCCCAGATCCGCACCCCGCGCGCGGTGGTGTGGACGGCCGACAACGACTTCCGGATCGACACCACGTCGGACTACCAGCCGGTCGAGGGCAAGGGCAGCTACAACAACCTGCTGCCCGCCCTGGACTTCCAGGTGGAGGTCGTGGACGACGTGATCGCCCGGGCCTCGTTCAGCCGCACGATCGCCCGGCCCGACTACGGCAACCTGTTCGCGGCCATCACCGCCCAGGCGCCCAACCGGCCCATCGCCAACGGGGCGGTGCCGCTCGGCACGTCGGGCAACCCCGACCTCCAGCCGCTGATCTCGGACAACTTCGACGTCTCGCTGGAGTGGTACTACAAGCCCGGCAGCTTCCTGTCGGCGGGCTTCTTCGAGAAGCGGGTCAACAACTTCGTCGGCACCGGGACGGTGAACCGCAACCTGTTCGACCTGCGCGACCCGAGCTCCGGCGCGCCGGGCACGCGGTCGGGCGACGCGGTCCAACTGCTGAACAACGTGGGCGCCGACCGGACCGACGTGAACCTGTTCACGGCCACGGCCCTCATCATCCAGAACGGCGGCAACGTGGCGGCGGCCCAGGCCCAGTTCCAGGCCAACCGGACGGCGGTTCCCGGCGGCGGCCTGGGGGACCTGAATCAGGCCTTCGTCGATCAGATCCTGGCGTCCGTCGACATCGAGCCGAACGGGGCCGACCCGCTGCTCACCTTCCAGGTGACCACGCCGGTCAACACCCGCTCGGCCAAGATCTGGGGCTTCGAGGTGGCCGGCGCCCACTTCTTCGGGGACACCGGCTTCGGCGTCGCCGCCGCCTACACCTTCGTGAACGGCGACATCGGCTTCGACATCGCCTCGAACCCCGGCCAGGACCAGTTCGCCCTGGTGGGGCTCAGCGACACGGCCAACGTGACCGCGATCTACGAGAAATACGGCGTCTCGGCCCGGATCGCCTGGAACTGGCGCGACAAGTTCCTGAGCAACCTCAACCGGGGCGGCTCGCGGAACCCGGTGTTCGTGGCGCCCTTCAAGCAGGTCGACTTCAACGTCAGCTACGACATCAACGACAGGCTGGCGGTGTCGTTCGAGGGCATCAACATCTTCGAGGAGCACCTGCGCACCTACGCCCGCGATCCCAACGAGCTGTGGTACGCGCAGGAGCTGGACTCGAGGTATCTTCTCGGCGTGCGGTACCGGTTCTAGCCTCCCCTCCCACTGGGACCGGAACCGGAGAGGGAGAGGCCGCTGTCCGCAGCGGCCTCTTTCGTCCGGATCGGAGGCGCGTATGACCAACAGGGTGCTGCTGAACAACGTCGACCACGCCGACCTGCGCGTGATCGCCCGGCACGGCCCGGAGTTCGGCGACGGGGTGAACCAGGCGCTGGTGTTCCCGAACGAGTTCGAGGACCTGCAGCGCGAGTATCCGATCTTCTTCCGCAGGGACGCCGACGGCGCGTTCCAGGCCGTGGTCCTGCTGGGCTTCGACCGCGACGAGAACCTCTTTCTCGACGGCCGGGGCTGGAACGCCCGCTACGTGCCCGCCGCCCAGCAGCGGGGGCCGTTCTCCATCGCCCTGCAGCCCCAGCGGGCCGGCGGGGCGCCCGAGGCCATGATCCACATCGACCTCGACCATCCGCGCGTCAGCCGCACCGAGGGCGAGCCGCTGTTCCTGCCGGCTGGCGGCAACGCGCCCTACCTCCAGCACGTCTCGCGCCTGCTGGGCGTGATCTATGACGGCCTGGAGGTCGGCCGTCCCTTCTTCGAGGCGCTGGACGGGCTGGGGCTGATCGAGGCCATCGAGGTGGAGGCCAAGCTCGCCGACGGCCGCGAATACGTGATCCCGGACCTCTTCACGGTTTCCGAAGCCCGGCTCGCCGACCTGGGCGGCGAGGACCTGGAGCGGCTGCACCGGTCGGGCGCGCTGCGCGCCGCCTACGCCCAGCGCTCCTCGATGGCCAACATCTCGCGCCTGATCGACGCCAAGAGCGTTCGCCAGGCGGCCTTCGCGTGATGGCGGGGCCCCGTCCCGTCGAGGAGGCGAGCGCCGCGCGCGCCGCCGACATCCCGTTCGGGGCGATCCTGGACGGCCAGAAGCCCCTGGTGTTCCGGGGCCTGGCCGCCGACTGGCCGCTGGTCCGCGAGGGGCTGGCGTCGGCCGAGGCCGCCATGGCCTATCTCAAGCGCTGGGACGCCGGCCACCCGGTGACCGGCTACACCGGCCCGGCGGACATCGGCGGCCGGTTCTTCTATGCCGACGCGGACCTGACCCGCCTGAACTTCCGCGCCGAGCAGGTGGGCTTCGGCGCCTTCCTCGACCGGATGGCCGGGGGCCTGGACGATCCCGCCGGGCCGTCGTTCTACATCGGCTCCACCGACCTCGACATCTACCTGCCGGGCTTCCGGGGCGAGAACGACCTGGGCCTGGGGCCGGAGGTGCTGGGCGCCGAGCCGCTGGCCAGCATCTGGATCGGCGGCCGCACGGTGGCCGCCGCCCACTACGACATGTCGAACAATGTCGCCGTCTGCGCGGCGGGGCGGCGGCGCTTCACGCTCTTCCCGCCCGAGCAGGTGGAGAACCTCTATCCGGGCCCCCTGGAGCCCACGCCGGGCGGCCAGGTGGTCAGCCTGGTGGACCTGCGCGACCCGGACTTCGACCGCTTCCCACGGGCGCGGGAGGCCCTGGCGGCGGCCCAGGTCGCCGAGCTCGAACCCGGCGACGTGCTCGTCTATCCGGCGCTCTGGTGGCACCAGGTGGAGGCGCTCGAGCCCTTCAACGTGCTGGTGAACTACTGGTGGAACGTCGCGCTTGCGTTCCTCGACACGCCCCAGACGACGCTGCTGCACGGCCTGCTCAGCCTGCGCGACCGGCCGGAGCATGAGAAGGCCGCCTGGAAGGCGCTCTTCGACTTCTACGTCTTCGGGCCCGCTGAGCGTGCGGCCGAGCACCTGCCCGAGGCGGGGCAGGGGCCGCTGGGGGCCCTCACCGACATCAAGGCCCGGCGCCTGCGCGCCCAGCTTCTCAACCGGCTCAACCGATGAGGCCGGAACCCTAAAGGGAGTGACCCCATGCAAGGACAGGTCGTGAAGAAGGTCGTCGTCGCGGGCGGCGGATCGGCGGGCTGGATGACCGCCGTGGCGCTGTCCGGCCAGCTGGGCGGCCTGCTGGACATCACCCTGGTGGAGTCCGACGCCATCGGCACGGTGGGCGTGGGGGAATCCACCATCCCG
Organism: Phenylobacterium sp.; assembly: GCF_046463815.1. Classification (GTDB taxonomy): domain Bacteria; phylum Pseudomonadota; class Alphaproteobacteria; order Caulobacterales; family Caulobacteraceae; genus Phenylobacterium. Next base: position 18,567 of record NZ_JBKBRO010000006.1, on the reverse strand, counting down.
ACCGCCCGGACCTTCGTCCATCTGCTGGGCCTCGACGAGCGCGAGTTCATGCGCGAGACCGGCGCCACCTTCAAGCTGGGCATCCTGTTCGAGAACTGGGGCCAGGTCGGCGACCGCTACATCCACTCCTTCGGCCAGGTCGGCAAATCCACCCTGCTCGCCCACTTCCACCACATGTGGATGCAGGCGAAGGACCAGGGCTTCGGCGGCGACCTCGGCGACTACTGCCTGGAGCTGCGGGCCTCGGAGGAGGGGAAGTTCTACACGGCCGACGACTTCCCGATGAACTACGCCTACCACATCGACGCCACGCGGTTCGGCCGCTACCTGCGCCGGCGCTGCGAGAACAAGGGCGTGCGCCGGGTCGAGGGCAAGATCGCCCAGGTCCAGCAGGACCCTGAGAGCGGCCACGTCACCGCGCTCGTTCTGGAGTCCGGCGAGCGGGTCGAGGGCGACCTCTTCGTCGACTGCACCGGCTTCCGCGCGCTGCTGATCGAACAGACCCTGAAGGCCGGGTTCGAGGACTGGGGCCAGTGGCTGCCCAACGACCGGGCCGTGGCCGTGCAGACGCGGACGACCGAACCCTCCATGCCGCTCACCCGGGCCATCGCGCACGCCGCCGGCTGGCAGTGGGGCATCCCCCTCCAGCACCGCGAGGGCAACGGCTGGGTCTATTCCAGCGAGTTCATGTCCGAGGACGAGGCGACCACCACCTTCATTGGCCAGCTCAAGGGCGAGAAGCTCACGGAGCCCTGGCATCTGCGCTTCCGCCCCGGCCGCCGCCGCAAGGCCTGGGACAGGAACGTCGTCGCCATCGGCCTGGCCGGCGGGTTCATCGAGCCGCTGGAGGCCACCTCGCTGCACCTGATCATGATCGCGATCACGCGGCTCCTGCAGCTCTTCCCGTTCACCGGCGTCAACGAGGCGCTGCAGAAGCGCTTCAACTTCCTGGCCGAGCAGGAGATCGAGCGCGTCCGCGACTTCATCATCCTGCACTACAACGCCACCGAACGGAGCGACACGCCCTACTGGGACCGCTGCCGGACCATGGACATCCCGGCCTCGCTCAAGGAGCGGATTGACCTCTTCCGCGAGACGGCACAGGTCTACCACATCCCCGGCGAGCTCTTCCTGATCGATTCCTGGTTGCAGGTGATGCTGGGCCAGCGCATCCGGCCGAAGAGCCACCACCTGATGGGCGCGCTCATGCCGCCGGAACAGCTCGCCAAGGCGCTTTCGGACCTGAAAGGCAACATCGACCGCGCCGTGGCCCGCCTGCCCTCCCACCAGGACTTCGTGGACCGCTACGCGGGAATTCCGGCGGCGGAGGCGGCGACGGCCTGACCAGGCGACCGCCGGCCGCGGCGGCCCACTGCTCCAATGGGACCCGCTAGAGCCACCGGCGGCGCAGGCGCGCGGAGGCGACGTCCAAGGCGATCACCAGCAGGAAGACGGCCACCAGGATCGTGCCCACGTGGCCGTAGTCGTACATGTCGTAGCGGCCCTTCAGCTCCTGGCCGATCCCCCCGGCGCCGACCAGGCCGATGACGGTGGCCATGCGCACGTTCCGATCCAGGATATAGAGGACGTAGGCCACGTACTGCGGCGCCACCTGCGGCAGGATGGCGTAGCGGAACACCTTCAGCCGGTTCGCCCCGATGGCCTGCAGCGCTTCCTGCGGCTTGGGATCGGCGTTCTCGATCTCCTCGGCGAAGAACTTGCCCAGGAAGCCCGCGGCGTGCAGTCCCAGGGCCAGCACCCCGGCGATCGGACCGAAGCCGTAGGCCAGCACCAACAGGAGCGCGCTGATCAGCTCAGGCACGGCGCGAAGCAGGCTCACCAGCCCGCGGGCCGCAGCTCGCGCCAGGGGATGCGGCGTCAGGTTGCGCGCCCCGGCCAGGCCCAGCGGCAGGCCCACGATCACCGCCAGCACGGCGCCCCAGAGCGCGATCTCCAGGGTTTCGACGAGCTTCAGCGCGACGTGGACCAGATAGCCGACCGGCTGGACGAGATAGGTCTTCCGTTCATGGACCGTGCGCGGCCGAAGGGTGGCCGGGTCCATGACCTGGATATCGGTCTCTGCCGTCTCGATCCGGCTGAACGGGGGCAGGCGCTCGGGATCGAAGCCCTCGATGCGCCCCACCTCGGTCCGTTCCGAGATCTGGAGCGGCAGGAACTGGCGTCCCACAGAGGAGAGGCCCCGCGCGACCTGGGAGTCGACCGGCGCGCCGGCGGCGGCGATCAGGGCCTTGCCCGTCTCGGCCAGCATCCGGTCCATGTCCACCCGGGCGCCGGTGACGACGAGGACGATCACGGCCAGCAGCGCCATGGCCGCGCCCCGCGCGTCGTAGGGCTGGGGGAAGCGCCAGCGGGCGTCCGGGGCGGCCTCGCTCATCGGGCGGCCTCCAGGCGGGCGGCGCCTTCAGGCGCCGGCGCGGGGCCCGTCGCGACCCCGTAGATCCGGGCGAGGGCGGCGGGGTCGAGCGCGTCCGGGGCGCCGTCGAACGCCACCCCGCCGTTCCGCAGGGCCACGATCCGGTCGGCGAAGGCCCGGGCGAGGTCGATCTGATGCAGGCTGCAGAGGACGGTCGCGCCGCTGGCCCGGGACTGGGCCCGGAGGAGTTCGAGGACGTCGCGGCTGGTCCTGGGGTCCAGGCTGGCGACCGGCTCGTCGGCGAGCACGACATCCGGTTCGAGCATGAAGGCGCGGGCGATGCCGACCCGCTGCTGCTGGCCGCCGGAGAGGGCGTTCACCCGCCGGCGCAGGTGCTCGGGGGCGAGGCCCACGGCCTCCGTCAGCTCGCAGGCCCGGCGCCGGAGCCTTGGCGGGAAGAACCCGGCCAGGGCGCGCCAGGTGGACACCGCCGGCAGGGCGCCGCTGATGACGTTCGCGGCCACCGAGGCGCGGAGCGCCAGGTTGAACTGCTGGTGGATCATGCCGATCCGGGGGCGCAGGCGCGGCAGCGTGCGGGCGCTGACCTCGACGCCGTCGACCAGGGTGCGCCCGCCGGTGGGGGCGGCGAGGCCGTTGACCGTGCGCAGCAGCGTCGACTTGCCCGCGCCAGACGGCCCGAGGATCACGCAGAACTGGCCCCGGGGAATCCGGAGCGATACGCCGTCCAGGGCGCGGGACCCGTCGGGATAGGCCATCTCGACCCGGTCGAAGATGATCATGGCGGGGCTCACCGCCGCCCGGCCTTGGCGAGGATTTCGCCCTTGGTGTCGTCGTCGAGCAGGGCCATGGTCCGGGCGGCCGTCTCGAAGCGCTCGGGCGGGAAGGCGGAATCGTAGCGGTCCACCAGCTTGCCGCCATAGCCGCGGATCATCTCGGGCGAGACCCCGGGGGCGGTGTGCACCTGGGCGAACGCGGCCTTGAGCTGGGCCTTCAGCTCGGGCGACAGGCGCGTGCTCATGATGATCGGCGGATAGGGGATGGCCTGGCTGCGGGCCACGACCTTGACGGTCTTCGGATCGACGGCGCCCTGCCGCGCGGCCTTGTCGAAGGAGTCGAAGGAGAGGGCGGCGGCGTCCACCTGGCCCTGGACGAGGGCCGCGAGGCTGTTGGCGTGGCTGCCGGCCAGGCGGATTTCCCCCAGGTCCTTCACCGGGTCGAGGCCGGCTTCCAGGATCATGGCCATGGGGAAGACGAAGGACGAGGCGGAGTTGACGTCCCCGAAGGCGACGCTGGCGCCCTTGAGGTCCTTCAGCCCGGCGATGGGCGAGTCCGCCCTGGCGAAAAGGCCGGCGTAATAGTCGGAGCGGCCGTTCTCGACGGCGACGGCCAGCAGCTCGGCGCAGCCGCGCTCGGCCGCCTGCAGATAGGTGACAGGGCCCACGAAGGCCACGTCCGCGGCGCCGTTGCACAGCGCCTCGACGACGGCGCCGTAGGACTGGCCCACGCGGATGTCGAAGGCGAGCCCCGTCGACCTCGCGATGGCGTTGAAGAGCGGTTGGTAATCGGCCTTTGTGCCCGCCTCTGTGCCGCCGTCGGCGGGGATCAGCACCACGCGCAGGGGCGGGGCGGAGGCCGGACGCGCGCTCGGCGAACAGGCGCACAGCGCCGCGGCCAAGAACAGCATAAGCCAGCGTCGCATCATCGCCCCCGCTCCGGAATGAAGCTCGATCGCTAGCGCCCGGACATGACGGTGATGTGAAGGAAACTCAGTATCGCGACATCATGTCCTGCGGTGTCCTCACAGTTATCCCCGGGCCCCTTCCCGGCCGCCGTTCCCTGCCGCCTCTTTGGTGAAGGCGAGCGTGCGCGCTCCGCAGCTTCGCGGCGACCTGCGACGCGGGGGCCAACCTCAGCGCGAAGTTCCGCTGAAATATGCGAACAGCTCATTCATTGTCGCGCAATGAGATGAATATAGTTCATTTCGCTGTCACACGGCCCCGCTAGACGACGGCCCGTCGCGGCGCAGACGAGCCCTCCGTTGCGACGGCGGTGGGCCAATCGGACCGCGCCGGGGGTGTGAGCTGAGCTCAATTCATAGGGGACATGTCGTGATCACCGCGAGACAGAAACGTTCTGCGACGGCCTTCGTCGGCCTTCTGCTGGCTGGCGCCGCCGCGCCCGCCCTGGCCATGGCCGAGGACGCCGCCGGCCCGGCCGGGGCGAAGGCCGTGGACGAGGTGATCGTCACTGGCCACCGGGCCCAGGTGTCCAGCGTCAGGGCCGCCGAGGCCATCGAGTACGGCAACGCCGTGCAGGTCGTCACCGCCCAGCAAATCGAGGACGGCGGGTTCGTCAACATCGCCGAGGCGGCGGTGGCGCTCGTCCGCGGCGCCAACATCGGCTACTCGCCCGACGAAGGCGAATACACCATCCGCCTGGACGGCGGCGGCGACCGGGACACCCTGGTGGTGCTGGACGGCGTGCCGCTCTACGACCGCGGCCCGGCCCTCGAGGAGATCTGGGGCACCACCACCATCGATCCGCACATGATCGAGCGGATGGAGGTGTTCCGGGGCGGCAACAGCCTGTTCTACGGCAGCAGCGCCGGTATCGGCGTGGTGAGCCTGGTCACCAAGCGGCCCGACGGCACGCGCAAGGGCGAGTTCGGCGTCAGCTACGGTTCGTTCAATTCCCGTGAGCTGTGGGCCAACTTCTCGATGCCGATCGACGCCGACGGGCGTCACAGCGTCATGCTCTACGGCAGCAGCCAGCAGACAGACGGTCCGCGCATCTTCCGTCCTGAGGATTTCGTGGACAACGTGGCCGCCGCCGGCGGCGTCCAGAAGTACCCGCTGAACCGCAACAACATCGGCGTGAAGTATCTCTGGAAGATCGACGAGGCGAGCGAGTTCCGGCTGAACGCCCAGTACACCCAGATCGAGTTCCAGGACGCCTTCCCGGACAACAACGTCTTCACGCCCAACCGCGTGGAGTTCCCGATCATCGACGCGAGCTACATCCGCGACTGGTCGCCGAACCTGCACACCGAGGTCGAGGCCTACTGGACCAATCCGCAGCTCTCCAACACCGAGCTCTTCGCCGAGATCTGCCGCATCCCCACGGGCTGCGTCGATCCCAGCGACGCCAAGAAGGTCATCCCCTGGGGCGTCTTCACCGGCGCGGTCGAACCCTACCAGAACCAGGGCTTTGGCGAGGGCAACAAGTACGCCTCGGGCTATGAGGAACTGGGCCTGACGGTCCGCAACACCATCAAGTTCCACAAGTACTTCGAGCTGGTGGCGGGCGTGCAGTCGGTCACCTACCGCGACGACTCGGCCTCGGTGTTCCTGATCTCGGACGACCGGGCGACCACCACGGGCGTCTACTTCGACGCGCGGCCGCGGCTGCCCTTCAGCCCCGACACCGCCATCTCGCTCGCCGTGCGCACCGACTTCGCCGAGGCGTTCGACCAGCGGACCACCTGGAAGTTCGGCGTGCGCCAGCCCCTGCCGGGCGGCTTCTACGTCCGCGCCAACGGCGGCACCTCGTACAGCCTGCCGCGCACCAACGAACTCTACCGGGAGGAACTGACCATCGTCGGCAACCCCGACCTGAAGACCGAGGAGACCGAGACCTACAACGCCGGGATCGGCTTCGATCGGCCGTTCATGGGCGGCCGGGTCCGCGCGGAGGTCGGCGGGTTCATGACCGACATCACCGACCGCATCCGCACCACCTCGGGCCTCACCCCCAACACCTACTACAACGACCCGAACGTGACCGAGATCCGGGGCCTGACCGCCGACCTCGACTGGCAGATCAATTCCGAGTGGTCGGCCAGCCTGAGCTACACCAAGCAGGAGGCGACGCCCGCGGGCAGCAGCGTCCAGATCAACGAGACGCCCGAATACTTCCTGCAGGGCGGGCTGAACTACAACTCGGAGTCCGGCCGCTTCCACTTCTCGCTGCTGCCTCGCTACCAGGGCCCCGAATACGCCACGGGCGGGCCGGGCAACGTCCTGAGGCACAACTTCGGCGAATACCTCGTGGTCAATGCAACGGCCGGCTACTGGTTTGGGGAAGACAGCCAGTATCGCCTGCAATTCCGTGTGATGAACCTGCTCGATGAGAAGTACGCTGAGCGCTATGGCTACGGAAACATGAGGTTCAGCAAGGACTTCATCACCGGAAAGATCAAGACCACGGATCTGGCCTACTACTACGGTTACCCATTCGAAGGTAAGCCTCGGGCCTACTACGTCACCTTCTCCACGAAGTTCTAGTGGAGGAGACCGTCGCGTCCCGGCGTCGGCGACCGCGCTATCCCCCAGCGGCCGGCCCGGGACGCGACGCGAGCCTCGCGTCCCTTTCATCCATCCCTGAACCCAGACGAGGTGGCGTTCCATGTTCTCGCGTCGGCATTTCCTGATCGCCTCCGGCAGCGCCCCGCTCTGGGCGCCGGGCGTCTCCCGCGGCGCGCCCGCGCGCTATCCCTTCACCCTCGGCGTGGCTTCCGGCAGCCCGCGAGAGACCAGCGTCGTCCTCTGGACCCGGCTGGCGCCCGAGCCCACCAAGGGCGGCGGCATGCCGGCCGGCGCGGTGGCGGTGCGCTACCGGGTCTGCGCCGACCCGGCCATGCGCCGGACGGTCCGCGATGGCCTGTTCGTCACCTCCGACGCCGACGCCCACTCGGTCCATGTGCTGGTCGACGGCCTCGAGCCGGGCCGGGAGTATTGGTACCAGTTCCACCTCGGGGAGGACGACAGCCCGGTCGGGCGCACCCGCACCTCCAGCCGCAAGGACGCCGCCGCGCGCCTCGCCCTGGCGAGTTGCCAGAACTGGCAGAGTGGCCGCTACGCCGCCTTCGCCGACATGGCCAAGTGGGCGCCGGACTGCGTGATCCACGTGGGCGACTACATCTACGAGGGCGGCGTCTCGCCGCTGGGCCAATACACCCGTGACGTCGGCGGCGGCCGGAAGAAGACCTTCGAGGTCGTGCGCCAGCACGACGGGCCCGAGATCGTCACCCTGTGGGACTACCGGAACCGCTACGGCCTCTACAAGGGCGACCCCGACCTTCAGGCGGCGCACGCGGCCAGCCCCTGGATCGTCGCCCTGGACGACCACGAGGTCGACAACAACTGGGCCGGCGACACGCCGCAGGACCCCTGGGCCCAGACCCCGCTCGAGTTCCAGGTCCGCAAGGCGGCCGCCTTCAAGGCCTACTGGGAGCACATGCCTCTGGAACGGCCGCCGGCCATCGCCGGCGTGGACGCCCACCTGCAGCTCTACGGCGCCTACCGGTTCGGCCCGGCCCAGGTCTGCCTGCTCGACACCCGACAGTATCGCGCCGACCAGGTGTGCAGCGACGCCTTCCCGCGCGGCCCGTCCTGCGAGGCGCTTCAGGACCCGGCCCGCAGCATGACGGGGCTCGCCCAGGAGGCCTGGCTGCTGGGCGAACTGGCGCGCTCGGACGCCACGTACAACGTGCTGGCCCAGCAGACCTGGTTCGCGCCCTATCGCTACAACGCCCCGCCGGCCGCGCCCGACATCAACACCGACCAGTGGGACGGCTACCCCGTCCAGCGCCAGAGGCTGATCGACGCCATGGCCCAGACGTCGAACCCGATCGTGCTGAGCGGCGACTGGCACTGCGCGGCGGCCATGCGCATCCACCGCGATCCCGCCGACGCCAGGTCGCCGCGGGTCGGCCACGAGTTCGCCGGCACGTCGATCTCGTCGGACTGTCCCTGGGCCGACAGCGTGCACGACGCGAAGGACGCCAATCCGCACGCGGCCTACGTGAATGGCGAACGCCGGGGCTATGTCCGCTGCACGGCCGACGCCCGCACCTGGACCGCCGAGTACCGGGGCGTGGCCGATCCGCGCGACCGCGCCTCGGCCGTGGTGACCGACGCCGAATTCCGCACCCGAGATATGTGACCGGCGAGGCCGTTCCGCGGAAACGCCGACGGCCTCGTCTGCACCGTGCATTGAGAATCATTCATTATTTGTGCGACGCCGGATCGAGGATGGTTCCGGGGTGATCGCGTCCGGAGTCTTGAGTCTTGAACTTGAACCGTGTCCTCGAGCCCCGCGGAACGCCTCGCGTGGCCCTCCAGTCTGCTGCTGAAGCGCGTGAGGCCCTGCGGACAGCGGAAGGACTCCTGCTCGACTGGGACGGCTGCGTGGCGTTCGGGGACCGGCTCGAGTCGGCCGCGCTGGAACTGATCGAGACCCATCGCGACCGCGTCGCCATCGTCTCGAACAACACCACGCATCTGCCTGAGTATTTCTCAGAATGCCTGGCCAGTCAGGGTATCCGCTTTCCGCCGGAGCGGGTCGTGCTGGCGGGCGCCGAGGCCCTGGCGCGCGCTCAGCGGCGCGGCGCGGCCCGAACGATGCTGATCGGCTCGCCCCGCATGAAGGCCGAGGCCCGGCGGCTGGGGGTGAACCTGGCCCGCGACGAGGCGGACCTTGTGGTCCTGCTGCGCGACAACCGCTTCAGCTACGGCAAGCTGGAGCGGGCGGTGAACGCCATCCGGCGCGGCGCGGCCCTCATCGTCGGCAATCCCGACCTGACGCACCCCGGCCCGCAGGGGCGGATCGTGCCAGAGACCGGCGCCTTGCTGGCGGCGGTGGAGGCGTGCCTGTCGTCCCGTGACATCGCCGCCGAGGTGGTGGGCAAGCCCGAGCGCGCCCTGTTCGAGACGGGCTGCCGGGTTCTCGGCGTCGCACCGGGCGAGGCCGTGATGATCGGGGACAATCCCGCGACCGACATGGCGGGGGCGCTGGCCCTGGGCATGGCGGGGGTGCTGGTCGGGCCGCATTCGGGCCTCGCCCTGGCCGACCTCCTTCCCTGAGATCAGAAGCGCTTGCTCGAAAGCACGTCGAAGGTGCTGCGCAAGCTCTCGGTCGCCCGGTCGTAGTCGGCGAGCGCGAGAGCCGCGATCACGGCGTCCAGAACGCAGAGCTGGGCGATGCGGCTGGTCATCGCCTCGGTCCGGAAGCGGGTTTCGCGGGCCATGGTGAAGAGGACCACGTCGGCGTGGGCCTGGATCGGGGATCGGGCGTAGTTGGTGATCACCACCGTCTGGGCGCCGGCCGCCTTGGCGAGCTTCGTGGACATGACCGTCTCGTGGGTCGCGCCCGAGTGGGAGATGGTCAGCACCGCCACGCCCGGATCGGTCTGGGAGGCGCTGATCGCCTGGATGTGGCTGTCCGTCACCGCCTTGGCGTCGAGCCCGATGCGCAGCATCCGATAGTGGGCGTCCTCGGCGATCGGGGCCGACGAGCCAATGCCGTAGATCTCTATCCGCCGCGCGCCGCGCAGCACCTCGACGGCCCGGGCCAGCGCGCGGGGATCGAGCACCGACAGGGTGTCCCGAAGCGCCTGAATGCCCGAATGGAAGATCTTGCGGCAGACGATGTCGGCGTCGTCGCCGGGCTCCAGGTCCTCGTGGATGAACTGGACCGGCCGGACGATCTCCTGTGCGAGGCTCAACTTGAGCTGCTGGAAGCCCGAAAGCCCCAGGCGCTGGCAGAAGTTGATGACGCTGCCCTCGCTGGCCTGGGTGGCCTCGGAAAGCTCGGTGACGGACATCTGCAGCACCTCGTCCGGACGCTGCAGCACGTAGTCGGCGATCCGCCGGGCGCCGGGCGCCAGCGAGCCCTGCATCGCGCGGATCCGGGCGAGCGCGTTGTCCACCGGCGCGTGCGCCGCGGGCCGAGACCGGCCGCCCGGCTTCGAGGTCTCCGGCAAGTCCGTCATGCGCGCTGAGTCCAAGCCTGCTGCGTCCGAGTGGCGGTCTTGCCATTGGCGGCGGCGCCGGTCCAGCCGCCTCGCCAACGGGCGGCCGGCGGCGTGGCGGCCCGGGAGGGACTCGAACCCCCGACCTTGGCTTTAGGAAAGCCCTGCTCTATCCGGCTGAGCTACCGGGCCACGCGCGCCGCCGGGTCTTAAGCCATGCGCAGCGGTTTGGGAACGGGCCGGGGGCTCAAACGAAAACGCCCGGCGGTGAGGCCGGGCGTCTGGGGTTCAGTCGGTCTTGAGCTGGCTCAGGCCGCCGCGGCCGTGGCCTTGACCAGCGACTTGTTCAGCATGGCGATGGCCGCATCGCGGTCGATGCGCTCGATGGCGGCGACCTCGCGGGCCATGCGGTCCAGGGCGCTCTCATAGAGCTGGCGCTCGGAGTAGGACTGCTCGGGCTGGTTCTCGGCGCGGTGCAGGTCGCGCACCACCTCGGCGATCGAGATCAAGTCGCCCGAGTTGATCTTGGCCTCGTACTCCTGGGCGCGGCGCGACCACATGGTGCGCTTCACCCGGGCGCGGCCCTTCAGCGTGGTCAGCGCCTTGGTCACCAGGCCGGTGTCGGCCAGCGGACGCAGGCCGGCGGTCTTCGCCTTGGCCGTGGGGACGCGGAGGGTCATCTTCTCGTGGTCGAAGGTGATGACGTAGACCTCAAGCTTCAGACCGGCGACTTCCTGGGTTTCGATCCCCTGCACCTGACCCACGCCGTGGGCGGGGTAGACGACGTGATCGCCAACCGAGAAATCGTGACCGTTCTTGCTCATCGAGAAACCCTCTCAATAACTGCTGTCCGGGGCAGGCCCGGACTCCGCCGACGCGAGCGACCGCCGAGCGACAATGCCACCCTCTCCGCGAAGGAAACCGCGGCGGCGTCATCACTCTGAGCGGAAGTAGACCTCTTAAGACACCCTTCGTCCGCCCGGTCGGAATCGCCGGAGGACTGTTCTGTGTTGAGACAGGCAGGGGGCAGGCCGCACCGCCACGTCGTTCATGACGATAACACAAAATTCAGCGGAATGAAAGGCTTGCGCCGGCGGGGGTCAGGACGCCGACGGTAGAGGCTTCAGGAGCCGCGGCCCGGCTTCTCGGAGAAGTACTTCTCGAACTTGCCGGTTTCGCGCTCGAACTGCTCGGCGTCTGCGGGCGGGGTGCCCTTGACCGTGATGTTCGGCCACACGCGCGAGTATTCGGAGTTCACCTTCAGCCACTTGCCGTCCGGATCGTCCTCGGTGTCGGGCTTGATGGCGTCCACAGGGCACTCCGGCTCGCACACGCCGCAGTCGATGCATTCGTCCGGATTGATGACCAGGAAGTTCTCGCCCTCGTAGAAGCAGTCGACGGGGCACACCTCGACGCAGTCCATGAACTTACATTTGATGCAGGGATCCATCACGATGTAGGTCATGGCGCGCAGCTACTCCGGCTCTCGGGCGCGCGGGTTTTCGCGGCGCCGCAGCACGATGTCAATGCGGCGTGGCGCCAGGATTTCTGGAAGCCGGATCAGGCGTCTACCGGAATATCTCGGTCAGCGGGCGCTGGCGGCGGGGCGGGCCGAAGCGGTTCTCCACCGGCTGGCCGGGGATTGCGCCCACGACGGCGATCGCGGTCAGCCCTATCAGCGCGGTGATCCCCACGCCCACGTCGCCCAAGCTCACGAGGGCAAAGGCCGCGGCCATCTGCGCCGCCATCAGCGCCACAGCCCACCAGCCGGTGCGGCCCAGGTCGTGGAAGCGGCGGATCTGGATAAGCATCATCGTCGCGAGACCGGCCCCCGATCCCGGGGCGAAGCCCGCCTAGCTCAGGACCGAAAAGGTCGCCATCACGATCAGCACATAGGCCCAGTATTCCTTGCGGTCGGCGCGGCCGGCCAGCCAGTTGGCCCGCTTGCCCTGGCGGTCGCTCGCCACGTCGCGCACCGGATCGTCCACGCTCGCTCTCCTCGAACCTTAAGGCGCGAGGGTGCCCGGGTTTTCGGACAACGTCGAGTAGAGCGTGCGCGCCTCGGCCGGGGGGCCGCGCCGTTCGCCCAGCGCCTCGACCGTCACGTCGATCAGCCGCCCGCCCACGGCGAACACCAGCCGGTCGCCCGCCTTCACCGGCCGGGCGGGCTTGTCGAGGCGGCTCTCCTGGCCAGAGCGGGTCAGGCGCACGCGGCCCTCGTCCACGAACTTCGCCGCCAGCGAGCGGGTCTTGAAGAAGCGGGCGCGCCAGAGCCAGACGTCGACGCGGCAGGACTCCTCGCTCATGCGCCCGCCGCCTTCCGGCGCCTGGGCCGGCGCTTGCGGCGCGCGGGCGGCGGCTGGTCCTTCAGTGCCGCGAGCGCCGCGAAGGGGGAGTGGGCCACGGGCTTGGGTTCCGCCTTGGCCCTGCGCTCGCCGCGCCGGCGCCAGGCGACCGGCTCCCCGTCCTTCGGCCGGTTGGCCGGCGCAAAGCCCAGGCCGCGCAGGAGGGTCTCGGTCTCGTGCTTGGTCCAACCCAGTTCCTCGCGCGCCTGGTCCGACAGCACCACGCCAGCGCCCTGTTTCACGGCGCCGCGCATCAGCTCGTTCAGCCGCTCCAGCCGCTCGACGGGGACCGCCAGCCCGCGGACCGCCCGCAGGCCATACGCCGCCAGCAGGCGCGGGGAGGGCGCGGGCTCGGGCAGGCGCACGACCTCGCCCGCCGCCGGGCGCCATTCCCCGGCCTCGCGCCCCAGCACCGCCTGGGCCAGCGCCCTGGCCTCGGGCTTCAGCAGCCCCGGCATGTAGAGCGAGAACGCCCCGATCTTCACGCCCAGGCCCCGCAGCGTGCGCCGCTCCACCTGGGACAGCGCCCGGGTCTCCTGGCGGACCTCGCCCCGGTCCAGCACCCCGCCGGCCTCGATCAGCCGGTAGGCCAGGCCGCGCGCCAGGCCCTTGATCCTGCCCTCGGCCACCGCGGTCTCCAGCCGGCGCAGGGGCGCGAGCCTGCGCGCCGCCTCGGCGGCCACGAAGGCCTCCAGCCGCCGCTGGGCCCGCTCGCGCGCCGCCTCAGGCCCCAGCTCGCCGAACAGCCGCACGCGGGGGCTGAAGGGCGCCCCGCCGCTCACCGCGCCCGCCGCCTCGCCGCGCCAAAGCACCGTCCCGTCCGGCGAAAGCTGGAAGGCCGCGTCCGGCTCGGACGCCAGCCGGCCCAGCCGCTTGGCGATCTCGGGCGCCACCGCGTGGTTGGCCGCCGCGCGCAGGGCCTTGGTCTCGAGCACCGTCGCTCCTTCGGCCGCCTCGAACCGCACGCCGCTGAGCCGCCCGACGTAATGGCCCTCGACCGTGACCGTCCCGTCCGAGGTCACGCCCGCCAGCATCTCCTCGCGCACGTTCAGCGCCCGCATCAGCGCGCTGGTCCGCCGGTCCACGAACCGGGCCATCAGCTTCTCGTGCAGGGTGTCCGAGAGCCGGTCTTCCAGCGCGCGCGTCTTCGCCTGCCAGGCGCCGGCGTCGGCCAGCCAGTCGGGCCGGTTGGCGACGTAGGCCAGCGTCCGCACGCTCGCGAGCCGGGACGACAGCATGTCGATCTCGCCGTCCGTGCGGTCGAGGTGGGCGTACTGCCGGGCGATCCAGTCCTCGGAGAGCCGCCGCCGCCCGGCGGTGAGCTGCAGGAAGAAGTCGCGCACCAGCCGCACGTGCTCGTCGGTGGCGGTCTTGCGGAAGTCCGGCGTCTGGCAGACGTCCCACAGGCGCGTCAGGTTGGCCTTGTCCCGCGCCCGGCGCGCCACGTCCTCGTCCCCCGCGAGCTGGCGCAGGGTGGTCTCGTCCAGGGCCTCCTTGGCGAGCTTCAGGCCCTCGCGGTCGGGCGGCTGGGCCAGCGACCGCATCAGGGCGGGCAGGGAGCCGAAGTCGAGCCTGGAGTTGCGCCACTCCGCCCCGGCCACCGGCTCGAAATGGTGGTGCTCGACGGCCTCCACCAGGTCGGCGTCCATGTCCTCGCAGTCGCCCGTGACGCCGAAGGTCCCGCTCGTCTGGTAGCGCCCGGCGCGGCCGGCGATCTGGCCCACCTCCTGGGGATGGAGGAACCGCGTCCGCTGGCCGTCGAACTTGCGAAGCCCCGCGAAGGCCACGTGGTCGACGTCCATGTTGAGGCCCATGCCGATGGCGTCGGTGGCGACCAGGAAGTCCACCTCGCCGGACTGGTAGAGCGCCACCTGGGCATTGCGGGTGCGCGGCGAGAGCGAGCCCATCACCACCGCCGCGCCGCCCCGCTGGCGGCGGATCAGTTCGGCGATGGCGTAGACTTGGTCGGCGCTGAAGGCCACGACGGCGCTGCGCCGGGGCAGGCGGGTCAGCTTCTTGGGGCCGGAGTAGGTGAGCGCCGAGAACCGGTCCCGGGTCACGATCTCGGCGTGGGGCAGCAGGCGGCGCACCAGGGGGGCCATGGTCCCGGCCCCCATCAGCATGGTCTCGCGCGTGCCGCGTGCGTGCAGCAGGCGGTGGGTGAAGACGTGGCCGCGCTCGGGGTCGGCGCAGAGCTGGATCTCGTCGACCGCCAGGAACTCGACCTCCCGCGACAGGGGCATGGCCTCGACGGTGCAGACGAAATAGGCCGGCCGCGGCGGGACGATCTTCTCCTCGCCGGTGATGAGCGCGACCGCGCGCGCCCCGCGCAGCCCCACGATCCGGTCGTAGATCTCCCGCGCCAGCAGCCGCAGCGGCAGGCCGATCATGCCCGACTGGTGGCCCAGCATCCGCTCGACCGCCAGGTGGGTCTTGCCCGTGTTGGTGGGACCCAGCACCGCCACGAGCCGGGGCGGCGCAGCGCCCGAGGGACGGTCGCTCATGGCCCTAAGGTGGGTCGCCGCGCGGAGTCGGGCAAGCGCGGCCTGCCGTCGCGGGAAACCTCGCCCTTATCCCCTTGCGGGAGAAGGTGGCCCGCGCAGCGGGTCGGATGAGGGGTTGTTCAGACCTCGCCGAAGGCCGCCCGACCGCCGTCAGGATACGGTTCATCACGCGGTGGTCGGCCGCCCCGATCTCGTTGTTGGTAAAGCGCAGCACCCTGAACCCCTGCGCCGCCAGCCAGGCGTCCCGCGCCGCATCATGCTCGGGGTTGTGGAAGGGACCGTCAGCCTCCACCACCAGCCGATGCCTGCGACACAGGAAGTCCACGACATAGGGGCCGATCGGAACCCGCCGCCTGGACTTCAGCCCTTCGAGGCGGCGGTCGCGTAGCAGCTTCCACAGGAAGCGCTCCGTGGAGGAGGCGTTGCGGCGCAGGCTCCGGGCCCGCCGGGTCGTCGCTTTGCCATCCATGTGCGCAGCATGGCTCAGGTGGAGGCGTTCTTCGACCCCTCATCCGTCAGCCTGCGGCTGACACTTCTCCCGCAAGGGGAGAAGGGCGAACCGGGGCCCACAACCGCGCCCTTCCGCGCAGGCGCGCTCGGCGCGCCTTCTGTGTATTCCGTGGTTCTCCAATTCGGAGGTCGCCTCGTCTCCGTTCGAGGGGAAGAAGGCCCGTCTCGTCCTCCCCGAACATGAAAATCCGGCAATGATCGGCCCCGGCGATTGCGCGGGCCACGGCGGCGGCTAGGGTCCCCGCAATCCTAAGTTCCCGGGGGACCCCCAATGCTCGCTTCCCGTCGCCAACTGCTGCTGTCGGCGCTCGCCGCCGGCGTCTCCACCGCCCTGCCGCTGCGCGCGCTCGCCGCCTCGGGGCCGGTCGCCGATCCGCGGCTCGCCGCCCTGCTCGACGCCTTCGTTGACGAAATCCTCGATGACGCGCCCGAGTTCGCCACCTCGCTCGGCCTCGACAAGGGCCCGCGCGCCGGCCTCAGGCGCCGCCTGGGCGACCGCTCGGCCGAGGGCCGCCGCAAGGAGGTCGAAGCCTACGCCGACCGCGCGCGCCGCCTGCGGGCCATTCCGCGGGCCAGCCTGTCGGGCTCGGACCTGACCCTCTACGACACCGTGCTCTACGCCCAGGACGTGGGCGCCCAGGGCGGCCGGTTCGCCTATGGCCAGGACTACGCCAACCCCTACGTCGTCAGCCAGCAGGACGGTGTCGTCGCGCTCGTCCCGGAGTTCCTGAACTCCCAGCACCCGATCGAGACCCGCGAGGACGCCGAGGCCTATGTCGCCCGCCTCGACCAGATCGCCGGCGCCATCGACGCCGAGAACGCCCGCATGGCCGACGCGGCGGCGGCCGGCGTCATTCCGCCGGACTTCATCCTGGCCACCGCGCTCACCCAGCTCTCCGACGCCCGTGCGCCCCAGCCGGGCGCGGCGCGCCTGGTGACCTCGCTGGTGGAGCGGACCAAGGCCAAGGGGATCGCCGGCGACTGGGAGGCCCGGGCCAGCGCCATCGTCGCCCAGAAGGTCTATCCGGCCATCGACCGCCAGATCGCCGCGGTGAAGGGGCTCCAGCCCCGGGCCACCCACGACGCCGGCGTCTGGAAGTTCAGGGACGGCGCCGACTACTACCGCTGGGCGCTCAAGTACCACACGACCACCGACGCCACGCCGGCCGAGGTCCATGAGATCGGCCTGCGCCAGGGCCGCGAGATCGACGCCGTCATGGACGGCATCCTGAAGTCCCAGGGCATGACCGAGGGCACGGTGGGCGAGCGGATGGGCGCGCTCACCAAGGACCCGCGCTTCCTCTATCCCAACACCGACGAGGGCAAGGCCAAGGTCCTGGCCTACATCCAGGGCAAGCTCGCCGCCATCCGGCCGTTCATCCCGAAGTTCTCGAAGCTGGACCTCAAGGCCCCCGTCGAGGTGCGCGCGGTGCCCAGGGAGATCGAGGCCGGCGCGGCGCTCGGCTACATGAACTTCGCGTCCCTCGATGGCTCGCGCCCGGCGATCTACTACGTGAACCTGATGGATACGGGGAACTGGCCCACCTACACCCTGGCCAGCCTGACCATGCACGAGGCGCTGCCGGGCCATGCCTGGCAGGGCGCCTACCTCGCCGAGAAGCACGACCGCATCCACACGATCAGCTCGCTGATGGGCTTCGGGGCCTTCACCGAGGGCTGGGCGCTCTACGCCGAACAGCTCGCCGACGAGGTGGGCATGTACGCCGACGACCCCTTCGGCCGCCTGGGCTACCTCCAGGCCATCCGCTTCCGCTGCGCGCGCCTGGTGGTCGACACCGGCCTGCACGACAAGCGCTGGACCCGCGAGCAGGCCATCGAGTGGATGGTCGCCGCCACCGGCCGCTCCAAGGGCGCCATCACCAGCGAGGTGGACCGCTACTGCGCCAGCCCCGGCCAGGCGTGCGCCTACAAGATGGGCCACAACGAGATCGTCCGCCTGCGCGAGAAGGCCAAGGCGGCGCTGGGGCCGAAGTTCGACCTGCGCGACTACAACGACGCCGTGGTCACCACGGGCGGCGCCCCGCTCGCCGTCCTCGAAACGGTGATCGACCGCTACATCGCGAGCGCGAAGGGGGCGTAGCCCTTCTTTCGAACCACGGATTTCACGGATTGCACGGATCACCGGCGCTCTGGCGCCCATCCGTGAAAATCGGTGAAATCCGTGGTTCTCTTAAGCGGCGCTGGCGCTACCCCAGCATCTCCAGCAGCGCCTTCACGCAGGCGGCGGAGTTCCTGGCCGCCATGGCCTCCATCTCGGTGAAGGTCACGTGGCTCTCCTCGCCCGCCAGGTCCGAGAGCGTGCGGATCACGTAGAGCGGCGCGCCCCAGGCCTCGGCGACCTGGGCCACCGCGCCGCTCTCCATGTCGATGGCGTCGGCGCCCAGTGTCGCCCGCAGCGCGTCGCGGGTCTCGCCGCAGTTCAGGAAGTAGTCGGCGGTGGTGATCCCGCCCAGCCGCACGGGATGCTCCAGCCGGGGCGCCACCTCGGCCAGCAGGCGGGCGAGGGTGTCGCGCACGTGCGGCGCGACGGGCTCCAGTTCGGCCGGCGGGGCGCCGAAGGGAATCACCCCCGACCGCGTGGACGTGAACCGTCCCGCCGTGACGATGCCGTAGTCGTGGATCGCCAGCCGGTCGGCCAGCAGCACCGAGCCCACCGGCAGCTCCGGGTGCAGCCCGCCCGCCACGCCTGAGAAGATCAGCGCCCGGGCCTCGTAGCGCGTGAGCAGCAGGGCGGCGGCGGCCGCGGCGTTGACCTTGCCCAGGCCGCTGCGGGCCAGCGCCAGCCCGTGGCCGGTCCACACCTCGGTCCGCCCATGGACCTCGGGCTCGGGATCGAGGTGGAGGACGTCGCGGAGCGCCGCGAGCTCCTCAGGGGTCGCGCAGAGGATGCCGTGCATGAGCGCCTCTCTAGAGCGGATCGGGGCCTAGGGTCTGGACCCATAAGCGGGATTCCGGACTTGGCCGAACAGTGCTTCAAGCTCTCAGAGGAGAGCGGGAATGACGGAATTCTGGCTGAGCGACGAGCAGTTCTCGCGGCTGAAG
>NZ_JBKBRO010000005.1:0-170045 GCF_046463815.1 Phenylobacterium sp. | reverse complement strand
CCGTCGTGCCATGGGCGAGCGCGCCAGCTGTGGAGGGCGCGCGCTCGCCCACCCCAACCGTGGCGTCAGTAAACGCCATCCACTAACATTGAACCCGGATCACCCCTCGGGGGCAGGCCACGGGCGGGGGCGCGTCGATGGCGGCGCCGGATACGCGCCTTCACGTCATGTGGTTCGGCGCCGACCGGATCTGGTCCGGCGCTCTGGCCGCCCAGCGCTGCGGGCCGCGCGAGATCGAGGCCGGCGGCGCCTTGACGCTCGCCACGCCGCTGCGCCGGGCCGTCTTCGAGCGCCGGGGCGAACTGGTGGCCGAACTGCGCAGCGCGGCCCCGATCGCCGTGGTCATGCTCGACACCGCCCGGACCTGCGCCGCGCGCGCGGTGGACGCAGCGCCCGCCCTGCTGTCAGGCGGCGCCGAGCCCTGGGGCGCCTTCAAGTCGGCCCTGGACACCTGCCTGGCGTCCAGGGGCGCCTCGGGTCAGCTCGGGTCCATGACCCTGTGGATCGACACCACCTGCAACTACTCCTGACCGACGCCTAGACGCGCCGGCGCTGGAACAGGCCCAGCAGGAACAGCAGCAGGATCGCCCCCAGCGTCGCGATCAGCAGGCTGGGGATCGCCCCCTCGCCCGGATCGAAGCCCAGGGCGGTGGCCACGAAGCCGCCGAGGAAGGCGCCGACGACGCCCACGATCAGGTTGGTGATCAGGCCGTGGTTCCGCCGCATCACCTTCTCGGCGATCCAGCCGGCCAGGATGCCGATGATGATCGCGCCGATGATCCCTACGCCATCCATGGGACAAGTCTCCTCTCTCTTCCGGGCGGAGCGAATGCGGAGCCGCCGCCGAGGTTCCATCAGCGATGCGTGACGGCGCGGCGGAAGAGCGACACGCGGCGCCCGTCTCGGTAGGCCTCGCCTGCAACCCCCGCGTCGTGGCGCGGAATCGCCCGCCCGGGGAGTTTCCCCGCCGATGCCGTGGAGCCCCCTCAGCGTGCGTGACTACCTGGCCAGCGTCCTGGGCGGCCTGGCGCTGGGCGCCCTGCTGTCGGCGGGCGCCATCCTGGCGGCCAGCCTGGGTTAGCCGCCGCGCCGCTCGGGTCCCTTGTATTCGGGGTCCGGCTTCCGCCGCCGGTCCGGGCCGAAGTAGTCCTTCGAGCGCACGAACGGCCGGGGCTGCAGGATCACCGACTGCAGCTTGATGTAGAGCCCCCGCGCGGTGAACGGCTTCACCAGGAACTCGTTGGCCCCGGCGTCGCGGGCCTCGGCCACGCGCGCCTTGCGCCCGTCGGCCGACAGCACGATCACCGGCAGGTAGGGATTGGCGCTCTCGTTGCGGATGAAGCGCAGCAGCGACAGGCCGTCGTCCCCGCCCAGGCGCTGGTCCAGGATGGCGATGTCCGGATTGGTGGTGGTCAGGGCCTCGATCGCCCGTTCGGCGCTCGCCGCCTCATGGACCCCGTGCGCGCCCCAGCTCGACAGCACGGATCGCACCAGCAGCACGGTCTCGTGGCTGTCGTCGATGACCAGGAAGTGAACCTTCGAGAGATCCATGCCGTCCGGACGCTGGAGTTCCAGCGCCCGTACCGCGCGGCGCGGCCGTCCAACACGAACCGGCGGTTGCCGCGACAAGCGGCGGGGTTGCGCCGGGCGTCACCCTTCCTGGGTCTTCAGGTGCCGGCGGGTCTCGGCCATGTCGCGCCAGAGGGCGGCGATGCGCTCGAAGGCGGCGCGCTCCTCCTCGTCGGCGGCGCCCTGGGCCATCCGTTCGGCCTCCTCGGCCTGGCGCAGGTACTGGCGGATCTTGTCGCTCATGGGTCCTTGACGGCCACCCTATCTCCTCGGGCCCCGGCTGGCGAGCCGCCGCGCCGCATTCCCCCGCCGCCCGACCTCTGCTAGGGGAGCGCGCATGGGATACTTCGTTGGTCTGATCGGCCTGACGGCCCCCCTGGTGGCCGTGGCGGCCTATGCGCGCGCCACGGATCCGCGGCGGCAGGAGCGCCTCGAGGCGCGTCGGCGCGAAGCCGAGGCCGCCGCTGCGGCCGCCGCCGCGCCGCCCGAGACGGCCGAGGCCGAGCCCGCCGCCGACAACTTCGATGCGTGGAGCCAGACCTTCTCGCGTCCCGCCGCCGGCGCCGACACCCTGCCCTTCGAGCGCCGCGACCCGCCGGCGAAGGCGGGCTGACCCCTCACCCCATCCAGCTCAGCGCCCCGCCCGCCGGACGCACCGTGCGCCGCTCCGCCGCCGGCGCCGCCCCCCGCCGGTTCAGCGCGAACTCCCCGAAGGCGTCGGCGCCGTGGCTCGCCCGGTCGTGCACCGGCCCGGCGTAGCTGTGCGTCGCCCGGTTCCAGCGCTTGCGGTAGGCCCGCAGCCGCTCCAGCCCCAGGCCGCACCGCTCGGCGTCGAACCAGGTCACGGGGATCATCAGGCGCGCGGCGTTGACCCGCTCCTCCGGGTCGGTGGCCTTCCCCGCCGAGACGCCGAACACCCCAGCGACTGCAGGGTGTCGTACCGCGACCGCCCCGTCCCCAGCTCGCGCACCATCACGTCGTGCGGCAGGTGGTGGGTCCCCCAGGCGTAGGGCTTCGATGCGATCGCCTGGCGCACGATCTCGGCCAGGCCCTCGCCGCTGGTCTCGAAATAGTCGATGGCCCGCACCTCGCGCCCGACCTGCTGGAAGAACCAGATGGCCGTGTAGTCGTCCACGCCCAGGTCCCAGGCGGTGTCCACGCGCAGCGACGGGTCGTGGGGGACGCGGCCGATCCGCCCCGCCTTCTCCGCCTCGCCCAGCAGGCTCGCGTAGTAGGCGCCGGGCGCCGCGGCGTCGAAGTCCACCAGGTATTCGCTGGCGAACCTGGCCTCCCCCTCCTCCTTCGAGCCCAGCTCGGCGATCAGTTCGACCCGCTCCTGCTCCAGTTGCTCGGGCGTGAACACCTCGGTCTTGTCCGCGGAGGCCCGGATGCACAGCCAGCCGGGTTCGCGCTCGCGATGCTCGAAGGCCCGCGTCGCGTGGTTGCGTCCGCGCGGGGTCCACAGGAACAGCGCCCAGCCGCCGTTCTCCGCCAGGATGGGCCGGATGAAGACCCAGGCCTCGGGCCGGGCCAGCGCCCACTCCGAGAACACCACCCCGCGCGGCGAGGCGCCCACCAGGCTGTCGTGGTTGTCCGAGCCGGCCACCTGCCAGACCGAGCCGTTGGTCAGCTCGATCTTCATCTCGTCGTCCAGGGTCCGCCTGCGGAACCTGGGGTCGAACGCCTCGTCCAGCCGGCGCTTTCCGGTGTGCGGGTTCACCGCGTCCCAGATCGCCTTGCGGCCCTGGCTGGCCTCCGGCAGCAGGTGCCAGTAGGTGCCCGGGTGCTCCATGGCCTCGGCCGCCGCCCATTGCAGCGCCACCTCGTCCTTGCCCCAGCGCCGGTGCGCGGCCACGTCCACGCGGCGCGCGCCGCCCAGCAGGGCCTCCCACAGCTCCACCTGATGGGGCCTGGGCATCCACTTCAGCGGCAGGCCCTTCTCCACCTTTCGCGCCCGGCTCATGGGCCAGCCCTCCGGCGGCGCTTCGGCGCGCGCGGAATCTCCCGCACATAGGTCCGGCCGTCCTCGTCCACGACCTTCTCGAAATGGCGGATGTAGAAGGTCACCGTCGGCTCCTCCTTCACCCGGTCCTCGGCCTTGCGGCCGTAGCGGCGCGGGTTGTCCCGGGCCGCCTGCCAGTGGAGCGTGGCGACCTTCAGCCGGTCGGCCGAGACGGTGGACGGCGTGGTGGCCTCCGCCACCTCCAGCGCCTTGTCCGCCTTGCGGTCGGCGGCCATCTCGCGGGCCTCCTCATAGGCCTCCTTGAAGTCCGGGTACCGCTTCATCCAGTCGTAGATCGTGGCGTACGAGGGCAGGTCCCCCGTGTTGGCGATCTTCGACCACGCCTCGCCCCCGGCGATGCGCGTGCAGATCTTCTCGCACACCGCCTTCGAATAGCGGACGTGCGTCACCATCCCGTTCTCGTCAGGCGTCTTCTTTCGCGGCGCAGCCTGCTTGCGCCCTGGCGTCCTCGCCATGGCTTGCTTCCTTCTCGATGATGGATGTTTCGGCCCTGCCTCCCCGCGCAGCGGCGGGAGGGGTGAGGAGCGAGCGGTTGCGGCCACGCAACCGGTATCCGATCCGTCCGGGGGACGGATCGGCGCGACGAACGCAGGCCGAGGCCGGCGCCGGCCGCCGGGAGAGCGGGGGGTGGAGGGGGCCGGGCCTCAGGCGCTGGCGCCACCCCCACCTCTACAGCTTAGAAGTCTCCAGCTTCGCCAGCCGCTCCCGGCGCTGGGCGTAGCGGTCGCCCAGGGCGGCGGTGCTCAGGAAGGCCTCCAGGATCTGCTCGGCCGCGGCCGCATCCGTCACGTCCGCACCCAGAACCAGCATGTTGGCGTCGCCGTGTTCGCGGGCCGGGATGCTCTCGGCCGGCGTGTGCAGCAGCGCCGCCCGCACGAACCGGAAGCGGTTGGCCGTCATCGCCATCATCTGGCCGCTGCCGCAGACGCCGACAGCGAAGTCCGACCGGCCGGCCTTGATCTCGCCGACCAGCCTGAGCGCGTAGTCCAGCGCATCCACCCGCTCGGCGGCGCTGCCGGTCCCGCAGTCGTTCACGCCGTAGCCGTGGGCGGCCAGCCACCCGGCTAGCCGCGCCTTCAGCGCCACCCCGCGATGGTCGCTCGCGATGGATATCGGCTTGTCGGTGAGCTTCCGGGTCATGTCGCGACCTCGCGTCTGCGGAGGGCTTCGGCCGCCTCCATGGCCGACCGTGCGAGCGGGCCGGGCAAGGCGTCCAGCGGAAACCAGCCCAGGTCCGAGTGCTTCTCGGGTTCGAGCAAGGCCGGCTCGCCCTCGAACGCCGTCGCCAGGAACGCTGGCGACACCCAATGCGCGCGCTCCTCGCGCACGAAAAGGTCCACGACGCAGAGAAGTTCGAGCGCCCCAAGCTTGATCCCGAGTTCTTCGGCGATCTCCCGGCGCGCGGCCCCTTCGGTCCCTTCCCAAAGTTCGACCTTGCCGCCGGGCAGGCTCCAGCAACCGGCCTCCGGCGCGCGGGCGCGGCGGATCAGCAGCAGCTCCCCGTCCCGCAGGACGGCGACGCCGCACCCCACTCTCGGCCCGTCCAACGGTCGCTCCGACATGGCCTAAGCGTCCCCGAGTCGGGGTCGGCCTTCCAGCCGAAGGCGCGTTCGGGGGCGACCCTGACTTCAGAGCCACGACGTCAGGGCGAGGGCGGCGAAGGGAAGGCCAGCTATCCCCAGAGCAAACAGCCAGACGGACCGGTCGCGCCACTGCCATGCCAAGGAGACCAGGGCGACCAGGATCAAGACCGGGTGCCACTGGAACAGCCATAGGAGCGGCACACGGGCCGTGCCCATGGCCGCGAGCCCCATAATGACGTCGACCACGAAGCTCAGCAGCAGCAGCAGGACGACGATCGCGCCGCCCAGCACCTTGGATGCCGGGCGCGCTTGGCCGTGGGGCCGGGGCTCTTGCCGTGATGTCATCACCTTGGCCCTACGCGGAAATCAGCAGCTTACGGCAGCTGTGTTCGCGCACCACCCCAACCGACTTTCCCGCGCGTCCTCAGGCGTCCGCCGCCTCGCGCACCGCCGCCTCGATCTTGGCCACGTCGATCTTCTGCATCGGCATCATGGCCTCGAAGGCGCGCTTCGCCGTCTCGCCGCCCTTGGCCATGGCCTCGGTCAGCACGCGCGGCGTGATCTGCCAGCTCACGCCCCACCGGTCCTTGCACCAGCCGCACTGGCTCTCCTGCCCGCCGTTGCCGACGATGGCGTTCCAGTAGCGGTCGGTCTCGGCCTGGTCCTCGGTGGCGACCTGGAACGAGAACGCCTCGGTCTGCTTGAACGCGGTCCCGCCGTTCAG
The DNA here is from genome assembly GCF_046463815.1 of Phenylobacterium sp. GTDB lineage: Bacteria > Pseudomonadota > Alphaproteobacteria > Caulobacterales > Caulobacteraceae > Phenylobacterium. The sequence continues at coordinate 164,146 of NZ_JBKBRO010000005.1, read as the reverse complement.
GCCGATGCAGGGGATGCCCATGACGGTGAACTCCACGGTCAGGACGTCGCCCGCCTTGCCGTCCGGATAGTCGCTCGGCGCGCGATGGACGGCGCCCACCGTCGTGTTCGGGAAGGTCGCCGCATAGAACTTCGCCGCCGCCTCGGCGTCGTGGTCGTACCACAGGCAGATGATGGCCTTGTTCATCGTCGGTCCCTTTCATGGGCGGGGCGGCGCCATTCCCTCCACGCTTTCACCCGCCCGCAAAGAGCCCCGGATCGGAAACCGGGCGGGGACGACCCGGGTTTCATCCGCCGCGATCCGAATGTGCTCAAGGCCCCTTGCCTCCCCGCGAAGCGGCGAGAGGGGTGAGGAGCGAGCGGTTGCGGCCACGCAACCGGTATCCGATCCCTCCGGGGGACGGATCGGCGCGACGAACGCCCGCCAAGCGTAGCGGAGAGCGGCTGGTGGAGGGGGCGAGCCCCAGGCGCGGCGGAACGATCTGGCGCCCGCTGGCTCCACGTCCCCCGCCGGCGGCCTCTTGCCTGACGCTCCCCCGCCATGGACCTATGCCCCACTCGGGTCGCAGACTGGAGTTCAAGTGCCTTCCCAAGACCTTCCGCTCCTCGCCTTCCCGCACGCGCAGGCCTTCGAGGCCTGGCTGGCGGACCAGCCGAAGACGGCGCCCGGCGCCTGGCTGAAGTTCGCCAAGGCTGGCGCGCCCGAGGCCACGCTGAGCAAGTCGGACGCCATCGACAGCGCGCTCGCCCATGGCTGGATCGACGGGCAGCTCGGGCGCGTGGACGCGCACTACTACAAGGTCCGGTTCACGCGGCGCCGGGCCCGTAGCGCCTGGTCCCAGGTGAACCGCGAGCGCGCCGAGCGCCTGATCGCGCAGGGCCGGATGACGCCCGAGGGCCTGGCCGAGGTGACGCGCGCCAAGGCCGACGGCCGCTGGGACGCCGCCTACGCGCCGCAAGGCCGCGCGACCCCGGACCCGGACCTCGCGGCCGCCCTCGACGCCCAGCCGGAAGCCCGCCGGTTCTTCGACAGCCTCGACGCCGCCAACCGCTACGCGGTGCTCTATCGCGTCCAGCAGGCCAAGGGCCCGGAGAAACGCGCCGCCAAGATCGCCGAACTGGTGGCCCGGCTCGCCTCCGGCCAGGCCTTCCACCCTGCCCGAAAGCGCCGGGGCTAGCGGGAGCGTCGGCGGCGCGCGGCTGGGGTCCATTCAGATCGGTAGCCGACATCGGGATCCGCAGAGCCGACACTTGCGCCGCCAGCCAGGAAGCGGACGTTCCGAACGTCAGCTATGGGTGGAAATCGGACGAGGCTCAAGCGAAGCTCCGAGCATGATCGATCAGTTCAGCAATGGCGGCCTGCGGCGGCTTCTGACCATCGGCGCCGCCGCCTTAGCCATTGCGGTGCCCGCGCTTGCACGCGAGCCATCTCGCCCCCAGGGGCGACCAGTAGGGCTCTGCGTCTTGATCTCAGGGGCGGACCTGCGGGTGAGCAAGGCGGTGATAATTGCTTCGTCAGGTGACCGCACCAGGGATGAGCAGGTCAAAAGCGACGTGATTGGAATGCGATCTCCCGTACCGGTAGCGTGGACGGACGATTTCTGGTCACGGCTCTGGATCGGCAGCCAGCCGAAGGAGGCGGCGGGGGTGGACTGCGACGCCCTCAATAGGGACCTGTGCGGCGCAGCGGATTGCAGGATGGCCCGCTAGGCTGACGAACGTCCGACTACGCCCCATTGCGGAGGTTGCCGAGTTCTATCTCATTGGGAAGAGCGATAGGCGTTGGAGACGCGGCGTGGGCAGGACGTCTGGAGAAGTGCGGAGCGTGCTCGCCATCCTCGCGAGCATCGCCTTGAGCGCGTGCGAGCCGAGAGACGTGGTTCCGGGGTTTCCCAAGTCGAAGCACGACATCAAGGTGTTGGATGGCGATACCCTGATCTTTGACGGGCGCCTCGTGCGCGTGGCCGGCATTGATGCTCCAGAGTTAGGGCCTTGGGCCAAGTGCTGGGCCGAGGCCGCGGTTGGAGGCGTCTCGAAGCATGCGCTGGAGGCGGCCGTCTCAGCGCCAGGGGCGCGCAATTGGGAACTTCGGAGTGTCACAGGGCCGGATCAGCAAGGCAGGGTGCGAGCCACTCTCGTGAGCGATGAGGGAGAGGATTTGGCCGATCACATGGTCGTCTACGGCTACGCAGCGAAGACAACGGGACGTTGGAACAGGTGTGGGCCAGACGCCAATCTCCACCAACCGTTGGAAGGTGAACCTGAGCCACGCGGCCCCAGTCTATGGTGGCCCAGCAACCGTATGTTTGACGCGCGCGCAGGGGACTGAGCCAACGCCCCCCTCACCCGCCCTCACCCCGCCCCCGCGAACAGGTCCTCCAGGAACAGGCTCGCCAGCCCCGCCTGCGAGCTCACGCCGGCCTTCTCATAGACGCGGGCCAACTGGGCCCGCACCGTGCCCTGAGCCGCGCCGCGCAGGGCCGCGATCTCGGCCACGTCGCAGCCCTTGAGCGCGAAGGTGGCCACGTCCGCCTCGGCCGGGGTCAGCTTCCAGGCGGCGAAGCGTTCGGCTGCGACCTCGCTCAGCGCGCCCGAGGCGATGGAGAGCGCCGCCTCGCGCCGCCGGGCCTGCGCGATCATGCCCCGCGCCAGGGCCGCGCCGGTGGCCATCCCGCCCAGCAGGGGCAGCGCGATCAGCCCCTCCAGCCCGACGTGCGGCGTCAGCCCCCGCCCGCGCCCCGCTCCGCCATTGCCGCCGCGCTTACGCGGGCCCGCCTAAGCGCCCGATTACGGTCGGGCCAGAGCCCAGGACGCCCCCTTCTCCTCCCCCATCGGGGGAGGGGGACCGGCCGAAGGCGGGTGGAGGGGGTCTGCCCCAAGCGCCGAGCCGGCCCCGAGGCGCAGTGATCAACGCTGGCATTTTTCTCTCACGAACGCGTGGCGACGTCAAGAACAAAATACGAACAACTGTCCCCGCCGCTGAAGCCTCATCCCGCCGCCAGCAGGTCCAGGGCCACCTTCAGCACCGCCTCCAGCCGCACCGTCTCCCGGTCGCCGCCGCCCGCCGCCTCCCGCGGCGTCTTCTCCTCCCCGCAGACGAGGTCGCAGGCCGCGATCAGGTCGGGCTGCATCATCAGCCGGCGGCGGCAGGCGGCCAGCGCCGCCTCGGCCTGGGCGGTGCTCTGGGCGTGGGCCGCCAGCGCCTTCAGCGACTGGCCGGGCGGCAGGGCGCCGTGCGCCTTGGGCTCCAGGGTGGAGGGGATCGAGGGGTCCATCCGGGCCCGGCGATAGATCGCCCCGTACCGCTCGCCGGCCGCCCTCGCCGCCTTGCCGATCCGGCCCTTGGCCTCCAGCCACTCCAGGCCGCTGAGCCGCCGGTAGGGCTGGGCCCGCGCCTTGCGGCCCCGGGGCGCCTCGAAGGCCGCGCCGCGCCCCTTGGCCAGCGCCACCGTCTCGGCCACCCCGTCCATCACGGCGCGGGCTTCCATCCGGGCCTTCTCCTGCCGCTCCAGCCTGAGCAGCCGCTCGCGCGTCGCCCGCGCGGGGTCGTGGATGCGCTTCATGCGCGGAACTCCCTGAACTGATCAGCGGCGCGCCGCGCGCGCCACCACCGCGTCGGCCAGGCGGTAGACCGCCTCGCCCGCCTCCCGCTCGCCCTCGATGACCACCAGCCCCGCCGCCGTGTGGGCCAGGAGCTCGCGCAGGAACTCGGCCCGCTCGCCGGGCTCGCGCCGGGCGAGCGCCCGGGCGACCAGCGTCGCCGCCCCCTCGCTCATCGGGAGATGGCCGGATAGCCGCCCCGCGCCAGCACGGCGGCCACATGGGCCTCGTGGCGGGCGAACCTCGGCCGCATGGCGTCGGGCCCCTCCCCCGGCCGCCGGACCCGGAACCGGGCCTCCAGCTCGGCCGCGCGCTCGACGCTCAGCGCCAGCTCCGCCCTTGCCCGGGCCTGGGACGCCCCGCCGTGCCTGAGCGCGGCGTAAGCTTGGCCGGAGTGCGCCGGCCGGTCGTGATGCGATGTCCTCATGCCGAAAATGTATAAAACATACGGCGGCTTGGCCAAATTAAAAATGCAGGTTATCTACAGAGCCGAGATACCGCAGGATTTTTTCCACCATGGACGGACGCGCCGAACGGCTGCGCCAGGCCCGCATCGACAAGGGATTCGAGACCGCCGCCGCGGCGGCCGACGCCTTCGCCTGGAACCGCAACACCTACGCCTCCAACGAGAACGGCAACGCGCCCTTCTCCTACCGGCGGGCCAAGGAGTACGCGGCGGCCTTCGGCGTGAGGCCCGAATGGCTCTACGACGCCGCCGGCCCCATGCGCCCGGCCGCCGAAGCCGGCCTCGTGCCGGTGATCGGCCGGGTGGGCGCCAATCCCGAGGGCAGCGTGCTCTTCGCCACCGGCCAGGACCCCGGCGAGCTCGCCCCCATTCCCCCTGGCGGCACCGACCAGGCCGTGGCGCTTCGCGTCGTCGGCCATTCCATGCGCGGCGTCGCCGACGACGGAGCCCTGATCTATTTCGAGGATCAGCGCACCCCGCCCACGCCCGACATGCTGGGCCATGTGGTGGTGGTCGAGACGGCCGACGACGAGGTGCTGGTCAAACGCCTGCTGCGGGGCTCGCGCCAGGGGCTCTACGACCTGGAGAGCGTGGCCGGCCCGATGCGCCACGACGCCCGCCTGCGCTGGGCCGCCCACATCACCGCCATCATCCCGCCCTTTCAGGCCCGCCGCATCATCCGCGGCGCGGCCTAGGCCGCAGGTTTTCTACAGTGTGCAACGAATACCACTTCCAGCGCCCGCTGCACGAGCTGATGGAGGAGTTCAGCCGGCTCAACGTGCCGTTCGACTGGGCGGGCGGCGCGCCGAACCTGGAGCCCCTGGCCTCGATCCGCCCGACCGACCCGGCGCCCGTTGTGGTCTCGCATGCCGGCGGCGCCCGGCTGATGCGGCTGCGCTGGGGCTTTCCCGGCCCGCGTGGCCCGGTGATCAACGTCCGCTCGGAGGGACGCCACTTCCCGACCGGCCGCTGCATCGCGCCGGCCGACGGATTCTACGAGTTCACCGGAACCAAGGCGCCCAAGTCCAAGTGGCTGTTCGAGGCGGCCGACGGCGGGATGCTGGGGATCGCCGGCCTGGTCCGCGACGACCGCTTCACGCTGCTTACCTGCGCGCCGGGGCCGGACATGGCGCCGTATCATGATCGCCAGGTCGCCATCCTGCCGCGCAGGGACTGGGCCGCATGGCTGGGCGAGCCCGGGGAGCAGCCGCCCCTCGATCCTCTGCCGGCCGGCAGCCTCCGGGTCACTCAAGTCCGCTAGTCAGGGCAGGTCCTCGGCGAGAATCGCCATCTCGAACATGAACGAGCCGTCCTCGTCCTCGTCCTCGAACACCACGCCCACGAACTCCTCGCCGATATAGACCTCGCAGGAGTCCTTCTGCTTGGGCCGCGGCACGAGCGTGATGCGCGCATTCGCGAAGGTCCCGCGCAGATGTCCTTCGATCTTGCGGATGGTCTTCTCGTCCACGCGGGATGCTCCTGAGGCGGCAAATCGGTCGGCGCGAACCTAACGGGTCCGGCGCGCCGGGGGAACCTCAGATCACGTAGTCGTACACGGCGTCCGCCAGCGTGTGGTCCATGCTCTTGGCCGGCTCCTCGCAGGTCGGGCAGTTGACCAGCCTGGCCGGCACGCCCGCCGCCGTGCAGTGCGGCGGCACGGGCTTCAGCACCACCGAGCCCGACGCCACCTTGGCGTAGTCGCCGATGGTGATGTTGCCCAGCACCTTGGCCCCCGCGCCCAGCAGGACGCCCCGGCCGATCTTGGGGTGGCGGTCGCCACGCTCGGCGCCGGTCCCGCCCAGGGTCACGCCCTGCAGCATCGACACGTCGTCGCCGATCACCGCCGTCTCGCCGATGACGATGCCGGTGCCGTGGTCGATGAACACGGCCCGCCCGATCCGGGTCGCGGGGTTGATGTCCACCTGGAACAGCTCGCTGGAGCGGCTCTGCAGGTAGAAGGCGAGCGTCTCGCGCCCTTCGTTCCAGAGCCAGTGCGCCACCCGGTGCGTCTGCAGCGCCAGGAACCCCTTGAAGAACAGGAACGGCTGGACATAGCCCTTGCAGGCCGGGTCGCGCTCGAACACCGCCTTCAGGTCGTCTTCGGCGATCTCCACGATCGAGGGGTCGCTCGCGTAGGCTTCCTCGATGGTGTCCCGCAAGCTCATGGCCCTGAGCTCCTGGTCGCCCAGCTTGCGCGCCAGCTGGTACGACAGAGCATCCCCCAGGGTTTCGTGGTTCAGGATGACCGCGGCCAGCAGACTGGCCAGCGCCGCCTCGCTCTTGGCGGCGGCATAGGCCTCGTTCCGCAGCGCGGCCCAGACCGGCGGGGGCGCCGCGGGGCGCACCACTTCCAAGCGTTGGCTCATAGGCTCCTCCCGACCCATGGGGCCTTCCTATCCTAGCATCGCCCGCGCGACGGCGGGCGGCAACGACCCTTCTCGGGCCATATGGTAGGCCCGAAGCGGCATCGCCACTGTTAAGATGTCCGACAGATTCCCGGCGGTCGCCGCCTCGAGGGCCTCGCGGAACGGCACACGCGCCGTCGCCAGCCCGGTCTCCTCGGCCAGTTCGCGCTTGGCCGCCTCCAGCGGGGCCTCGTCCAGGGGACCGCCCCCCTCCGGGACCTCCCAACTGTAGTCGCCGTGCGGCAATCGGTGCTGGCCCACCAGGACCACCGTGCCGTCGTCATGCAGCGGCAGAATGGCCACCGCCCGGTTCTTGAAGCTGACGACGCCGTAGAGCGCCGGCCGCCCCGTTGGCGCGACGGAGTCGTGTTCGGTGACCCGGATCCAGGGGTTGTCGTACATTGTGCGGCCCTCGCCGCGGACCCAGGGCTTTCCGTGCGCCTTCAACCAAGCCGGCCTGCCGTTCATGCGCCACCTCGCCTTGCGGAACGCGCGAGCGGCCCCATAAAGGGTGTCACCTCTCGGTTTTCTAAACACGAAGGCCTCCCCGTGAGCTCCACCCTGCCGCCAGCGCCTGACTTCGGCGCAGCCTTACCCGTCTCGCCTTCGGTCGAGACGCTCAGGTTCCTTGGCCTTCGACGATCAGCGTCGGCCCTGACCCTCGAGGCCCCCGCTCCATCGCCCGCCGAACTGGACGACCTGCTCCGCATCGCCGTCCGGGTCCCCGACCACGGCAAGCTCGCGCCGTGGCGCTTCATCATCCTGGACGGGACGGACAAGACCGCCTTCGCCGACCATCTGGAAGCGCTCGCCCGGGACCGCGGCGACGCAAGCCAGGTCGCCAAGCTCGCCAAGCTGCGCACGCCGCCATTGGCCGTGGTCGTGGTCTCGCATGTGAAGCCGGGCGCGATCCCGGAATGGGAGCAGGTGCTTTCGGCGGGCGCGGTGTGCGCGAACCTGCTCTACGGAGCCCTCGCCATGGGCTATGGCGCGAACTGGATCACCGACTGGTACAGCTACGACGCCGAGTCGCTCGCGTTCCTCGGCGTCCAGCCGGGCGAGCGCGTGGCCGGATTCCTGCTGATCGGGTCGGCGAAGGAACCGCCGCTGGAGCGGGAACGGCCGGACGTCGCACCGCTGGTAAGTCGCTGGAAAGCCTAGGCGCTCGGGGAGCCGCGGCCGGGCTCCAGACACACAGCGGCCGGACGGCGCGCCGCGCCGCCCGGCCTGAGGTGACACGCCCGAGGAGAGTTGGGCAAGATCACCTATAGGCCTCTAAGCAGCTTTTGGGAAGCCCGATCAGGCTTCGGAGGTCCGCAGCGCGTCCTTTTCGCCTCAAGCGAGAGTAGGACGCTGGAAATCCCACCCAAACGAATTCCGGCCCATCTACGGGCCGAGATCGGATGATCCAGCCCTCATTCTTTCCAAGGCAAGTAATCCGAAGCTGTCAGACCTCGGACATTATAATAATTTGACCATTATACACTCAACCGCGACCGCGATAGGGGGCGACGCCTTGGTCCGGCAGCCATAGACCTTCCGGCGGCGCACCGCTTTGCCAGAAAACGTCGATGGGAATGCCGCCCCGCGGGTACCAGTACCCGCCGATCCGCAGCCATTTGGGCGAAAGCTCCGACACCAGCCTCCGGCCGATGGCGACCGTGCAGTCCTCATGGAAGGCGCCGTGGTTCCGGAACGATCCGAGGTAGAGCTTCAGCGACTTCGATTCCACCAGCCAGTCGCCCGGGACGTAGTCGACGACGAGGTGGGCGAAATCCGGCTGGCCCGTCACCGGGCAGAGCGAGGTGAACTCCGGAGCCGTGAAGCGCACGAGGTACGTCGCGTCCGGGTGCGGATTGGACACGCGTTCAAGCACGGCGGCCTCGGGGCTGTCGAACCCGCGGACCTCCCGGCCAAGTTGCGTCAGGTGGGTCTCTTCCATGCCGGCGGCTTTAGCCGCTAGTAGGACGCCGAACAACACAAGCCCAGGCAACAAAGGCGCAGGGAGCGAGGCATGACGGGACGGGACTTCGAGGATTTCGTGGTGGTGGTCACCGGCGCCTCCACGGGGCTGGGCCGGGCCATAGCCGTCGAGGTCGCCCGGCGCGGCGCCAAGGCCGTCGTCGTGAACTACGCCCGCAGCGCCCCGGAGGCCGAGGAAACCGCCCGCCTGGTTCGCGCCGAGGGCGCCGACGCCATCCTGGTCCAGGGGGACGTGGCCTCGGATGACGACTGCCGGAAGATCGCCGCGGCTGCTCAGCCGTTCGGCCGAATCGACGCCCTTTTCAACAATGCCGGTGTCACGCGCTTCGCCGGCCACGCCGACATGGACGCGGTCTCGGCCCAGGACTTCCTCGACCTCTACGCGGTGAATGTGGTCGGGGCCTACCAGATGATCCGCGCCTGCCGGAGCCTGCTGGAAGCCGGGGCGCGTCCTGGCGCGGTGGTCAACACCGCTTCCATCGCGGGCGTCACGGGCGTCGGCTCGTCCGTCCCCTATGCTGCTTCGAAGGGGGCGCTCAACACCATGACGCTGTCGCTGGCCCGGGCGCTGGCGCCCAGGATCCGGGTCAACGCGGTCTGCCCCGGCTTCATCGACACGCCTTGGTTCGGCAAGGGCATGCCGGATGCGGCCGTCGACAGGCTGCGCGCCAACGCTGAGGCGACGACCCCGCTCCGCGCCGCCTCCACGCCGCAGGACATCGCCGAGGCGACCGTCTTCCTGGCCTCGCCAGCCTCCCGCCACGTGACCGGCGAGACTCTGCTGGTGGACGCCGGCATGCATCTTGGCTTCGCGCCGCTCGTGGCCCGCTGATCCGCCGACGCTGGGGAAGCTGCGCAATTCGTGAGCGCTTGGGCAGTCACTTGCTCAATTTCCGACCAGCGCGCCCGGCCGCGGTCGATCCAGTCCGCTGTGCGTTGATCTGGTCGCCCGACCGCCGAGGATGACACCGCACGATCGGGCCGTGGTCGGATCGAAGAACAAGGGGATAGATAATGAACAAGATCAAAGTGTCGCTTCTCGTCGCCGCCGGTTCCCTGGCGCTCGCGGGCGCGGCTCACGCCCAGGACGACAGCCCGGTCTCGCTGTCCTTCAAACTCGGCGCGGCCTCGGACTATGTGTTCCGCGGCGTCAGCCAGACCGACGAGAACCCGCAGGTGTTCGGCGGCGTGGACGCCACGCTGGGCTCCATCGGCTACGCCGGCGTCTGGGCCTCCAACGTCGACTTCAACGACAGCACCGACGCCGAGGTGGACGTCTACGCCGGCGTGAAGCCCACCCTGGGCGCCGTCAGCCTCGACCTTGGCGTCATCTACTACGGCTACGTCGACGCCCCCTCGGGCTCCGACTACGGCTACTGGGAAGGCAAGGTCGCCGCCTCGGTCCCGGCCGGCCCCGCCACCCTCGGCGCCGCCGTCTACTATTCGCCCGACTTCTTCGGCGGCACGGGCGACGCCTGGTACTACGAGGCCAACGGCGCGATCGCCGTCCCCGACACCAAGTTCACCTTCAGCGGCGCGCTGGGCCGCCAGGAGGTGAAGGGCTCGGGCGACTACACCACCTGGAACCTGGGCGCCGGCTACGCCTTCACCGACCACGTCGGCGTCGACCTCCGCTACTGGGACACTGGCGAGCACGGCTTCGGAAAGATCTACGACAGCCGCGTCGTGGCTTCGCTCAAGCTGTCCTTCTAGGCCGCGATCCAAAGCCAGCGAGGAGGCCGCCGCGGTTCGCGGCGGCTTTTTCGTTGCGCCGCAAGGCGCCTGTTTTTAAGGTTCTTCGCCTAAGCGGAACGCGCTTTGAGGTCGTGCGCGAGGCGTTCCACAGCGGAACGGTTCGCACCCGCAAGGAATTTGTGGGCCGTCGCACTCCGAAGTCTATGGTTGCGAATCGGGAAGGTTAGGCGGAGTGCGGCGCATGGAGCGTATGGCTTTCCGAGCCCAGACCGTCGTCGCCGACGTCGCGCTTGCGGCGCTCGCCTTCGCTCTTGCCTATATCATCGCCTTGGCCCAGCCCGGCTCGATCCCGGGTTTGCCGCCCAGCCTGACGTTCGTGCAGCTCACCGCGCTCTACGGCGCCGTGGCCGGGGTTTTCGCCCTGCTTTTCCGGCGCGAACTGTCGCCTTGGCGCTATGTCTCGATTCCCGACGCCCTGGTGCTGGCCCGCGGCGCCCTCCTCACGGTCGGAGTCTTCCTGCTGGCCGTGTTCGTGCTGGACCGCGCCCGAGGCGTGCCCCGTTCGGCGCTGTTCATGGCGCCGCTGTTCCAGATGGTGGCCTCCATGGGCGTGCGGATCGCCCGCCGGGCCCTGCATGAGCGCGCCCTGGACAGCTTCTCGCCGCTCAAGACTGTCACCGACCGGGCCCAGGCCCCGACCCTGCTGCTGATCGGCCCGCCATCGCTGGCCGACACCTACCTGCGCGACGTCGCCCGCAGCCACGACCGCACCTACACGCCGGTCGGCATCGTCACCACCGAGCGCCGCGACGTGGGCCAGCAGGTGCGCGGCGTCTGCATCCTCGACACCCTGGACCGCCTGGACGAGGCCCTGGCCGAACTCCGCCGCTGGAACCGCTACCCGCGCGCCATCCTGTTCCTCGAGGAGCCGGCGCGACTGAAGGGCCTGACCGCCGACCAACTCGGCCGCCTGAAGAACGACGGCATCCGCCTGCTGCGCCTGCCGTCGATCGTGGAACTGCCCCAGCACGACAGCGTCACCCTGCTGCCGATGCGGGACATCAACATCGAGGAACTGCTGGCCCGCGATCCGATCGAGCTCGACCGCGGCGCCATCGGCAAGCTGATCCGCGGGCGGCGGGTGCTCATCACCGGAGCCGGCGGCTCGATCGGGGCCGAGCTCTGCCGCCAGGTCGCCGCTTTCGACTGCGCGCACCTCACCCTGCTCGACATCTCCGAGACCGCCCTCTTCGAGATCGAGCGCGAGATGCGTGAGACCTTCCCGCACATCCCGCGCAAGGCGGTCCTTTGCGATGTGCGGGTGGCCTCCCGGCTGACCGCGGCGTTCAAGGCCGAGAAGCCCGATCTGGTGTTTCACGCCGCCGCGCTGAAGCACGTCTCGATGGTCGAGCAGCACCCGTGCGAGGGTGTCCTGACGAACGTCATCGGCACCTGGAACGTGGCCGAGGCCTCCAAGGCCAGCGGCGCCGGCCAGATGGTGCTGATCTCCACCGACAAGGCGGTCGACCCCACCAACGTCATGGGCGCCACCAAGCGGATGGCCGAGGCCGTGATCCAGGCGCAGCAGTCGGGGGCCAAGGGCACGCGGTTCTCGGCGGTGCGCTTCGGCAACGTGCTGGGGTCGGCGGGTTCGGTGGTGCCCATCTTCAAGTCGCAGATCGAGCGCGGCGGGCCGGTGACGATCACGCACCCGGACATGGAACGGTTCTTCATGACCATTCCCGAGGCCGCCCAGCTTGTGCTGCACGCGGTCGCCACCTCCGCCGAGGGCGAACGCCGGGGCGCTCGCCTGTTCCTGCTGGAGATGGGCGAGCCGGTCCGCATCATGGATCTGGCCCGTCAGATGATCGCGCTGTCCGGCCGCGCCCCTGGACGCGACATCGAGATCGAGATCACCGGCCTGCGTCCAGGCGAGAAGCTGACCGAGGCCCTCTTGGACGAGACCGAGAGTTCCGAGCCCTGCGCGCCCAAGGTGCTGGAGGTGATTTCCAACTCCGCCCTGCGCGTGACCGACGATCATCTCAAGCGCCTGAGCGAGCTGGCCCAGGGCGGCGACGCCGATGAGGTGCGCACGGCCCTCTTCGAGCTGGTGGCGCAGGTGCGCGGCGAGAAGCCGGGCGCGGCGCCGAACCTTCGGGTCATCGCGGGGGGCTGAGCCCCCGCGTTCCGCTTCCTATTCCGCGGCCCTATTCCGCGGCGACGACCTGCGGCGAGGCGGCCTGCTCCAGGCGCTGCAACAGGGCCTGATGCTCGCTCCAGAGCGCCTGGGGCAGCCGGTCGCCGAAGCGTTCGTAGAAGGCCGGGATCAGCGCCGCCTCCTGGGCCCAGATTTCGGGATCCACGGTCAGCAGCAGGTCCAGCTGATCGTCGGAAAGCGTGACGCCCGTGAGGTCCAGGCTGTCCTTGGCCGGCACCCGGCCGATCGGCGTCTCGACCGCCTCGGCCCGGCCCTCCAGGCGCTCGACGATCCACTTCAGAACCCGCGAGTTGTCGCCGAAGCCCGGCCACACGAACTTGCCGCGCTCGTCCTTGCGGAACCAGTTGACGAAGTAGATGCGGGGCAGCTTGGCCGGATCGGCCTTCTCGCCCATGGCCAGCCAATGGCCGAAGTAGTCGCCCATGTTGTAGCCGCAGAACGGCAGCATGGCGAAGGGATCGCGGCGCAGCTCGCCGATGGCGTTCTCGGCTGCGGCGGTGCCTTCCGAGGCCACGTTCGAGGCCATGAACACGCCGTGGCGCCAGTCGCGGGCCTCCGTGACCAGCGGCACGGCCGACGCTCTACGGCCGCCGAACAGGATGGCCGAGATCGGCACGCCGGCCGGGTCTTCCCATTCAGGCGCGGCCACCGGGCACTGCGAGGCCGGAACGGTGAAGCGGGCGTTCGGGTGGGCGGCGGGCTCGTCGCTGTCGGGCGTCCAGGGCCGGCCCTTCCAGTCGATGAGGCGGGCCGGCGGCTCGGCGGTCATGCCTTCCCACCAGACGTCGCCGTCCTCGGTGAGGGCCACGTTCGTGAAGATGGTGTTGGAGTGCAGGGTTTCGATGGCGTTGGCGTTGGTGTTGACGCCGGTGCCGGGGGCCACGCCGAAGAAGCCCGCCTCGGGGTTCACGGCGTAGAGGCGGCCGTCGTCGCCGAAACGCATCCAGCAGATGTCGTCGCCGATGGTCTCCGCCTTCCAGCCCTTCAGCGTGGGCTGCAGCATGGCCATGTTGGTCTTGCCGCACGCGCTCGGGAAGGCGGCGGCGATGTAGCGGACCTGACCCTCGGGCGAGGTCAGCTTGAGGATCAGCATGTGCTCGGCGAACCAGCCCTCGTCCCGGGCCATGACCGAGGCGATCCGCAGCGCGAAGCACTTCTTGCCCAAGAGCGCGTTGCCGCCATAGCCCGAGCCGTACGACCAGATCTCGCGCGTCTCGGGGAAGTGGACGATGTACTTGGTCTCGTTGCAGGGCCAGGCCACGTCCTGGGCGCCGTCCACGAGCGGCATGCCCACCGAATGGACGGCGGGCACGAAAAAGCCATCCTCGCCCAGCTGGTCCAGGGCTGCCTGGCCCATGCGGGTCATGATCCGCATGGATACGGCCACATAGGCGGAATCGGTGATCTCGACGCCGATGGCGCTGATCTTGGAGCCGAGCGGCCCCATGCAGAACGGCACCACGTACATGGTCCGGCCGCGCATCACGCCCTTGAACAGGTCCTTCAGGTCCGCCCGCATCTCGGCCGGGTCGAGCCAGTTGTTGGTCGGGCCGGCGTCCTCGGGCTTCTCGGAGCAGATGAAGGTGCGGCTCTCGACGCGAGCGACGTCGCGCGGGTCCGATGCGGCGTAGAAGGAGTTCGGACGCTTGTCGGGGTTCAGGCGCTTCAGCGTGCCGGCGGCCACGAGTTCGTCGGTGAGCCGGTTCCATTCCGCCTCGGACCCGTCGCACCAGACGACACGGTCCGGCTGCGTCAGCTCGGCGATCTCGCCGACCCATTTGACGAGTCCGGCGTGCTTCGTCGGCGCGGGCGCGAGTCCCGGGACGGTGCGTTGGCTCATAGACGAAAACTCCCTCGACCCCAGACACCGGCGCCCGGCTATGCCCGCGCGCTCCTTTTGCGTGAGCAGTTCCAATAGCCGCGGATAGCCCGTCTGCCTACCGCGGGCCAAGCCCCTACGGGCGCGCGCGTCACGTAAAGGCGCAAACGCCGCCGCGCCGCGGGGGTTCAGGCCCGATCGCGTGAGGTGGCGGGAAAATCGGCGGAATCAACCGCTTGCGGGCTCCTCCGGAGGTTGGCGCGAAGCCCCGGATGGGGCATGTCTCGCCGCATGGCCGGCAGGGGCGAATCGGCGCCGCGGGATCCGTTGCTCGGGGTCTACCTCGAGCGGCGGGCGAATCTCGTCCGCTTCCTGATGACCCGGACCGGGTCGCGAGCCGCGGCCGAGGATCTGGCCCAGGAGCTCTACGTCCGGCTGGCCACCCGCGAGCCCGGGCCCCCGCCCGACAACCCGGCGGCCCTCATCTACCGGGCCGCCCTCAACCTGCTGCTCGACCGCGCCCGAGGGGAGAGCCGCTCGGCGGCGCGCGACGCCGCGTGGCGCGAAGCGGCCCGCACGAGCCTGGGCGGCGAGGAGGTGGCGGACGACCCGGCGGCCGACGACGTCGTGGCCTCGCGCCAGCGCCTGCGCCAGCTCGTCGACGCGGTCGCCGACCTGCCCCCGCAGATGCAGCGCGCCTTCCGCCTGCACAAGCTGGAGGGCCTGAGCCATGCCGACACGGCGCGCGCCATGGGCCTGTCGGTGAAATCCGTCGAGAAGCACGTCAGCGCCGCGCTGAAAGCCCTGACCGCGAGGCTCCAGGCATGATCTACCAGAAATTGTATCTGATGACTGGGGGGCGCCCGCGGGCCGCGGCGTCTAGTCTCTCAGGGAGCCGCCCGACGCGGCGGCGATGGACGGACGCATGAGCCAGGCGCGGCGATACGCCGGGAACGAGGCGCGGCTGGAGGCGGCCGCCGACTGGGTCGTGCGGCTCCAGGCGGCGGAGCTCGACCTGTCCGACGCCCTGGCGTTCGACGCCTGGTTGCAGGCCGCCCCCGACAACGCGCGCGCTTACGACCAGGCCCTGGCGGTCTGGCTGGCGTATGGCCGCCATGCGGGCGAGGTGGCCGGCGCGCTGGCCGCCCGGGCCGCCGTCCGCCCCGATCGGCGCAGGCTGTGGTTCGCGGCGGGCGCCGCGGCCGTGGCGGCGACCGTCGCCGTGGCCGTCCTGCCCGAGATCGGGTCCCGCCCCGCGACCCAGCTCTACGCCACCGGCGTAGGCGAACACCGGACGGTCAGGCTCGCCGACGGCTCCACCGTCGACCTCGACGCCGCTACACGGCTTTCGGTCACCCTGGATCGTTCGGGACGCCACGTGGCGCTCGCCGAGGGCGAGGCGGTGTTCGACGTGGCCCACGACGCGCGACGCCCCTTCCTCATCGCCGCCGGCGACCGCACCGTCCGCGTGGTGGGCACCCAGTTCGACGTCCGCCGCCGCGACGGCCGCCTGTCCGTCACCGTCGCCCGCGGCGCGGTGGAGGTCCGTCCGGCCGCAGGCGTGCAGGGCGCCGCCTATCGCCTGCACCCTGGCCAGCGCCTTGATCATCGGGAAGGCGCCCCGGACGTGCGCATCGCCCCCGTGGACGCCGGCGAGGTGCTGGGCTGGCGTTCGGGCCGGCTGGTCTATCGCGACCAGCCGCTGGGCGACGTCGTGGCCGACCTGAACCGCCAGTTCGCGACGCCGATCCGCATCGATGACCCCGATCTGGCCAGCCTTCCGATCTCCGGCGTGCTGGTTCTGGACGATCAGGAGGCGGTAATACGTCGTCTGGCCTTGCTGGTTCCCATAAGAGCAGTACGTTCCGACGCGGGCTTGATCCTGCGGCGCGACAGCGCGGCGGGGTCGTGATGGGGTGTTTGGACCATATCCAGGCGGGGAGTGCCTCTGTGGGCGTTGCTGGCCGGCGGTTTCGCGGCATGCGCCGCAGGGAGCGCCGGAGCCGCTGACGCGCGCGTCCGCGTCTCGATCTCCCCCAAGTCCTACGCCGACGCCCTGATCGACCTGGGCGTCCAAGCCAACATCTCCATCGTCGGGACCTCGGCCTGCGGCCGCGGCGGCCGCGCGGAGCTCTCCGGCCGCTTCACCGTGGACGAGGCCCTGGAGCGACTGCTGGACGGCGCACCCTGCCGGTTCCGGATCGTCGACGCCCGCACGGTCCGCATCACGCCGGAACCACAGCCCAGCGGGCCCCGGCCCGTGCGGCGCCCCGCCGACCAGCCGATGCTGGTGTCGGAACTGGTCGTCACGGCCGCGAAGCGCCCGGCCAGCCTGGATCGCCTGCCGGCCGGAGTCAGCGCCATATCGCGCGAGCAGGCCGCCCTCACGGGCGCCGCCGACGTGGGCCAGACCGTGGGCCAGGTGGCCGGGGTGCTCACCACCAACCTCGGCCCGGGCCGGGACAAGCTGCTGATCCGGGCGCTGTCGGACGGGACGTTCACCGGCCGGGCCCGCTCGACGGTCAGCACCTACCTCGACCAGGCGCCGATCAACTACAACGCCCCCGATCCAGATCTGCGGCTGGTGGACATCGAGCGGGTCGAGGTCGTGCGCGGGCCACAGGGCGCCCTCTACGGGTCCGGCGCCCTCTCCGGGATCTATCGCATCGTCACCCGCAAGCCGGACCTCGACGCGCCGGCCGGGGGCCTGGCCGCGACCCTGGCCGCCACCAAGGGGGGCGACCCCAGCCGCGAGGTCGAGGGCTATCTGAGCCTGCCCCTGGCGACGGGCCGCGCCGCTATACGGCTGGCCGCCTACCACGACCGCCGCGGGGGCTATCTCGACGATGCGCTCTCGGGCGAGAGCAACCTGGACAGCACGGTGCGCAACGGCGGCCGCGCCGCGCTCAGGCTTCGGCTCGGCGACGCCTGGGAGCTCGACGCCCTGGCCGCCACCCAACATCTGCGATCGAGGGACGCCCAGTACGCCTATCCGGCGTATGGGGGCCAGCGGGCCAACCGCATCCGCGAGGGCCACGACAACGACTTCGACCACGCCGCGCTGACATTGACCGGAGACCTCGACGGCGTCGGCGTCTCGTCCTCGACGGCCTATGTGCGCCACACCTACACGAGCCAGTACGATGCCTCGGACGCGGTCGAATTCTACAACTTCTTCAGGCGCCCGCGCGGAGACGCCGGCGCCTACCTCGAGAACACCCGCGTCAGCATGCTGGTCGAGGACCTCGTGCTGCGCTCCCGCGGCGACGGCCGGTTCGGATGGCTGGCGGGCGCGTTCGGCTCGGTTAGCCTGGAGCGGTCGCCCTCCTTCGTCGAGTTCGTGTCGGCGACCGGCGACCGGACGGTGGTCTATCGCGAGGCCCGCAAGGACAGGCAGGCCGAACTCGCAGTCTACGGCGAAGGCCGCTACGAGTTCGCGCCCGGCTGGACGGCCACGGTCGGCGGCCGGCTGTTCGAGACACGCGTGCGAACCTCGAACGACCTGCGGGTGCTCGCGCCCGGCGTATCGCGCGTCGGCGCCTGGGAGCGCACCTTCCAGGGCTTCTCCCCCAAATTGTCCCTGCAGCGGGAGTTCGGGGACGGGAACATGGTCTACGCCCTGATCTCCGAGGGATACCGGCCCGGCGGATTCAACACCGCCGGCCTCCAGCCGATCCGGCCGGCGCGGTTCGGCTTTCGCCCGGACCGCCTGCGCAACTTCGAGGCTGGCGCCAAGCTCAGGTTCTTCGACGGCCGGATGGCCCTGCGCGCCGCCAGCTACTACGACGAGTGGGCCAACATTCAGACCGACCAGTACCGGCTCACCGGCCTCGCCTACACCGCCAACGTGGGGGACGCGCGCGTCTACGGCCTGGAAACCGAGGTCGGCTACGACTGGGACTTCGGGCTCTCGGTCCAGGCCAACGTCCTGGTCGCGGACTCGCGGCTCGACGATCCAAACATGGACTTCGCCACCCGGCTGAACACCGCCCTGCCCGGCGTGCCGAAGACGTCGGGCGGGCTGGTGGCCGTCTACCAGCGGCCGCTGACCGGTGATCTCGTCCTCAGGCTCGCGGGGGAGGCCAGCTACGTCGGCGCCTCGCTGCTGTCGTTCGACGCCACCCTGCAGCCGCGCATGGGCGACTTCGTGCGCGCCAGGCTGTCGGCGGAACTGGCCACGGACGTCTGGAGCGCCGCGGTCTTCGTCAGCAATCCCCTGGACGACGCCAGCGACACATTCGCCTACGGCAATCCGTTCAGCTATCGCACGATCCGTCAGGTCACGACGCCCCAGCGCCCCCGTACCCTGGGGGTGCGGTTGTCCGCCGCATTCTAGACAATTTTCACCTCGGCCCCGGGGGGAGCGGTCTGTCCGCGCCGTCTTATCGGTAAGGGCGCGTTAATTCGACGGGGCGGGCACGTGGTCAGACTATCGGCGCTGGTTTGCGTCCAGAGCGGCGACGCACATCTTTCCGACTCTCTCAGGAGCCTTGGATTCTGCGACGAGGTCGTGGTGGTGGCCGACCGCTGCACGGGCGGCCCGTCGGAGGTCGCCCGGCAGGCCGGCGCGCGGATCGTCGACGGCATCTTCCCCCTGGCGAGCCACCGCAAGTCGGCGGGCGTCGAGGCCTGCTCGGGCGATTGGATTCTCGAGGTCGAACCCGGCGAGCGGGTGGACCGCGCCCTCGCCTGGGAAATCCGCGCCGCCTTGCAGATGCGGCCGGCGGGCGACTGGTTCGAGCTTCCGATCGACAACTACGTGGGCGAAACCCTCGTGCGTGGCGGCTGGATCGGCGCGCTGGGTCCCGATCGCGGCGTCCGCCTGTATCGCCGGGGCGTGAAATCCTGGGCGGCCGACGGCGAAGCTGTCTTGTCGGGGATATCGGCGGGCCGCCTCACCGGCGCGCTCCGCCGCTCCGCGGGCGCCGACGTCGCGGCTCTGGTGGAGCAGGTCGGCCGCCTGGCCACCGCACAGGCCCAACGCCTGGCCGACTCCGATCGTCCGGGCGCGCTGCCGGTCGCCCTGGCCCGCGGCGCCGCGGACTTCCTGCGCAGCTATCTGGGACGCCAGGGCTGGCGCGAGGGCCGGCTGGGCTTCCTGCTCGCCGTGCTGACCGCGCTGCACCCGCTGCTGGCGCAGATTCGCGCCCAGGAGATCCTTGAGGCGCGTCGCCTCGCTCACGCGGCCGAGGCGATCCGGCCGGCGCCCCTGCGTCGCGTCGCGGGCGCCCGCGCGGGCTAAGCCGCGCGGTCGACTTCCGCATCCGGCGCGGCTAGGGATCGGGCACGCGGCGCTGACGCGGCAGGCCCTGGAGTGCGACCTTGGCGATTCTGGTGACCGGCTCGGCGGGGTTCATCGGCTTCCACCTGAGCCGGCGGCTCCTGGAGCGCGGCGAGGCGGTCGTCGGTGTCGACGATCTCAACCCCTACTACGATCCCAGGCTCAAGGCCGCGCGACTGGCCATTCTCGAGAGCAACGCCGGCTACCGGCACGCGAAGCTCGACCTCGCCGACCGCGAAGGCATGGCCGCGCTCTTCGCCGAGACCAGACCCACCCATGTGGTCAACCTCGCCGCCCAGGCCGGCGTCCGCTACAGCCTCGAGAAGCCCGAGGCCTACGTGGACTCCAACGTGGTGGGCTTCCTGAACATCCTGGAGGGCTGCCGGACGGTCCAGCCGGCGCACCTGCTCTACGCCTCGACAAGCTCCGTCTACGGGGCGAACGGCAAGCTGCCGTTCAACGTCCACGACCACGCCGTCCATCCGATCACGCTCTATGCGGCCACCAAGCTCGCCAACGAGGCGATGGCCCATTCCTACGCCCACCTGTTCGGGGTTCCCGCGACCGGCTTCCGCTTCTTCACGGTCTATGGGCCATGGGGTCGGCCTGACATGGCCCTTTTCAAGTTCACCGACGCGATCCTCAAAGGTCAGCCCATCGACGTGTACGGCCAAGGGCAGATGCAGCGGGACTTCACCTATGTGGAGGACATCGTGGACGGCTTGATGGCCGCCCTGTCGCGTCCGGCCGCGCCGAACCCGGCCTGGGACCCGCAGGCTCCCGACCCCGCCACGAGCGGCGTCGCCCCCTGGCGCATCCTCAACCTCGGCGCCAGCCGCCGGGTGGAGCTGATGCGCTACATCGAGGTGCTGGAGGAGAAGCTGGGTCGCAAGGCCGAGCTCAACCTCCTGCCCATGCAGCCTGGCGACGTGGCCCGCACCGAGGCCGACACCGAGGAGACCTTCAAGGTCCTCGGCTACGCGCCCAAGACCTCCATCGAGGAGGGCGTCGGCCGCTTCGTTGACTGGTACCTCGACTACTATGGCGTGAAGCCCTGAAAGGGAGGCGGCCATCCTCGACGGAGTCCTCCTGAACCTGGCGGTGGCCCTCGGCGTCGGCCTGCTGATCGGCGCCGAGCGTGAACGCCGCAAGCTGCAGCGAGGCGCGGCCACCGCGGCGGGCATCCGCACCTTCGCCATCACCGCCCTGGCCGGGGCGCTGAGCCGTCACGTCGGCGGAGCCCTGATGGTGGCTGTCGCCACGGCGGCGGTCGGCGTCTTCGTGGCCCTGGGCTACTGGCGAACCCGCAAGGCCGATGAGGACCCCGGCCTGACCACCGAGATCGCCCTCGTGGTCACCGTGCTCCTGGGCGCGCTGGCGATGTCGGAGCCGGCCATGGCCGCCGCCGCCGGCGTGGCCGTCGCGATCATCCTGGCCGGGCGGACCCAGATCCACCACTTCGTGGGCGCCGTGCTCACCGAGCGCGAGGTGCGGGGAGCCCTCCTGCTGGCCGCCGCCACGCTGATCGTCCTGCCCCTGCTGCCGGATCGGCCGATGGGCCCGTTCGAGGCGCTCAATCCGCACGCCATCTGGCTGCTGGTCGTGCTGGTCCTGGCGATCGGCGCCGCGGGCCACGTGGCGGTCCGGGCGCTCGGCGTCCGCTTCGGCCTCCCGGTCACGGGCCTGGCCTCGGGCTTCGTCTCGAGCGCCGCCACCATCGGGGCCATGGGCGCGCGGGCGGCCAAGGCTCCGGCCGTGCTCGCCGCCGCCGTCGCCGGCGCGGTGCTCTCGACGGTGGCGACGGTGGTGCAGATGACCGCCGTGCTGGCGGCCGTCAGCGTGCCCACCCTGCAGGCGATGGCGGGGCCGCTGCTGCTGGCCGGCGCGGCGGCGGGGCTCTACGGGGCGGTCTTCACCATCGCGGGTCTGCGCCAGAAGGCTGAAGAGGAGGAAAGGTCCGGCGAGGCGTTCAGTCTGCTCACCGCCCTCGCCTTCGGCGCCATCCTGGCCGCCGTGATGCTGGGGTCGGCCGCGCTTCGCGCCTGGTTCGGGGAGGCGGGCTCCATCGCCGCGGCCGCACTCGCCGGGTTCGCGGACACCCACGCCGCGGCCATCTCCGTGGCCGCCCAGGTCGCGACGGGCCACATGGAGCCCTCCCAGGCGATCCTGCCGATCCTGGCCGCCTTCACCACCAATTCGATCACGAAGCTCGTGGTCGCCGCGACCACCGGCGGCCGCGCCTTCGCCTTGCGGGTGATCCCGGGGCTGATCCTGGTGACGGCGGGCGCCTGGGCCGGCGCCCTGCTCGCCCTCTAGACGGGCCGGTCGATCGAGTCCGGCGGGACCGAGAACCACTTGGGCCCCTGCGGGGTCATGTGGATGCAGTCCTCCAGCCGGATCCCGAACTCGCCGGGGATGTAGATGCCGGGCTCGTCCGAGAAGCACATGCCGGGCGCGAGCCGCGTCGTCTCCCCGCGCACGAAATTGACCGGTTCGTGGCCGTCGAGGCCTATGCCGTGGCCGGTCCGGTGCGACGTTCCCGGCAGCCGATAGTCCGGCCCATAGCCCAGGGATTCGTAGTAGCGCCGCACGGCGTCGTCCACGCGGCCGGCCTCGACGCCGAGCTGGGCCGTCTCGAAGGCGATCTGCTGGCCGCGCCGCATCTGGTCCCAGACCATCCGCTGGCGTTTGGTGGGTTCGCCGAACACCAGCGTGCGCGAGATGTCCGACTGATAGCCCTCGACGGTGCAGCCGCAGTCCATCAGCACCACCTCGCCGTCCCGCACCGCCTGGGGCTTGCCCGAACCGTGCGGATAGGCGCTGGCCTCGCCCAGCAGGATGAGCGCGAACTCGGGCTCGCCGCCCAGGGCCTTGGTCGCCCCGTTCATGATCGCGCCGATGTCCCTGGGGGTCATGCCCCGCTCGATGCGCGGGACCGTGTGACGGTAGGCGGCCACCGTGATGTCGGCGGCGTGCTGCATCAGCGCGATCTCGGCTGGCGACTTGATCATCCGGCAGCCACGGACGACGCCGGCTCCCGACCGCAGCGTCGCGTCCGGCAGGTTCCGCTGCAGGCCGTCCACCGCGAAGTAGCGGACGGTCTCCTCGACGCCGATTACGCCCGCTGCGAGCTTGCGCTCCCTCAGCCAGCCCGCGACCAGGGCCAGCGGGTCCTCGTGCTCTTGCCAGGTGCGCACCTCGGCGCCCACGGCCAGGCTTTCCCGGACCGACGGCTCCTCGAAGAACGGCGTGACCACCAGGATCTCGCCCTCGACGGGGATCACCGCCGCCGTCAACCGCTCGCTGCGGCCCCAGTGGACGCCGGTGAAATAGATCAGGCTGGCGCCCGGCTCGACCAGCAGGGCCGAGATTCCCTGGGCGCGCATCAGCCTCTGCGCCTTGTCGATCCGCGCCGCCCGCTCTTGCGGCGTGATCGGCGGCGGGGCGTTCGGCAGCTTCGCCAGGTCGGCGGCGGCCGCGGTCGGCCCCGGCAGCACGGCGGTGGCGGCGAGCGCCGCGCCGGCGGAGAGGAAAAGGCGTCGGTCCATGCGGCCAAGCTCGCCCGACTTGGCCTCTTCCTCAAGAGGCGGCCTACTTCGCCGGCGCCTTGGCGGCCTGCACCTCGATCTCGACGAACATGCCCGGCCGCACCAGCGCGGCGACCTGCGAGGTGATCCGGGCCGGCTTGGTCTTCAGCGGGCCGAAGACCTGGTTGTAGCCTTCCATCATGCCGGCGAAGTCCATGCCGCCGCCCTTAGCCGGGTCGCCGACCAGCAGGACGCGCATCATCACCACGTCTTCGAAGCCGTAGCCCTGGCCCTGCAGGATCGCGCCGATCTTGGAGAGCACGCTCAGCGTCTGGGTCCTGGTGTCGCCGAAAGGCGTGGCCGCCGGCGCGCCGGTCACCGTGTCGGGCGTGATGCCGCTCACATAGAGCATCTCCGAACCGGCCGGAACCTTCACGGCCTGGGAGATGAAGGCGTTCTGCGGATTGACGTGCACGTTCTGGGCCTGGGCCGCGCCGCCGGCGGCGGCCAGGGCGAGAACGAGCGTGGCGAGGACAGGGCGTTGCATGTGATCTCCGTGGACGGCTGCGGCCCATAGCTAAGCCGGGGACGGGGGCCGGCGCGAGCGGGACCGTGCGCGAAGCCCCCACACGGTCGTCCGTTGCAGCCTTCGGGCGCCCCGCGCGGCCCGGCGCCCAAAAACTGACCGCCGGCGCGGCCAGGGCGGCGCCTCCCCGGATTCGCCGCGGCCGCCGAAAATTACACCTTGGGTAGTTTTCGCTCCGGATGCCAAATCGACCACGGAGTCAAAAGCAGTATTCGACGCCGCGTTTCTGTTCGTTTCACAATCGAAATGCACATCGCCTGCACATCCGGCGGAATGCATACCTGCGACTTCTTGACTTGGGTGGGCCGTCACGCGGTGCTGTCACCCAAGCGTCGCGCATTCAGGCGGCGGGGGTTGGAGGGGACGTCTCAAAAGGGCCCACACATCGAAACGAGGGGGTCCAAAGTGAAATCAGTATTCGCGGGCGCGAGCGCGTTCGCCCTCACCGTCGCCTTGGCCGGCGGCGCCATGGCCGCCGAAGCGGCCGCAGACACCGGCGCCGTGGAAGGCGTTATCGTCACCGGTACGCGCATGACGGGGCTTCGGGCCGTCGACAGCCCGGCGCCGATCCAGGTGCTGGACGACACGTCGCTCCAGCGCGTCGGCCAGTCGGACCTCATCCAGGCCATCGCCCAGAACGTGCCGTCCTTCAACGCCCAGGCGTTCGGCGGCGACACCGCCAACCTGACGCTGTCGGCCAAGCTGCGCGGCCTGTCGCCCAACCACGCCCTGGTGCTGATCAACGGCAAGCGCCGCCATGGCACGTCCAACCTGGCGGTGCTCGGCGGCCCGTTCCAGGGCGGCGCCACGGCGGACCTCAACTTCATCCCGCTGGGCTCGGTGGACCACGTCGAGGTGCTCCAGGAAGGCGCCGCGGCCCAGTACGGCACCGACGCCATCGCCGGCGTCATCAACATCATCATGAAGGACCAGCCCGAGGGCGGCATGATCATCGCCTCGGCCGGCAAGTACATGAGCGGCGGCGGCGACACGCCGTCCATCACCGCCAACGTCGGCTTCACGCCGGTCGAGAACAGCTACCTCAACCTGACCTTCGAGAGCCGCTACCACGACTACAGCTTCCGGGGCGACGTGGACCCTCGGGCGATCGTGACGCCCTACAACACCGGCTCCAGTTCGAACCTGTCGCGCTACCCGCAGCTCGTGAACCACCCCGACTATCCGTACGTGAACAACATCACGGGCGACGCCGAGTACCGGCTGCACATCGGCGCGTACAATTTCGGCTACCAGTTCGGCGACGGCGTAGAGCTCTACAGCTTCGGCACCTACGGCCATAAGTTCGGCCAGGCCTGGGAGAACTGGCGCGTCCCGAACCTTATCGTGGGCCGCGACGGCTCGATCCCCCGTCCGCTGGGCTTCCAGCCGCGCGAGGTGCTGATCGAGGACGACTACGCGGCCACCCTGGGGCTCACCGGCGAGGCCGGGGGCTGGAACTGGGACCTCGCCACCACCTACGGCAAGGACCATGTCGACATCGAGGTCCGGAACTCCTTCAACCGGTCGCTCTACATCGACACCTCGACAGCCACGACGCCGGGCTTCTCGCCGACGGACTTCTACGCCGGCTCGTTCATCGCCAGCCAGTGGACCACCCAGCTCGACCTGCGTCGGGAGTACGACATCGGCCAGGCTGGCCCGATGACACTCGCCTTCGGCGGCGAGTACCGGGAGGACAGCTACGAGATCAAGCCGGGCGATCCGGCCTCGCGCTACAAGGAGGGCTCGCAGTCCTATCCGGGCTTCGCGCTGACCGACGCCGGCAAGCACGGCCGCCACAGCTACGCGGTCTACGCCAACGCCGCGCTCAATCCGGTCGAGCCGCTCAAGCTCGACCTCGCGGCGCGCTACGAGAAGTTCAGCGACTTCGGCGACACGCTCGTCTTCAAGGGCACCGGCCGCTACGACTTCTCCGAGATGCTGGCCGTCCGCGGCACGGCCAGCACGGGCTTCCGGGCCCCCACGCTGGCGGAGTCCTACTATTCGGCGACCAACGTCTCGCCGACCTCGGCCTTCGTGCAACTGCCGCCCAATTCGGCGGCCGCCGCACTGGTCGGCGTCAACGGCCTGGACGCCGAGAAATCGCGCAACTTCAGCGTCGGCTTCGTGGCCCATCCCGGCCACGGGATCACCACGACCCTCGACGTCTACCAGATCACCATCAAGGACCGGATCGTGGGTTCGGGCTCGCTGTTCGGTTCGGGCGGCTCGGTCAATATCCCGGCCGTGCGGGACGCCATCCTGGCCAACGGCAACGTGCTCGACCCCACGGTGACGATGACGGGCATCAACATCTTCACCAACGGCCTCAACACCCGGACCCGGGGTGCGGAGTTCGTGCTCACCACGTCCAGCGACTTCGGCGACCTGGGCGCGGTCAACTGGTCGCTGATCGCCAACTACAACACCACCAAGGTGACCAAGATCGCGGCCCCGCCGCCGCAGCTCGCCGGCGCCTCGCTGTTCGACAAGTCGGCGATCGCCAACCTCGAGACGGCCTCGCCCAAGTACCGGATCGTCGGCGGCGCGCTGTGGACGATCGGGGCCCTGACGGTGAACCTCAAGGAGTCGCTGTACGGCCCGTCGTCCAGCTACTCCAGCCGCACCGGTTGTCCGCTGATCAACACGCCGGCGACCTGCTACAAGACGACGATCAAGGCGGCGGTGATCACCGACCTGGAGCTCAGCTACAAGGTGCTGGACGACGTGAAGGTCGCCGTGGGCGCCAACAACCTGTTCAACCGGTACCCGGACAGGGTGAACGCCTTCCTGCGCGACGAGTACCTGCGCAACAACTCCAACAGCTACGTCACCCAGTATCCGACGTTCTCGCCGTTCGGGATCAACGGCGGCTACTACTACGGCAAGGTGACCTACACCTTCTGAGGCCGGCGTGAGCCCGGAGGCCGCGGGACGCCCGTCCCGCGGCCTTTCCCGTGGCTGTCCGGATAAACAAAAAGCCGCGCCTCTCGGCGCGGCCAGTTAAGGGAGGAAACGCCCCTAAGGGCAGGACCACCCTCCCCCGCTTCCTGGCCGCCCGGAAGCGGGGCCTGGATCATTTGACGATCTGGTTCGCCGGGCGCCCCGCTCGCAGGCGCCGCGCCCGGTTTTTAGGCGCCGCTGATCAGAGGCGCAGGTCGGCGGCGTCCTTGGGCAGCATGGCCTTCACGTCGAAAACCACCGCATCCGGCCTGCCGAACGCCCGGATCTTCGCGGGGCCGAGGTCGGCGAACTCCCTGTGGGCCACGGCCAGGATCACGCCGTCGTAGGCGCCGGGCTCGGGCGCCTCGACGAGCTCCAGGCCGTACTCGTGGCGGGCGTCCTCGGCCGCGATCCAGGGGTCCCAGACGTCCACCCGCGCGCCGTAGTCGGCAAGCTCGCGTACGATGTCGATGACGCGGGTATTGCGCAGGTCGGGCGTGTTCTCCTTGAACGCCAGGCCCATGAGCAGCACGCGGGCGCCCTTCACCAGCACGCCGCGGCGGATCATCTCCTTGACCAGCTCGCGGGCCACGTAGCCGCCCATGCCGTCGTTGATCCGCCGGCCGGCCAGGATCACCTCGGGGTGGTAGCCCAGGGCCTCGGCCTTGTGGGTCAGGTAGTAGGGGTCGACGCCGATGCAGTGGCCGCCCACCAGTCCCGGCTTGAAGTTCAGGAAATTCCACTTGGTGGCCGCCGCCGCCAGCACCTCCTGGGTGTCCACGCCGATCCGGTGGAAGATCAGGGCGAACTCGTTGATCAGGGCGATGTTCAGGTCGCGCTGGGTGTTTTCGATGACCTTGGCGGCCTCGGCCACCTTGATCGAGCTGGCGCGGTGGACGCCGGCCGTCACCACCGAGGCGTAGAGCGCTTCGACGAAATCGGCGGCCTCGGCCGTCGAGCCCGCCACCACCTTCACGATGCTCTCCAGCCGGTGGACGGGGTCCCCCGGATTGGCCCGCTCGGGGCTGTAGCCGGCGAAGAAGTCGCGGTTGAACTTGAGGCCCGAGACCTGCTCCACGACGGGGATGCAGTCCTCCTCGGTGGCGCCCGGATAGACCGTGGACTCGTAGATCACCACGCCGCCCCGGCCGATCGCCCCGCCGACCGTGCGGCTGGCGGCCATCAATGCGCCGAGATCGGGCCGCTTGTGGGCGTCGATGGGCGTCGGCACCGTCACGATGAAGACGTTGCAGGCCTTGAGCGACGCGGGGTCCGTGCTGAACGACAGCGCCTTGGCGGCCTTCAGCGCCTCCGGGGAAACCTCCAGCGTCCGGTCGCGCCCCGCCGACAGCTCGGCCGTGCGCCCGGGGTCGACGTCGAAGCCCACCACCTCGAACCGCTGCGCGAACGCCACCGCCAGCGGCAGGCCCACGTAGCCCAGGCCCAGGACCGCGATGCGGACCGGCCCGCCGGCGAAAGGATGTTCGAGCATCGGCGCCTCGCGTTGCAACCCGGCCGTGACCTAGCACGGTTCGGCCTCTCCACGGGAAGCCCCGGAGGCCTTCGACGCTGCGCGGATGGGTTGCGGGGCATCCCCATGTGCGGTTGCTGGCGCCGCCCGGACTCGAGGGTCTATCCTTGATTCGCCGAGCTTTTCGGCGCTGGCGCCCTTTCGGGAGCTTACGAGGCCCGATGCTCAAGCCCCGCATCGCCATCATCGTCGCCGGTCTGCTGCTCGCCACCGGCCCGGCGGCAGCCCAGAGCAACAGCAGCACGGTGGTCGCCGCGACCGGCGTCATCTTCCAGCCCATCGTGCTCACCAAGGACACCGATCTCAACTTCGGCACCGTGGTGCGGCCGCAGTCGGGCAGCGGATCGGTCGCGATCGACGCCGCCACGGGCCAGCGCACGCTGTCGGGCCAGGGAGCCGTCCTCAACACAGGCCCCGCCGCCGGCCGCGCGACCTTCACCGTAGGGGGCGAAGGCGGCCAGACCTTCACCATCTCGGCGCCGGCCACCCTCACCCTGACCCGTTCCGGCGGATCGGAGACGGTGGTCGCCACCCTGACCCCCTCGGCGACCACCGGTGTGCTCAGCGGCAGCCTGGGCGGCGGGCCGGGCTCTTCGAGCTTCGGCGTGGGCGGCCAGTTGCCGATCGCCGACAGCCTGACGGCGGGCGCCTACGCCGGCACGTTCACGGTCACCGTCGCCTACAACTGAGCGCTCAGCGGCCGTCGGCCGCCAGTATGATCGCCCGAGCTTCCCGCAGGTCCCCCGCCACGGCGGCGAGGCGATGCTTGAGGAAGAACAGGCCGTAGGTCCCCGACGCTCGGTCAACCCAGGGATAGACGCCGAACGCGCCCGGACTGGAGACCATCACGCACCGGTTCGCGGCGTCCAGGGTCTCGCACCAGTGGCCGATCGCGTACTGGGCGTCCGACGGCATGCCCGGCGGCATGAAGACCCGGGGCGTCTTCAACGTTTGCACGCTCTCCATGGCGGCGAAGGCCTTGGGCGAGAGGATGCGGCGCCCGTCAACCTCGCCCTTCTGCGCGATCATCCGCAGGAACCGGGCGTAGTCGTCGGCGGTGGTGAACACGCCCGCCTGGAGGTTCGGATTGCGGACTCCGGCCGGATCCGCCCCGGGCTGCATGGGATTGCCCCAGTAGGTCCGCGTCAGGCCCAGCGGCCTCGCGATCCGCTCGTCGAAGAGCTGGGCCCACGGCTTGCCGGTGGCCCGTTCCACCATCAGGCCGGCGAGCTGCATCGAACCGCTGCCGTACTTGAAGACGGCGCCGGGCGCGTCGGCCAGCGGTCGCGCCCCGATCTCCAGCGCGCCCCGTTCGAGCGGGATGCGGACGTCCTGCTTCAGGTCGGTCATATCGGCGAGACTGCCCTGGCCCGAGGTGAAGGACATGAGCTGGCGCAGCGTGATCCTCGCCGCCTCGCCCTGGAGTTCCGGGATGACCCGGCCGATCGGCTCGTCCAGCGAGAGCTTGCCCTCGTCGACGACGGTCATGACCAGTGTGGCCGTCATCCACTTGGACGCCGAGGCGATCGGCGTCGGCGCGTCTGGATCGATGTCGCCCTCCTGAAGGCGATACAGCAGCCGTCCGTCCTTGAAGACCATGGCGATCACGCCGGGGGCGCCATCCTCCTGGACCACCTCCCGCAGCTTGGCCTCCAGCCCGGGCGGCGGGCCCGCCCAGGCAGGCGCCGCCAGCGACAGCGCCAGAACCGATGCCAGGACGACTCCCAGACCGCGGCGATCGCGCCGCCCGTTCACTTCACGCACCAACGCCTCTCCTTGCTTCAACGACGCACCCGCAGGGTCGCCCCGATCGTCCGCGGATCGCCCAGCGTGGCGAACAGCGCCCCCGAATTCCCCGCCTGGGCCGAGATCGAGGTGAAGTACTTCTCGTCCAGAAGGTTCTTCGACCAGAGGAAGACCTCCCAGGACCGCCCCCACCGGAAGCCCGCCCGGGCGTTCACCACCGTATAGGCGTCGACGCGCTGGTCGCGGGACGTGGCGGCGTCCGAATAGAAGCCGGAGCGGTGCTGGGCGTCGAGGCTCAGGTAGACATCGCCGTCGAGACCGGCCAGCCGCGCGGGACGGGCGTACTCCCCGCCCACCGAGCCGGCCCACTTGGAGACGCCCGGCAACGGCCGACCGCTGAGATCGCATGCGGCGCTCGACCCTCCCGTCTTCTCCAGCGGGCAGGGACCGTTGGCGTAGGACACGTACTCGGCGTCCGTGTAGGCCAGCGACGCGTAGCCGTTGAACTGAGGCCCGGCGGCGAAACGCAGGTCGGCCTCGAAGCCTTGCGAGCGCACCTTGTCGATGTTGTCCAGGTAGCGGAGCGTGAGCCCGCTGGAGGTGTCCACGACGTTGGCCTGGTAGTCGTCGGTCACGGTCCTGAAGATCGCCAGGTTGGCCGTCAGCCGTCGATCCAGCAGTTCGGTCTTCAGGCCGAGTTCGGCCGAGGTCACCTTCTCCGGATCGACCACCGCCTTGTCGACCATGGGGACGCCGGCCGCCGTCGAGGGAAGGCCGCTGAGGTTGACGCCGCCCGACTTGTAGCCGCGGGCCAGCGAGCCGTAGGCCATGACCCCGCTCACCGGTTCATAGGAAAGGTTGATCATGCCCGAGAAGCTGCCGTCGGACATGCCGGCGCTATAGGCCTGCGGCCGGGCCAGCGCGAGCTTGACGGCCACCAGGGACGGGACCGTCGTGGCGAGCCCGCCGGACACCGTCTGGTCGAACTGGGCGTCCTTCTCCTCGTGGGTGTAGCGCACGCCCGCCGTCGCCTTCAGGGCCGGCGTGAACGCCCAGGTAGCCTGGCCGAAGGCGGCGTAGCTGTGGGTGGTGACGCCCGCCTCGATCTGCTGCAGGTATCCGTCCAACAGGTTGCGCGGCAGGGCCGGACTGACGAGCCAGTAGGTCGCGTCAGCGCCGAACTGCGCCGCGGCGTGGGAGTCCACCTCCTGGCGATAGGCGTACAGGCCCGCCACGTACTGCAGGCGCGTATCGCCATTGGAGGCCAGCCGCAGCTCAAGCGACGACTGCTCCTGGTCGTTCGCGTTCTCGGCCCGCGTCATCACCGACAGGGACGTGTAGTCGCCGTCGTTGGCGGGCTTCCAGCTCCAGCGCCGCCAGGCGGCCACCAACGTCAGGGTCGCCGCCCCGAGGTCCCAATCCGCCACGGCCGAGACGCCGGACAGCGTCTGGCCTGCGCGCACCGGCGAGTTCACGTCGCTGAGCCGATCATAGGGGTCGCGGCTGGGGGGCGCATACCCCAGGCCCGCGGCGAGCGCCTCGAACTGCGCCGAGGCCGGCTTCAGCGTCGTCCCCACTCCGGCGAAGACCACATAGCAGCAGTCCAGGTCCTGGTGGTTGTAGTCGGCCGAAAGCCGCAGGCTGAAACTGTCGCTGGGTCGGAAGAGGAGCTGTCCGCGCACGGCCGCGTTCGATTGGTTGTTGAGGTCCGCGCCCGTCACCGCGTGGCGTTCGAAGCCGTCCCGTTCGGTCACCGAGCCCGACACGCGGATCGCGACGCTCTCGCCCAGCGGGCCCGACAGCGATCCCTTGGCCTGCGCGAAACCCTCGTCTCCAAGCGTGACCTCGCCTGTGGCCTCGACGTCGAAGCTCGGCGCCCGGGTGGTCACGCTGAGCGCGCCCGCCGTGGTGTTCTTGCCGAACAGGGTGCCTTGCGGCCCCCGCAGGACCTCGATCCGCTCGATGTCCAGGAGGTCGAAGGTCGCCGCCGCCGAGCGGCTGAAATAGACCTGATCGACATAGAAGCCGACGCCGGGCTCAAGGCCGTCGTTGGCCAGGCCCGGATTGTTCCCCAGCCCGCGGATGTTCACCGTGGTGTTGCGGGGATTGGCCGAGATGAACTGCAGGCTGGGCGCCAGGCGCGGGAGCTGGGCGACGCTGTAGATGCCGGCCCGATCGAGGCGTTCACCGCCGACCACCGTCATGGCGATCGGCACGTCCTGAACGCTCTCCTCCCGCCGCCGAGCCGTCACGATCAGCTCGTCCACCGCGACCTGTTGGACCTCGAGCTCCGCAGCCGTCGCTCCCGACACCGGCGTCGCCGCCGCGACAAGCCCCATGGCCAACAGGCCGGACCGCATCCGCATCCTTCGTTCCTCCCCAGTCACGCCCGCTTGCTCTCGGGTCTGGAACCGTATTGTCGACAATTTCTATTATTGTCAACAATCTATGGATGGCGGCGCCGCGCGAGGGGCTGTTATGAAGCTCCGGGGAGAGGACCCGCGGATGACGAAGTTTGGTGGATCGGCGGAGCGGATCGCCCAGGAGGTGATCGCTCGCATTCAGCGCAGGGAGCTGGCGACGGGCGATCGCCTGCGCGAACAGGCCCTGGCCGACGAGTTCGGCGTGAGCCGCGGTCCGGTGCGCGAGGCCCTGCGCCTGCTGGCCTCCGGCTATTGGGTCGCGCTGGAACCCGGCAAGGGCGCGCGGGTCACGGGGCCAACCGAGGAACCCGAGGCGGACGGCATCCTGGTGGCGGCCGCGCTGCTGGGCGTCGCGGCGCGCCTGGCCGCCGCCAACGCCACCCCGTCCGACATCGCCGAGATCGGAGCGCTCTCGGAACAGATCGCCGCGGGGGCGATCGAGGGCCAGACGCCGGAGGCCTTCATCGCGCTGACCTGGCGCATGGGCATGAGGATCGTGGAGGCCGCCCACAACGCCCGCCTGCGCGAATACCTCGAGGCCTACGGCGGCCTCTACCGGATCGCGCCCGCCGGCCTTCTGGGCGAGGCGCGCCGGCTGGAGGTCGCCCGGCGCTGGGTGGATATCGCCCTCGCCCTCCGCAACCGCGACGGCCATGCGGCCGAGCGCCTGCTTCGGGGGCACATCGAGGACGCCCTGCTGACGATCCAGCGGCGCAGCGTCAATCCGGCGCTCTGGGACTAGGATCTCATCAGCCGGGCCGCCCCCGCAGCTCCAGGATCGCCATCAGCAGGTGGTAGAAGGAGGTCGACGGAGCCGGCTCCTCCACGAAGCCGCCGTCGGGCCGCATCTTGTCGCGCCACACGCCGCGGGCCGGCGTCTGGAGGTAGCGCGCGAGCCCCCGGGCCGCCGAGACGGCGTCATCATCCTCGCCGAGGATCAGGGCCGCCTTCAGGCGCTCGGTCTGCGGCCACAGGCGGGCCACGCCGTCGCGGACGCTGAGGTCGTCCCAGAGCGCGTTGACCGCCACCTCGCGCGCCGGATCGACCCCACGACAGCCCACGTCGTAGAGCCGCCTGGCGGTGGCCGGCCCGCGTGGATCGCCGCGCATGGCGCCCCACCGCTGGAGCAGCCAGGCCCATTCGAACTGGTGCCCGGGCTCGACGAGCCCCGCCTCGCCCTCCATCGCAGCCCAGCCGGCGTCGAAGAACTCGCGCAGCACGCCGCTCTCGGGGTCGATGAAGCGGCCCAGCGCCAGCTCGGCCACCTCGTCGGCCAGCGCCGCCCAGGGCGCGCCGCCGCCGGCCGCCTCCCAGGCCAGCGCGGCCTCGAACAGATGCATGTGGGCATTGGCCTGAAAGGGCTGGTCGCCGACCTCGCGGAAGCCGCCCGTGTCGTGGCGCAGCATCTCCAGCGCCCGGCGCAGGAGCTGCCCCTCTTCCAGCCAGCGCGGCTCGTCCGGCTGGGCGCGATGGAGCGCGCTGGTCGCCAGCAGGCCGAAGGCATGCTCGTAGAGGTGGCCGGTATCGTCCCGCACCTCGCCTTCGGTGGTCATCGCCGAGACGAAGAGGCCGTCGGGCCGGCGGCCATGCCGGACCAGGAAGTCGTAGCCGCCGATGGCGAGTTGCAGCCAGGGGCCGTCGAACCCCTCGGCCGCGGCGGTGGCGAACACGAACGCCTGCCGCGCCAGGCTGCGGGCGCGGCGCCGCGGCTCGTGCGGCTCGCCGCGCGCCGTCAGGGCCTCGCGGAAGCCGCCATTCCCGGGGTCGGCGCCGACCGTCCCCCAGAGCGGCAGGGCCGCCGTGCGCAGCCACAGGTCGTACCAGTCCCGCGCCGCCTCCACGGTCCTGAAGCGAGGCCCCGAGCCACCGGGCGGCGCGCCGGCCGCGGCGTCCTTCACCGCCTGGCTGGCCCCCAGGCCGCAGACCAGCACCGCGTCGGACTCGACGACGACCGCGAGATCCGACACGCCCACCACCGCCACATGGATGTCGCCCGGCGCCCTGACGAGCACGTTCGACGAGCGCACCGCCTGGACATCTCCTCCGAGGCAGTTGCCGTCGCCGTCGCGCGCAGAGGCGGCGAGCACCGCGTCCCAGGCCCCCACGTCCGACCACCGGAAGCTCACGGGCAGCACGGCGGCGCGGTCGGTCTTCTCCATGACCGCGTAGTCGATCGAGATCTTCGGCGCCCGGCGGAACGGTCGCCCCAGCACCCGCACCCCGCCCTCGGCCTCGGCCTCCGCGACCGCCGCGCGGGCGGCCTCGGCGACGCCCGGCGCGTGGACCGCGAGCTCGTCCATCAGGGTCTTGGCCTGGGCGACGAAGTTGCCGCTGTTCCACAGGAAACCCTCGGCCACATAGGCCCGGGCCCGCTCAGCGTCGGGCTTCTCGACGAAAGCGGCCACGGGCTTCACCGCCTGGCTTCCATCGCCCGGACGGATGTAGCCGTAGGCCGTGGACGGCTCGGCCGGCGTCACGCCCAGGGTCACGATGGCGCCGTCACGGGCGCCGGCCAGGGTGTCGCGCACGGCGGCTCTGAACGCCTCGGCGTCGGGGATGTCGTGGTCGGCAGAGACGATGACCGCCACGGCCTCGGGCTCGGTCGCCTCGATCCAGGCGCAGGCCGCGGCGATGGCGGCGGCGGAGTCCCGCGGCTCGGGTTCCAGCAGCACCACGGCCTCGACGCCCAGTTCGGCGAGCTGGCACTCGATCAGGGCCTTGTGCGCCACGCCCGCCACGACCAGCACCCGGCCGTCCTGCGCCAGCGGCGCCACGCGCGTCACCGTCTCCTGGAAGCTGGAGCGCGCTCCGGTCAGCGGGATGAACTGCTTGGGCAGCCAGGGGCGCGACGCCGGCCAGAGCCGGGTCCCGGACCCGCCGCACATGATCACCGGATAGACGCTCAAGCCTCGCCCTCAGGTCGCCCCAGGCGCCTAACTAACCCGAGGCGGGTTGAATCGGCCAAGGCAGACATCGAGCAGGGTCTTTAGCAGGGCGTATTCCCCACGGAAGGGCCGGATCTTGGTCGGGGCCTTCTCGCCCTTCGGATAGCGGCGGGCGGTGGGCCGCTCGGTGCACCGGAAGCCGAGGCGCGGGGCCCGGTAGTTCATGTAGGCCAGGAGCTCGTAGTCCCGGAATTCGGGCCGGAAGATCCCCATCCGGGGGTCCTCCAGAAGCCGCCGGCTGTAGGCCCGGAAGCCCTGGGTGGTGTCGGTCCAGCGGAACCCCGAGGCCAGGCTCAGCGCCGGGGCGTGGATCAACCGGATGGCGAGGTCGCGCAGCCAGGGCGTGTTCTCGGCCACCCCGCCGGGGACGTAACGCGACGCCTGGACGAAGTCCCAACCCTCCTCCAGCGCTTGGACGAAGTCGGGAATGGCGTCGGGGTCGTCCTTGTCGTTGCCGTCGATGGTGACGACGCCCCGGTACCCCTGGTCCAGCACGAAGGCGTAGGCGCAAAGGAGCTGGGCGCTGAGCTTGCCGGAACCCGTCTTGCGGACCAGCCCCGCCACGCGGTGGGCGTCCAGGCGCTCGGGCGCGAGCGAGCCATCGGTGGAGCCGCCGTCGACGATCACGATATCGGCCAGGTCGGCGATGTTCAGCGCGCTCATGCGGGCCAGCAGGCGGCCGATCCGCTCGCCCTCGTTGATGACCGGGATCACCACGCACCAGTCGCGGGTCCGCCCCGTCCAGCGCTCGACGGCGTGTTCGGGCACGAACCTCATGCGGCGCCCTTGGCGAAGGCCAGCGCAACGATGCCGGACAGCAGCAGGCCGTAGCCCAGCCAATGCAGCGGGGTGAAGGCGTCGCGGATCAGGAAGGCCGAGGCCGCGCCGACGATGACGATGGCGCCCGCCGTCGAGACCGGATGGGCGATGTTGAGCGGCAGGCGGGTGACGGCGGCGGCATAGGCCAGGAACGCCGCGCCGTAGCTGACCGCCGCCAGCAGGAGCCGCCAGTTGGTCAGCAGCCCCACCGGATCGGCGAGGTTCAGCGGCCCCTTCGAGCTCAGCTTCACCATAACGCTGGCTGCGGCGTTGGCCAGGATTCCCACAATCACGAGCAGCCAGGTCATTCGGCGCCCCCATAGGCGGTCCTGGCGACGGCCACCGCCCGGCCGACGGCCTGGAGCGCGGGCTCGTCGCCGGGGGTCAGCATCTCGACCGTCACCGTCAGCTCTGGCCGCGTCCGTCGCAACGCCGCCGCCGCGGCGGCATGCGGCGCTCCTCCGTCGCCCAGCGGGACCAGACCCGGTTCGCTGGCATGGATGTGGCCGATCAGGCCAGCGTGGGCGGCGATCGTGGCGCCCGGGTCCTCGCCGTTCACCGCGATGGCCCCGACGTCGAGCTGCAGGCGGATGGCCGGATGATCCACGGCCCGGACCATTTCGGCCGCCTCGTCGGTGCCGGTCATGAAATTGCAGCCGTAGCGGACCGGATTGGCCTCCAGGCAGACGACGACGCCCTCCCCGGCCGCGGCGTCGCCCAGCCGGCGGAAGAAGTCGACGGCGACCCTGCGCACGGTGTCGTCGTCCAGCCCGCTCCGGTCCCGGTTCTTCGGCGACCCGAAGGTCAGCGCCCGCGCCCCCAGCAGCCGGCCCGTGCGGCACACGCCGGCCAGCCGCGCCAGCATGGCCCCGCCGCTGTCGGAAAACAGGTTCAGACCGGTGGTCCCGAACAGCAGGCTCTGCATCCCGGCGACCCCGAAACCCCGGTCCGCCCACCAGCGGCGCACCCGCTCGGCGTCGGCTTCGGAGACGGCGGCCGGATCGGCGAAGTACTTGCCGGGCGCCAGGTCCACCTGGGTGACGCCGGCCGCCGCCAGCAGATCGGCGACCGCCCCGTCCTCGTCCACGTCCCAGGCGATGTTGGAGACCGACAGGCGCATGTCAGGCCAGGGGCTTCGACGGCGGTTCGGATTGGGCGTAGGCCCGGATGGCCATCAGGCTCTCGCGCCGCGAATACTGGTAGGCGCCGGTCCCGCCGAACAGCTCGGCGTGGCGGGTGCGGAAATCGTAGGCGGCGGGCGCCCGCCCCTCCACGACGTTGTCGAAGTCGCGTCCGAATCCCTCGCGCGCTGCGTCGGCCACGGACAGGGGCTCGGCGGTGAGGTGGATGAGGCGCAGGCCCGCTTCCAGGGCCGTCTTCACGTCGGCCCACAGGTTCACCATCGGATAGAACTGATAGACGCCCCGCGCATCGATGGCGCCCAGGTTGTTGTCGTTGCGGAGGTCGAAAAGGGCGTTCTTGCGCAGCCCCGGCCCCACCAGCCCCGGCAGGCGGACGATCAGGGCCTCCGGGAAATGCGCCCGCACCCTTTCCTCCAGCCGGCGGCGGTTCGAGCCATAGGGTCCGGGTCGGGCGGCGTCGGGATCGGACGCCTCGTCCACGCCGCGGCTGTCGGCGAAGACGTCCACCGTGCTGATCAGCACCACCTGGCGGGCCTCCACGGCCTCCAGGCAGTCGGCCAGGGCGTCCAGCTTCGCCCGGTCCGCCTCCGGTTCGCGGTCGGCGATCCACTTCTGAGCCGGGGCGCCGGCGCAGACCAGAAGGTCCACGGAGCGTCCCCGGATCTGCTCGACGTCGGTCGAGCGGTACCTCAGATCGAAGCCGCGCTGGCGCAGCAGCGTCTGGCCCACATAGCCGCTCCAGCCGATCAGGGCGTCGCTCATGCCGGCAGCTCCTCCTGGTCCAGGCGCTCCAGCACGTCGAACACGTTGTCGATCTTGCCGCCCAGGATGCTGAACAGCCGTCCGCTGGGATGGCGCTCGAACAGGATCGGCCGGCCGTCGTCGCCTTCGTTGCGGGTCAGCACCGTCTTCACGGTGAACAGCGATTCCACCACCTCGCTGCGGGCCAGGACCGGCGCATAGCGGGCCGCGTCGCGCAGCATCCGGTCCACGCGGCTCGCCTTCGGATAGGCGTCAAGCACCGCGTAGGGGTCGCGCTCGCCGGCCTCGGTCCAGCTCATGTGCGGCGTATAGCGGACGTGGGACAGGGAATGCAGCCCGTGCGCGGGGAACGGCATGCAGGAGAAGAACGGCCCGTCCATGACGGTCACGCCCAGGCCCTCGAACTCGGATGGCGGCCGCACCAGCGCAAGTTCCGTCAACTCGTGCTTGAGACCGAGCGGCGCGCCGCCCGCGATCCGCTGGAGACCGCTGTAGGTGCAGTTGAAGACTACGCCGGCGTCGAGCGGCCTCTCTCTCTCTCCGGACCTCACGGCCAGGCGGACGCCCTCGCGGTCCGCTTCGACACCCGTGACCTCGGCGCCCAAAGTGACCGCCACGCCCGCCTCGGTGAGCGCCTGCTCCGCGATCCGGGCCAGGCGGCCCGCGTCGAACGCCGCCTCCTCGGCGAGGTAGGCGCGGGCGATCAGCCGCTCGTCGAAGAGTCCTGCGATCTGCGGCGGCGCGGGCTCCAGCGGCGCGCCGATGTCGGCGCAGAGGCGCTCCATCTGCCGGGGCGTGGCCTTGGAGTTGCGCCGCGCCAGGGCGTAGACGGCCTGGAAGCCCACCACCGCCTCTCCGAACCGGGCCAGGAAGCGGGCGTAGTTGGCGCGGCTGCGATAGGCGGTCGTGAAGCTGCGCAGGTAGTGGTAGCCGCCGTGCACCCGGGCCTGGTTGGCGAACGAGGCGCCGTGCATCAGGAAGGAGCCCGCTTCCAGAAGCCGCACGTCCGCCAGCCCGCGGGCCCGCAGGTGGACGGCGATCATGGCTCCGTAGAAGCCGCCGCCCACGACGACGGCGGCGGTCATTCGCTCCCCAGGCGGGCCGGCGCCGGATGGGCCTGGCTTCGGACGTTCAACCGCTCGCGCCGCGTCAGCACCGCGCTCGTGTGCTCCCCGGCCAGGTAGTAGGACGGCCCCTCCAGGGTCCAGGTCAGCATCTGGGCCACGTACTCGACCAGGATGAACAGCACCAGCGAGAGCAGGAAGAACATCCCGGACTGCTGGAGCGACAGCGTCGTCCACCCCGGCATGACGTCCGACTTGAAGAGCCGGATCAGGATCACATAGGCCGAGTAGAGCAGGTTCAGCGTGGCGCCCGCGATGGCCAGGCCCGAGGCCAGGCGCAGCGGCAGGATGGTCTGGGCGAACAGCAGGCTGAGCCCCCGCCGCGCCCGCGCGCCGAGGCTCTGGGCCGACTTCGGCGCCCGCGGGCCCGCGTACTCGATCGAGGCCTTGGGAAAGCCCGCCAGCGCCGGCAGCGCGCGGTAGCGCAGCGCCGGCTTGGGCTGCTCCATCAGGAAGCTGACGACCCGCTTGCTGGTCAGCCGGCAGATGGCCCCTTCGGTCGCCAGGTCCACGCCGACGAGGCGCCGGTAGGCCGACCGGAAGAGCCGGTCCAGCAGGCGCTCGGCCCCGCCCATGGGCTTGGGCGTGGTGTTGCGGATGGTGACGAGGTCGGCCCCCGCCGCGATCTTCTCCAGCGCCAGCGGCAGGAACGACAGGTCCTCGTTCAGCGGATCGAGCACCAGGACGTAGTCGCCCAGCGCGTTCTCGACGCCCGCCCAGATGGCGATCTCGGGGTCCACCGTGCGGATCAGCCGATAGACCTGCAGATTGGGCAGGCCGCCCTCCTGCACCAGCTCGGCGTACTCGCGGTGGCAGCCGTCCGTGGAGCCGTTGTCGACCACCACGAGCTCGAAATCCTCGACCTCCCGCGCGAGCTGGGTCGCCAGGGGCTCGAGCAGCGCGCGGACCCGGCCGCCGGCGTCCTTCAGCGGCACGACGACCGACAGCAGGATCGGATAGGGGGCGGGATCGGTGGTCTTCACGCGGCCAAGGTCGCCGATTTCCCCGCCCCTGCGCAACTCGCCCCCGCTAGAAGAACCGCTCCGCGATCCGGATGGTGTCGCCGGGCGCCACGGGCGTCGTGCCGGTGAGCGGGAAGGACTCCTCCTTCTCGCTGTCGGCCCGCTTGATGAAGACCTTCTTCATGTTGGCCCGATAGGTGAACCCCTCGGCCGTGGCCACGGCGTTCATCACCGTCAGCCCGTTGGTGTAGGGGTACTCCCCAGGCTTGTTCACCTCGCCCAGGATGTAGAACGGCCGGTAGTTCAGCACCTCGACGCTGACCCGCGGCTCCTTCAGATAGCCTTCCCTCAGGGCGCTCTCGACACCCCTCTGGAACTCCGGGACGGTCAGACCCGCGGCCTGGACCTCGCCGATCAGGGGAAAGGAAACCTTGCCCGACCCGGCGACCTGGAACTCACCGG
The DNA here is from genome assembly GCF_046463815.1 of Phenylobacterium sp. GTDB lineage: Bacteria > Pseudomonadota > Alphaproteobacteria > Caulobacterales > Caulobacteraceae > Phenylobacterium. The sequence continues at coordinate 123,708 of NZ_JBKBRO010000005.1, read as the reverse complement.
TCAGATTGTCCTCGCCGAACGTGATCACCCGGATCTTGTCGCCCGCGCCTAGCCGGTAGGCGGCGACCTCGCGCTCGGCGACGGAGTCCTTCTCGGCGGCCGCCGCGCCGGAGGCCGCCACGGATGCGACCATCAGGGCGAACAACCCGACGCATGCGGCAGCGAACGCCGCAAGCCCTCCGATCCGACGCATTCTCCTCGACTCCGACGCGTGCACCACAACCTGGAAGCATACCTCACGGGGCCGGGGCCCGGAATACCGCCCGGCGATCCACCGCGCCGCCGGAAGATGGTGAATCGCCGGCAAACGGACCACGACCAAAGCAAAGCCCGGATACTCAACATTACCTATGCATTTACCATGCATCGGCAAGCGTGAACGAAAATGTAATCTTATATTTATTTCAGAGTAACCACATCAATACAGGTCAACTTAAGAGTCTACCAGTCAGAATACGCCCAATAAGAACGTATTGGGTGATGGTGTGGTGCTTCAAAGTAAGGTCCTGCGGCGGCTCGCAGCCGCCGCAGGGCTCTGGATGAGCGCGTCCGCCTGCCTGGCCGCGCCCGCCGCCGCCACGATGCCGCTCGGCCGCGCCGCGCTTCCGCCGGCGGGCTACGTCGCGTTTTGCCAGCGCCAGCCGCTCGACTGCGGCGCGGACGCAGCCCAGGTGCTGGCCGGCGCCCGCCGGGCCGAGGCCGACCGCAAGGCCCTGCTCGCCCCCGCCGCCGTGGGCCGGGCCGAACCCGCGGGCGACGTGACCCCCGCGCCCCTGCTTTTCACCGCCGTGATCGAGGCGGCCGAGGCGCCAGTCAGCGTGTCGTTCGTCGACCCGACGTGGCGCGCGAGCGCCCGCAGGTCCGCCATCCCCCGCCTGGATCCGGCCCTCTGGACGACCCTCAACCGGGTCAACGGCCGGGTGAACCAGAACCTCCTGCGGCGGACCGACGCCGACGCCTGGGGCGCGGACGACTACTGGGCCACGCCTCTGAGGGATGGGCTCTCCGCCGGCGACTGCGAGGATTTCGTGCTGGAGAAGCGCCGCGCGCTGCTCGACGCCGGCGTCCCGGCTCGCGCCCTCAACATCGCCGTTGCGACCACCGCCTGGGGCGAAACGCACGCCGTCCTGCTGGTGAACACGAGCAAGGGCGAGTTCGTGCTCGACAACCTGACTCCCTGGATCGTGCCCTGGAAGAGCGCGCCCTACCACTGGCGGCAACGCCAGGTCGGGGGCGAGGCCTTCAACTGGGTCATGGCCGCGCCTGCCGCCAAGTCCCGCCGCGGCCAGGGCGTGTTGATCGCCACGTTGCGATAGGCTCTCCTCCCAGTAGAGTCTGGGGAGCAAAGGGTGTCCGGAGGGGGCGCGAGGGCGACGGAACGCGCCGGCGGCGCGGATGGCCTGTGGCCCCCGCCGCCGCGGGCCTGGGCGCCCGCGGCCGCCCTGCTGGTCATCCAGGCGGCCCACCTGGCCTACGGAGCGGTCGTCGGCGACGCCGCGCTCGCCATGGACCTGGCCGCCGCCACGATCCTCGGCGCCATCCTGCTGACCCCGGCGCTGCGGGAGGACCTCCTGCGGCTCACCGGGCTGGAGATCGCGGGCGCGCTCTTCCTGGCGGTGCTCGCGGCCGGAGCCTGGAGTCTCACGCCATGGGTCCCCGGGGGACCGCATCCGGTCTGGACCTATGTGGGCCTGAGGGGCGGGGCGACGGTAGACCGGTCGGCCACCATCGTCGAACTCGTGAAGCTGATGGGGCTCGCCTGCTTCTTCCTGATCGGCGCGGCGGCCGGGGCGCGCGACGAGCGCGCCCGGTTCGCAGTCCGGATCACCGTGCTCGCGGGCGCCCTCTTCGGCCTCTGGGCGATCTTCGCGGGGGCGAGCGGGGCCATCTACCAAACCCAGGGCCGTCGTCTCGAGGCGCTGTTCCTCAACCCGAACACCGCGGGCAACCTCTTCGCGGCGCTGTTCATCCTGGCCGTGGCCGCCTTCTGGCGGCCGGCGCGCAGGCGCGAGGCCGGCGCCTATCTCCTGGGAACGGCGGGCTTCGTCCTGGCGGTCACCGTCCTGAACACCGGCTCGCGCGGCGCGGTCCTCGCGGCCCTCGTCGGGCTCCTCACGCTCTTCGGGCTCCGGTTCGCCACCGGCGGGGTGAAGCCCGGCCGGGCCTTCGCGGCGGGACTGGCCGGCGTCGTGCTGCTCGCCGTGCTCGTGGCCCTGGCCGGCGACCGCGTGGTCGCGCGATTCTTCCGGACCGAGGTCGACTCGCCGCTGCGGTACGCCATCTGGGACATTCACTGGCGCGCGTTCCTGGAGTCGCCCTTCCTCGGTTATGGCCTCGGGGGCTTCGAGCCGGTGAACCGCAGCCTGCTTACGGGCGCCGACTTCGCGACGCTCGCCAACCTCCGGGCGCCCCTGAACCTGTACCTGCAGTGGCTGGAGGAGGGCGGACTCTTCGCCGCCGTCCCGATGTTCCTCTGCGTGGCCGCGATCATGCTGGGCGTCCTGCGCGGCCTGCTCCGCCGCAGCCGCATGACCGCCCTGCTCGCGGGCCTCCTGGCCATGGACGTGGTCTTCATCGTCCACGGACTCACGGATTCCGCCCTGCAGAGCCCGTCGATCGCCGCGTTCTGGGCCTGGACGCTCGGTCTGCAGGCGGCGCTCGCGCAGGGGAGTTCCCGACGATGAGCGCCCGGCCGTTCCGCATCGCCCTGACCGCGGCCCTGGCGGCCTCCACGGCCGTGCTGGCGATCCTCTGCCTGGTGGCGCTGAACGCCGGAGGCGAGGCGCGACTGGGCCCCGCGCCGCTGATGAAGCTGGCCGCGGGCTATGCGCGTCCGGCCGAGCAGCTCCTGGCCCCGCCCGCGCCCACCCCCGAGGCTGTCGCCGAAGCCGAGCGCCTCAGCCGACGGGCCCTGGCGCAGTTCCCGTACGACAACAGCTCATGGCTGCGGCTGGCCTACGCCGACCGTCTGCGCAACGGCCGCCTGTCGCCGCAAGGGGTCGCCCTGCTGCGCCGGTCCTACGACCTCGCGCCGATCGACATCTACGCGGGAACCTGGAGACTACGGTTCGTTCTGGAGAATTCGCAGAGCATTCCGCGGGACGTCAGAAAATCCGCGCGCCACGAATTCGAGGCCCTTTGGCGCGATTACACGTATCGCGGCGAACTGTTGCAGATGGCTGGCGACCTGCAGAACCCGGCGGGACGCCTCTCAGCCGGGCTTTGGCTTAATCGGCTGGAGAAAAGCGTCGCCAAATGAGCACACGACGCCGGAAACGCGGTCCGGCGGCTGCAACGTTACTGAATTGACGCCATAAAGGGCTTGAGCGCGCGCGCCGGTTGTGACCAATGGAACCCATTGGTGCAGGCGCTGCGGCGCCGCAGTGTCCCGGGGGGCCGCATGGGCCATAGGATTCGCCTCGTCGGAGCAGCAGCCCGCGTCCTGGCGGCGGCGGCGCTTCTGGGCGCGCCGACGATCCCGGTCTTGGCCATCGCCCAGGAACCGAGCGCCCTTCAGCAGCAGGCGGCCGAACTCGCCCAGGAGATCGAGGCCGCCGTCCAGGCGGTGGTCAACACCACCACCGATCCCGACGAACTGGAGCAGTTGATCGCCGAGGCCATCGCCAATGTGATCGACGGGGCCGACCCGGTGATCGCCCAGGCGGCCCTCACCCAGGTCCAGGCGCAGATCGCGGCGATCGTCGCCGCCTCTCCGGCGGCGGCGAACCCGCAGCTCGCCGCGCGGGTGCAGGCGGCGGTGAGCCAAGCCGTGCAGGCGGTGCAGGCGGTCGTGACGGCCGCGGTGACCAGCAACACCAGCGCGGTCACCCGCCAGCAGGTCGTTCAGCAGGTCCAGGGAACCCAGCAGGGAACAACAGGCGCCGGCCCGCCCAGCGGGGGCGGCGGCGGAGGCGGCAGTGGCGGCGGCACCCACCCGACGACCTGACCGGAACGGAGCGGCCAAGGAATCGTCCAGCGGCCGGATGCGGGGTTCCCTTCGAGCAGTGTGGCATTCGTGAGCGTGAGCAGGTCCATCCTCGTCGCCACCGCGGCGCTGATCGTCGCGCCGGGCGCGGTGCTGGCGCAGGGCGTCGGCGGCAGCCTCGCGGGCGCCGCGGACGCGCGGAGCAACTTCAGCCGCGACCGGAACGTCAGCGTACGCAGCCGGCCGCATCCCGAGTACGAGGCCATCGGCCTGCGGACCGGGGCCTTCATGGTCTTTCCGAAGCTCGGCGCCTCGGTCGAAGCCAACGACAACGTCTTCGCCACGCCCGGCGACAAGCGGGACGACGTGATCGGCCGATTCACGCCGGAGGTCTCGGTGAACTCGTTGTGGTCGCGCCATGCGCTCAGCGGCTATGCGCGGGCCGTCGTCAATCGGTACGCCGACCTCTCCACCGAGAACACCGACGACTATGCCGCGGGGCTGCAAGGCCGGCTGGACGTCCTGCGCGCCGCCCAGATCAACCTGACCGCCGACTGGTCTCGGCTCACCGAACCCCGCACGAGCGCCACCTCCGAGGGGCAGGCGCGTCCGGTGCAGTACGAAGTGACCTCGGCCAACCTGACGGCGATGCGCGAGTTCAACCGCCTGCGCCTGTCGGGCCGCCTCGAGGCGCGCAACTTCATCTACCTCGCCCGTCCCGCCAATCGGCCGCAGGACGACCGCGACCGCCTCCAGACCACCGCCACGCTGCGGGCCGACTATGCGCTCAGCCCGGACACCGCCTTCTTCGTCCAGGTGGCGGGCAACCGCCGCGCCTACCGGCTTGAGAACCCGCCGCCGGCGGCCTTCCCAGACTTCGTGGATCGGGATTCCCAGGGCGTGGAGGCGCTCGTCGGCGCGAACTTCGAGGTCTCCAACCTCGCCCGCGGCGAGATCGGTTTCGGCTATCTGAGACAGACCTTCGACCGGCCGGACTTCGCCCCCGTCAAGAGCCTGGGCGCCCGGGCCCAGGTGGAATGGTTCCCCACCCAGCTGATGACCGTCACCGTGACCGGCGCCAGGAGCGTCGAGGAGGCGGGGGTGCTGGGCGCCTCGAGCATGATCTCGTCCAACGTCGGGGCGCAGGTCGACTACGAACTGCTGCGCAACCTGATCCTCAGCGGCCAGGTCGGGTACGGCGAGGACGACTACCAAGGGGCCCCGCGCCTGGACAAGCGAACCTCGGCCGGGCTCAGCGCCACCTACCTGCTCAATCGCCACGCCGGGGTGACGGTCGCCTACAGCCGCCAGGAGCAGACATCGCACGGCGCCGCGCGGGGCGAGGACTTCAAGGTCAACAAGATCGGGGCGACCCTGACCCTCAAGTACTGAGCAACCGACGGTCGCATCCTGCGGCGGCCCGCCCGTTTTCGGCGTAGGATCGCGGCGGTTAACCCGCTTCATGTCAGACTGCGACGCGCCTGAGCAGATCAACCGGAACGCCATGAACGTCCACACCCCCTCGCCCGACCGAACGTCGCCCTCGCCGGGATCGTCCACGGGCGCCTGGACGAACGCCCTGCTCGGCGAGCTCGACCTGCGGCGCCTCTACATGGCCTTCCGGCGGCGCCTTCGGCTCGCGGCGGCGAGCGCGCTGGCGGTCTTCGTGGCCGTCGCCGTGATCAGCATGCAGGCGACGCCGAAATACACCGCCACGGCCAACGTCATGCTGGACGTGCGCCAGGAGCGGGTGACCAACGCCCAGGAGGTCCTCTCCGGCCTCCCGGCGGACTCCAGCGTCGTGGACACCGAGGTCGAGATCCTGCGCTCACGCCAGCTCGCCCAGCGGGTGGTCGAGGCGTTGAACCTCGACCGCGACCCCGAATTCAATCCCCGCCTGCGCAAGCCCACGGGCCTCGCGGCCGTGAAGGGCGCGATCCGTGGCGTCTTCGAGCGGGGCGTGCCCGCCGATGCGCGCGAGACGCCGGTCGAGCTCCAGAAGCAGCGCGACCGCGTGGTCGACGCGGTGCTGTCGCGCCTGTCCACCAGTCGGGTGGGCCTGACCTATGTCATCAACATCGGCTTCGAGTCGGAAACGCCCGCCAAGGCGGCGCAGATCGCCAACAAGTACGCCGAGCTGTACCTCCTGGAACAGATGGAGGCGAAGTTCGAGGCCACCCAGCAGGCCTCCCGCTGGCTGAACGAACGGCTGGAGAAGCTGCGGGCCCAGGTGATCGCCGACGAAGCCGCCGTGCAGCAATACCGGATCGCCAACAACCTGCTGAGCGCCTCGGGCGCCACGCTGACCGAACAGGAGATCTCGAACTACAACCAGACCCTCGCCCAGGCCCGGGCGCAGGTGGCCGAGGACGAGGCGCGGCTCGCCACCGCGCGACGCCAGCTCGCCGCCGGCTCGACCGGCGAGGACGTGGGCGAGGCGCTCACCTCCCCGGTCATCCAGGGACTGCGCGCGCAACGGGTCCAGGTTAGCGGCCGGGTGGCCGAGATGTCCGGCCGTTACGGCGAGCGCCACCCCGAGATGCTGAAGGCCCGGCGAGAGCTGCAGGACATCGACGCCCAGATCCAGCAGGAGATCGGCCGGATCATCTCGAACCTGGAAGCCAAGGTTCAGGTTTCCCGCCAGCGGCTCGCGGCGATCGCGGGCAGCCTGGGCAGCGCCCGCGGCGCGCTCGCGGCCAACAACCGCGCCACCGTGCGGCTCAACGAGCTGGAACGCACCGCCGAGGCGTCGCGGACGCTCTACGAGAGCTATCTGAACCGCTACAAGGAGACGAGCACGCAGGAGGGGATCGAGCAGTCGGACGCCCGCATCGTCTCACGCGCCAAGATCCCTACCCGGCCGAGCTCGCCGAAGATCGGGCTGAACCTCGCGATCGGGCTGCTTCTCGGCTTGGGCTCGGGACTGGGCGCCATCGTGCTGGCCGAGATGCTGGACGCGGGCCTCACCACGGCCAAGGACGTGGAGCGCCGGCTGGACGCCAACTACCTGGGCTCGATTCCGCTGCTGTCGTCGGTGGCCGAGGACTCGCGCCTGCCGCCCGTGGAGTACGTGCTGGCCAAGCCGCTCTCCAGCTTCTCGGAGGCCTTCCGCAACCTCAAGACCTCGATCCAGTATTCACGCCTGGGCGAACCCGTGCGGATCGTCGCCATCACCTCGGCCCTTCCCGGCGAAGGCAAGACGACCACGGCCATGTGCCTGGCCCGCGCCTCGGCGCTGCAGGGCGTGCGCGTTCTCGTGGTCGACTGCGACCTGCACCGGCGCTCGATGAACCGCCTGATGCGGACGGAGCCCACGCGGGGCCTGCTCGAAGTGCTGAGCGGCGCCGCCACGCTGGAGCAGGCGGTGGTGGTGGACGAGCAGAGCGGCGCCCATCTCCTGCCGCTCGCGCCCTCGGCTCTGACCCCAAGGGACGTGTTCGGGCCCCCCGCCATGGACCGGCTGCTGACCGAGTTCGCGGTCCGCTACGACTTCGTGGTGCTGGACTGCGCGCCGGTGCTGCCCGTCGCCGACGTCCGGGTGCTGGCCTCGAAGGCCGACGCGGTCGTGTTCCTGGCCAAGTGGCGCAAGACGCCCCAGCACGCCATCGAGGCCGCCTTCCGGCTGCTCGCCAAGATCGGCGCCCACATCGGCGGGGTGGCGCTCACCCAGGTCGATATGAAGGCCCAGACCAGGTACGGCTACGGCGACCCCGGCTACTATTACGCCGAGTACCGGAAGTACTACGCCGACTAGAAGAGCGCGCGCAGGCCCCAGAGCAGCGCCAGCCACAGCAGCGCGTTCGTCGCCACGATGAGGGCCAGCGACCGCCGCGCCGACCAGCGCGGCTCGGCCGGCGCGCCCACCAGGGCCCGTTCCAGTTCCTGCTGCAGGCGGCGCGCCGGGCCGTCGTCGGAAGGCCCGTGGACAGGCGCCGCGAGCGGCGCCGCGGACGGCCCGGGAATCCGCGGCTCCGCCGGCTGCCCCACGGGACGAACTAGGGGTCGAACCACGCCTGCTCCTCCTAAGCGCCCCCAAGGTACCCTGGCGCGCTTAACAAGTGGTCTCCAGGCCCCCGTCCCGCTCCCGGGAAGGGCGATTCGATATGTCTCGGGCTTGCAACCCAAAAGTTGTGGTTGGCATGGAAATAGCAGAGTAAAGGTTGCACAAGCTTCAGTTGGGGTGCGTACAAGCCGTGGTTGGGGGCGACGGTGTACCTTTCCGGGATCGATAGGCTGCGCGCCGAGGGAACCGTCTCGAAACGGTTCGCCGACGCATTCCCGAACGAAGCCGGACGCCTCCGGATCGACGTCTGCCGCGTCCTCGACGTGGTTTTCAGCCTGGGCGCGCTGATCTTCGTCCTCCCGCTCATGCTGGCGACCGCCGCCGCCATCAAGGTGCAGGACGGCGGTCCGATCCTCTTCGGCCACATGCGCATCGGTAAGGGCGGCCGCGCCTTCCGCTGCTGGAAGTTCCGCAGCATGGTGATCGACGCCGAGGTCCGCCTCGCCGCCCTGCTCGCCCGTGACCCGGGCGCGCGGGCCGAATGGGAGGCCGACCACAAGCTCCGGCGCGACCCGCGCGTCACCGCCCTCGGACGCTTCATCCGCCTGACCAGCATCGACGAGCTGCCCCAGCTCCTGAACGTCCTGCGCGGCGAGATGAGCCTCGTGGGGCCGCGACCGATCGTCCCGGACGAGGCGCGCCGCTACGGCCGCTGGTTCCGCCATTACTGCGCGGTTCGCCCCGGCATCACCGGCATCTGGCAGGTGAGCGGCCGCAACGACGTCGACTACCGCCGCCGCGTGGCCATGGACGTCCTGCTCGCCAAGACCGTCACGCCGAAGCGCTACCTCGTCATCCTCCTGGCCACGGTGCCCGCGGTCGCCCGACGGAGCGGCTCGTACTGAGCCGCGGTTGTGGCCGACATGCGGATTGTCCATGTCCTGACCCGCCTCCTCCGCGCCGGCGCCGAGGAGAACACCGCGCTGACCTGCAACGCCCAGGTGGCGGCGGGAAACGCCGTGTGGATCGTCCACGGCCGTGACCACGATCCCCGGGCCCTCGCCCTCCTCGATCCGCGGGTGCAGCGGGTCTGCGTCCCCTCGCTGGTCGCCCCGCCCCATCCGGTCAAGGATCCCGCCGCGCTGATCGCCCTGGCGGGCGTATTCCGCCGCCTGCGGCCCGACGTGGTCCACACCCACCAGAGCAAGGCTGGGGCGCTAGGTCGCCTCGCCGCGCGAATCTCGCGCGCGCCGCACATCGTGCACGGCGTCCACATCGTGCCCTTCATGGACGTGGGGCCGGCCGAGGCCGCCATCTACCGGTCGATCGAGAGGCTGGTCGGCCGCTTCACCGACGCCTTCATCCACGTGGCGCCGGCGCTGAAGGCCGCCTGCCTGGAGGCCGGCGTGGGCCGGCCGGACCGGCATTTCGTGGCGCCCAGCGGCATGGACGTGGCCGCCTTCCGGCGTGACGAACTCCCGGACGACGCGACCAGCCTGCGCGCGCCGATCCCGGGCCGGGGAGCGGCGCCGCTGCTCGTGCTGATGGTCGCCTCGCTGGAGCGGCGCAAGCGGCACGCCGAGTTCCTGGAGGCGTTCCGCCGGGTCGTCGACACGACGCCCGACGTCCGCCTGCTGCTCGCCGGGGCGGGCGAGGAGGACGCCGCCATCCGCGCCCGCGTCGCCGCCCTGGGCCTGGAAGACCATGTGCGCCTGCTGGGCCTGCGCGACGACGTGCCCCGCCTGGTCCGCCTCGCCGACGTGGGCGTCCTGGCCTCGGCGCACGAGGGCCTGCCGCGCTCGGTGATCCAGTACGTCCTGGGCGGCCTGCCGGTCGTGACCACCGAGCTGCCGGGGGTTGGCGCGGTCGTGCGCCACGGCGCGAACGGCTATCTGACCTCGGCCGAGGAGGTGGGCGAGATGGCCGAGCCGCTGATCCGGCTGCTGGAGGACGCGGCGCTGCGACGCCGGATGGCCCGGGCGTCGGCCGGGATGAACCTCGACGACTGGGCCGCCGAGCGGATGTGCGAGCGCATCGACGAGGTCTATCGCCTGATCGGCGCGGGGGGCGAGGGAAAGGCCCTGACGGCGGCGTGCAGTTCGGCGTTCACCGCCCGCAGCCGCGCCGCCACCGCAGTCTCCCCATAGGTTCCGCGCACACGCGCCCGAGCCGTCTGCGCCCGCGCCGCCGCGTGCGGATCGTCCCTCAGCGCCGCGATGGCGGCGGCCAGGGTCGTGGGCTCCGCGCCGGAGAGGATCAGGGCGGTCTCGGGCGTCGCGTAGTCGGCCACCCCGCCCACCAGCGGCGTGGCGACCGGCAGGCCGGCATGCATCGCCTCCAGCAGCGCCATGCACAACCCCTCGTGCCGGCTGGCCAGCACGAAGGCGCTGGCGGGGCGCTTCGGCCAGTCCGGGACGAAGCCCGGCAGCCGGACACGGTCGGCGACGCCCAGCGACGCCGCCAGGGCCTCGCAGGCGTCCCGCTCGGGCCCCTGGCCGTAGAGCACGAGGTCCACGTCGATCCCTCGGTCTCGCAGGATCGCCACGGCGCGGATCAGGGCGGCCTGGTTCTTGGCCGGCGTGAAACGCGCGGCGTTGACCACCGTGAAGCGATCGGGCGTGAGGGCCGCGGCGGCTTCCGTGTCGGGCAGCGACACCAGCGGAACCACGCTCGTCCGCCCAGGGGGCCGGATGTAGAACCGGCGGGCCGCCTCCCGCGCCGTCGCACCGGCGTCGGCGAACATCCAGTCCACCAGCGGCGAGGTGAGCCAGAAGAGGACCTCGTAGGTCCGCTTGGCGAGCCGCACGTTGTGCTCGAACGAGACGACCACCGGCGGGCGCCAGACAAGGCTCGTGAGCCGGCCGAGCAGGTTCGCCTGCGGCAGCGAGAGGATCACCACGTCGGGCCGCAGCCGGCGCGTCAGCCTGACGATCCCGGCGAACAGGCGCGGCAGGTCCCGCACGCGCGGCTTGTGCGCGGCGGTGAGCGTCAGCGGCTCGACGCCCGCCCGTTCCAGCGCCGCCCTCACCTCGGGCTCGCCGGCGGCCAGGCCCGCGACCGTCAGGTCGAAGCCGTCGAACAGGCCGCCTCGGACCAGGCGCACGAGCCCGGCCTCCGCGCCGCCGGCCTCGAAGGCGTTGATGAGATAGAGGACGCGGGGGCGTGCGCGCCCGTCTGCCGCGCTCATGGGGCCCCGCTCCGGCCCCAGCCGACGGCCTTCAGCACCAGCCGGCGCCACGGGCCGTCGCCCAGCCGCGCGATCAGCCAGCCGAACCGCGGGGCGGGATCCAGCGGCCGCAGGGCCGAGGCGAGGCGATAGTAGCGCCGGGCCTCCGCGAGGTCGCCGCGCCGGTACGAGACGTTCCCCAGCTTGGCGGCCCGTTCCGACAGCCGGCGGTTGATGAGGGGGGCGGCTTCCGGCCTGCGGGCGGCGAACTGGAAAGCCACGAAGGCGTGATAGGCCATCAGCTCGGCCGTGCGTCCGCCGGTGATGCTGGTCGGGCGCTCGCGCTTCATCAGCAGCGGCTGGTCCACCGCGGCGAACCCGCCCAGTTCGGCGGCCCTCAGATAGAACTCGGTGTCCTCGAACACCGCCAGGGTCTCGTCGAACCCGCCCAGGGCCTCGAAGGCGGCCCGGCGCATCACGAGCGTGGACGGCACGATCGGCGGATCATGGAGGAAGAAGGCGACGGGCAGGTTCGGCCCGTCGGGCAGCCGCCGCAGGCCGATGTCCCGCCGGGCCTGCGGCTCCCCGTCCAGAAACAGCGAGAAGCCGGCGTAGACCAGATTGACCTCGGGCCGCTCGAACAGCGGAAGCTGCCGCTCCAGCTTGTCGGCGGTCCAGTAGTCGTCCCCGTCCAGGAAGGCCACGAGATCACCCGCCGCCTGCGCCACCAGGCGGTTGCGGTTGCGCGCGATGCCGATCCGCTGGCCGCCATACACCCGGATGCGGGGGTCCCAGCCCTTCGCCTCTTCCAGCACCGCGAGCGTCTCGGGGTCGGAGCCGGCGTCACCGATCAGGATCTCGCACACCGCGTCGGCGCGGGTCTGGTCCAGCACGCTGCGCAGGGCCTCGCCGATATAGGGGCCCTCGTTGAAGCAGGTGATGATGACGCTGACGGCGGTCACGCGGCGCGCCTCTTCGCGAGCTCTTCGAAAAGCTCCAGGCACCGGGCGGCGACCGCGTCGATGCCCGCCTGGGCGCGCACCCGCTCGTGGGCCGCCCAGCCCAGGCGCTCGCGCTCGGCGGGCGCCATCCGCGCGACGGCGACCATGGCGTCCGCGAAGGCCTCGGCGTCCGGCCCGCAGACGAAGCCGTTCTCGCCTGGGACGACGAGCTCCTCGACCCCGCTCGCCTCGGCCACCACCGGGATGCAGCCGCAGGCCATCGCCTCCAGCAGGGCGTTGGACTGTCCCTCGTTGAGGGATGCGGACACGAAGGCGTCGTGGGCGAGGAGGTGGGAGTAGACCTCGTCGATGCGGCCAGTGAACGTCACTCGCCCCTCCAGCCCAAGCTCGCCGGCGAGCCCCTTGAGTTCTTCGGCCTGTGGACCGTCGCCCACGAAGGTCAGCGCCCCGTCCGCCCCCCGGTCCACCGCCCGGCTCAAGGCGTGAATCAGCACGCCTGGCCGTTTGTCCTCCACGAGGCGGCCTGTGAAGATGAAACGGGTTCCGGCGCGCGTCCGGAAGGCTCCCTCCACCTCCGGGCGGTCCGGGGTCACGACGCCGTTGGGGATTCTGGCGCAGCGCTCGGGCGGCGCACCGGCGCGGTCGAGATCCCGCTGGATCATGGCTGAGTTGACGATGAAGGCGTCCGTCCTTCGGAGCAGCCAGGCCAGGACGGCGTCCCCGTAAAGCCAGCGCTTGGCCCGCAGAGCCGCGAAGTCCGAGAACTCCCCGCCGACGCCCAGCTTGACCGCCAGCGGCTTGCCGGTCGCCGCCGCCGCCGCCAGGCCGGCCAGGGCGTGAAGCCGCCCATGGATCACATAGATCAGGTCGAACTCATCGCGCCGCGCCACGAACCATCGGACGAACGCCCTCGTCCACGCCAGGGTCGAACCGATCCGCAGGCCGCCGAAATTGGGATAGTGCCGGACGGGGAAGCGGACGATTTCGCCGAAGGCCGTCTCCTCGCGACGCGGCAGATCGCGGGAGAGAACCGGTGTCGCCAGGGTGACCCTGACACCCAGGCGTCCCAGCGCCTCGGCCACGATGAGGGCCTGCCGCTCGCCGCCGCCGAAGGCCTCGGGGAAGAAGCACGGCGTGATCATGACGACGCTCCTCACGCGGCCGGGCCTCATGCGTCCGCTCCGCGCGGACGTAGCGCCCGAGAGGCCTGGTCCAGCGCTTGCCTTTGCGACTCGGCGAACCGGGGCGCGCCAAGTCCCCACACCAGAAGGTCCGGGAGAACCGAGATGAGCAGCACCGTGATGAAGGCATGGGTGCCTGACGCCTCCAGGCTCAGGCTGAGCAGCGGCGGCGTGAGGGCGACCAGCGGCAGGAGCCTGACCTGTTCAGCCGATATGGCGCCCAGCCGGTGGAGCCAGGCCAGCGCATTAGCCAGCCGCCAGGCCGCCCCGGCGAAGATCAGGAGGTAGAGGGCCAGCCCGACCGCGCCGTTCTCGACGAGCACGCGAAGGAACTCGCTGTGGATGCCGTTCATCAGATACGTCGGCAGGCCTTCGTAGCGCTTCTGCAGCAGGGCCATGTAGCCGTTGGTGCCGACACCGACCACCGGCTGTTCCGCCAGCATCTGCCGGGCGTTGTGCAGGGCGAAGATCCGCTGGGCGTCGCTGAGCTGGCTAGGCGCCGCCCCGCGAACGACCATGTCGTAGGAGTTGCTCGCCCGGCCGGTGGGGTCCGCCAGCGAGGCGATCTGCCTGCCCGCATAGGTCCCCTCCAGCAGCGCCCCGGCCAGCACCACGCCCAGGGCGCCGGCCGCCAGTGTCGGGATGAGTAGGGTGAAGCGCCCCCTGGCCAGGATGGCCGCCGACAGGATCACGAAGGACAGCAGGGCCTTCCGTTCGCCGGAGAACAGGATGACGACGCCCAGAACGATCCAGAGGATCCTCTGCCATTCGCGCCGCTCACCCCGCTGCACCAGGATGTAGATCCCCAGGAGGCTCGGCAGGAAGGTGAAGGTCTCCTTCATGTCGGAGAGGGTCTTCCACCCGCTCGGGTGGCGGATCGCGATGTGATAGCCCGCGTTGTAGGCCGTCACCGCCAGCATGCCGACCAGCAGCAGCGCGCCCAGCCGCCGGTAGTTCAGCGTCGGCAGGAGGCAGCAGACACTGACCCCGAAGGCGGCCAGCAGCCCGACCTGCAGGGCCTCGCGCACGCCGTTGTCGGTCCCCAGCCGGAAGGCCGAGTAGGCGTGCCAGGCCAGGAAGGGCAGCATGACGAGCACGCCGGCGAGCTGGCGCGGCGTCGGCAGGGTGCGGAGCCTCGCGGCGACCAGCAGCGTCAGCACGATCGCCAGCAGGTCGAAGGGGCGAAGCTGGAGCAGCGGCAGCTTCAGCTTGAGCGGGATAAACAGCGAGAGCAGCGCGATCCCGACCAGCACTCCCACCGTATCGCCCCTCCCCGCCCGCGCGACCCGTCGGGGCCAAGTAGCACATTCTTCGGTTGCAGGCCCCCCTGCGCCTTCCGCCCCGCCCCCTCGGAACGACAACGCTTGCGGAAGGTGACGCTAAACTCCTAGTTTCAGCGAGATGCCCGGCGCCGCAGCACTTCCAGCGTCGGCCCTCACGCCCGTTGTCCTGTGCTGCTTCGGGCGGGGGGGCTCGAGCTTGGCCTGGCGCATGATCGGCTCGTCGCCCGACGTGCTGATGATGTCCGAGGAATGGCACGTGGCCATGGGGCCGAGTTTCACGCTTCCGGGCCGACTGGCCCGCCGGGCTTATTCGGCCGGCCTCGTGGCTCCGGGCGGGGCTGCGGCGCGCGTCGCCGCCGCGCTCCTGGGGCCGACGTCAGCACGGCGGTCGGTCGCGGCCGTGGTCCAAGGCGAGCGCACCGCCAAGCCTTCCGCCGATCGGCTCGCCGTCAAGCTGATGGACCACCATATCCTCCACCTGCCGATGCTCGCCGCCGGCTTCACGGCGATCCGGCCGCTCATACTTGCGCGAGACCCGCTGGCGCAGGCCGAAAGCCTGATGCGCAGCGGACTGACCGCCAAAGCCGCCGGCCGGTGGTGCGCCGACGTCCTGCGCCTCATGGATTGGGTCCGGACGCACTGGCAGGCGCCGGTCTTCCGCTTCGAGGACCTGCTGGCCGATCCGGCGGCCTTCGCCGACGACCTCTTCGCCCGGCTGGAGCTCGCGCCGCCCCGGGACGGCCGCCTCGAGGCCAAGCGCAAGGCGTTCGGCGAGGTCCGGATCAGCGACGCGCCGGCCGTAGGGCCGATCGCACGGCTCTCGCGGGACGAGCTGCGCGCCTTCGTCGACGCGGAGGTCAACACCAAGGCCATCGCCCGCCTGTCCGAGGCCGACCGCGCGGCTGTGCAGCGGATCGCGGGCCCCCACGCCGCCGCATTCGGCTATGGCTGAGGCCCTGGCTTCCGCGGGACGACGGCCGATATCAGATATGGACGGAACAACCATGCCAGCCTGTGCAGCCGCGCCCGGGTGCCCGCCGGGCCGCCCCGCAAGATGAGGCTGCGCCAGAACGTGGCGAGCACCTCCCGCAGGGCAGACCCGCGCTCGCGCAGGTCGGAGAGATGCGACCCGCTGCGGATGACCCTCGTCTCCACCAGGGCGTAATCCGGCAGAAGCGCCGCGAGCGCCTCGGGCGTTGGGCGGTAGTAGGTGTCGATCGGGTCCAGGTGGAGCGGATAGCTCCGAGGAACGGTCAGCAGCAGCACGCCGCCCGGGCTCAGCACCTCGTCGCACGTGCGAATGAACGCTTCCCGGTCCGCCAGGTGCTCCAGAATGTTGCAGCACAGGATGCTGCGGGCGCCCACGGCCTTCACCGCCTCGCGCACCGCCGGGTCGTAGATGTCGCCGCTGATGTCGATGCCCGGCCCGCCCTTCAGGTCGGCGTGGACGACCCTCACGCCGCGGTCCCGCAGCGGGCGATGGATCAGCGCTTCGATGTGGGGCTTCTCGACCGTACGGAACTCCAGGGTCGAACTTCCCAGCTCCAGCAGCGGCGAGATGCGCTCGGGGCCGAGCCGAGCCAGGACATCCCCGATCCAGGCGGCCTCCTCGGGTCTCACGAGCGGGCGCCCGTGGGGTCCACCAGGCCGACGAACTTGCGCTGGAAGCGGAACACCCGCCCCTCCATGCGGTCGCGGAAGTGCCAGT
The DNA here is from genome assembly GCF_046463815.1 of Phenylobacterium sp. Taxonomy (GTDB): domain Bacteria; phylum Pseudomonadota; class Alphaproteobacteria; order Caulobacterales; family Caulobacteraceae; genus Phenylobacterium. The sequence goes on along the minus strand of NZ_JBKBRO010000005.1, from coordinate 107,480 downwards.
TGTCCTGGACGTCGTCCCAGACGACGACCGCGTCCGGAGCGAGGTGCGGCCGGACCTGCCGCCAGGCCCAGTCCCGGCCGGCGACGCTCTTGTCGCTGTCGTAGTGGAAGAACTCCACCGGACCGCTCTCTGAGAGGATGGCCGGCAGGTTGTCCTTGTCGCCCTGCTTGAACAGCCGCCACCGGTCCCGATGCTCAGGCGACACCAGCACGCCCGGCTCGCGGCCGCCGCGCATGTATGGCAGGTCGCTGGACCACAGCACGCCCCCGCCGTTGGCCGCCATGGCCGCGAGGATCGCCTCGGACGACCAGCCCGCCGCCACCCCGGTCTCCAGCGCGACGGCCGGCTTGCGCAGGCGCACGAGGAAGTAGAGCAGGCCGTAGGCCGCGCCGCCGCCAAAGCCTTCGATGTCGAGACTGCGGCCCCGCTCCTCAAGCTTTCGTGTGAACGCGGCCGCCTCGGCCCAGAGCGCCGGATCGAGGCTCTCGCCATAGGCGTCCAGGGGCTCCGCGCGCCCCTCGCACCAGGCCCAGATGGCCGCCAGCTCCTTGGGCGAGGGCGAGCTGAGCCGGTTGGCCACCTTGTCGAAGAGCGCACGCAGCTTCATCCATCGCTCCCCGAACGCTTCGTTTCATCCCATGGTGGCAAACGGCGCGTCAACCGCAGGACTGACACCCACCACCGGTTGAAAAGCTCCCGCAGGTGCGCGGGCGCGAACGCCTGCGGCAGGATGAGCAGGCCCAGCCCGCCGGCGAGCGCGCCGCCGACGCCGATCGCCAGGATCCTGACGATGGGCGAGGTCACGCCGTGGCGGTGCAGGAGGACGGTCGCCGCCCAGCAGCCGCCCGCCACGAGCACGCCGTCGAGAAGCGGCGGAGCCTGGGCCCTGATCATCTCCAGGGACCGCACGCCGAGCGCGCGCAGGGCCGCGCCCTGGGCCAGCACCGCGCCGCAGAGGCTGGCCAGGAAGATGGCCCAAGCCACGCCCGGCAGTCCCAGCCGGACGGCGAAGGGCAGGAGCACGAGGACCACGCCGCAGGTGGCCGCGTTGACCATGAGGTTTCGCCCCGAGCGGCCCAGACTGTTCAGGACGGTCAGGGTGATCTTCCGCATCGACTGGATCGGCAGGAGCAGGGCCAGCACCCCGAACGGGACCACCGCATGCTCCCAGCCCCGCCCGAGCAGGAGCAGCACCACCTCCTCGCGGGCCGCCGCCAGGATCACGCCCACCGGGATCATCACGGCCAGGGAGACCGGCAGGTATCGCGCGTAGAGTTCGCCCAGGACGCCTGGGCTGTCCTGGCGCAGGGCGAAGGCCGGGAAGAGGACCTTGCTCGACACCTCCTCCAGGGCGGTGTTCAGCCGGCGCGTGACGTCCCAGGCCCGGCCATAGCAGCCAAGCGCGGCTGCCCCGAGCGCATTGCCGGCGAAGACCTTGGGCAGGCCCTCGGCCAGGGAATCGGCCGCGTTCGCCGCCGTCAGCCCCAGCCCGTAGCTCAGCATGGGCCGCAGGCCGCGCAGGTCCGAGGTCAACCCCAGCGGCGCGCGCGAGACCGCCAGCATCAGGATGGCCGACGCCAGTTCGCTGACGGTCTGGGCGATCACCAGCCCGCGGAAGCCCCAGCCGCCCAGCGCGAGCACGACCGACAGGCCGCCGTAGAGGACGAGGTACAGAAAGGCGTCCGCCACCGCGACCGCACGATAGGCCATCCGCTTGTGGAGGGTCCGCAGGCTGATCTGCTTGATCGGGGCGATGAGCACGACGGGCAGCAGCAGGAACATCGCCGTGGCGACGCCCGGCATCCCCATCTGGCGCTCGACGATGGGCGCGGCGGCCCCGATGCCGAGGCTCAGCAGGGCGGCGAACCCCAGGCTGACGGTGGTCACCGCACGGACCGTCTGGTCGTCGGCGCCGGGCACCGCCACCAGCGCCGCCGCCAGGCCCAGGGGGGCGATGGCCTGGGCGACCAGGATCACCACGCCGGCCGCGGCCACCACGCCGAACGGCTCGGGCCCCAGAAGGCGCGACAGGACCAGGATCACCCCGATCTGGAAGACCACGCGCAACCCGTGGGAGACCGACAGCCAGGCCAGCGCGGAGACGGTCTTGCGGGTGAGGTCCTTCACCGGCCCGCGCTCACGCGGCTGGCCGCCGGCCCGTGGCGACGACCTGCAGATGGCCCAGGCCGATCGCCTTCAGCCATTGGACGGCTCCGCCCAGGCCGACGGGCGCCAGCAGGCGCGACAGGCGCCCAACATTGGCCCAATGGGTCACGCGGACCTCCTCCACCTCGAAGCCCGCGACGGTCAGGAGGTTGCCGAAGGCGAGCGGCGTCCAGCCGAACAGGTGCAGGTCGGGATCGCCCGGCCGCCAGGCGCGGTGGCTCGGGTTCAGCAGGATGTTGTCGTAGGGCACGATCAGGCGGAAGCGGCCGCCGGGCTTCAGCACCCGAAGGAACCCGCCGAGGATGCGGGACGGCTCGGGCACGTGTTCCAGGGCATGGAAGCTGATCACCGCGTCCACGCTGGCGTCCGCGATGTCATCCAGGGAGGCGACGACCCGGTCCAGAACGCCGCGCGCCTCGGCGGCCGCGACGGGGTTCACCTCGACGCCGATGCGCGTGGCGCCCGGCAGGCGCGACAGCACCCCGCCGGTGGCGCAGCCGAAGTCCAGCACGACGTCGGTCGGCATGGTCAGCCCCTGGAAGTAGGCCGCTCGCCCCTGCTGGGCGATGTCGCTGCGCCCGACCTCGCGACGGGCGTGATACGCCGCGCCGCCCTCGCCAGTGTAGTGGGGAAGCGCGCCTGACATCGCTTCGCGTCCTTCCTCACGGCCCGCCCCCCGGCGGTGGGAACCCGACTCGTTCATCGATCCGATCGCGACCCGTGGTAGAATTGCAGGATGTCGGCCGGCGCCAGCGACTCCGCCGACTTGCGCCCGAAGAAGAACACGCCGGACGCCGCGTCGGCATGGGCGCGGGACCGGCCGTCGAAGAACCGCAGCCAGAACAGCGGGACCACGGCCACGGCGCCCAGGCGCGGGCTGCCGGTCACGGCGCGGATGAAGTAGCGGATCGACCACAGGAGCGCCGAGCCCGCACCGCCGCTCACGCCGCTCTCGATCTCCTCGAACCGGCGGAAGAGCCAGCGGTGGCCGCTGTTCGTGAAGCGGGTGAAGTCGTAGCCGCCCTCGTGCACCTGCTGCATGAACGGCGTGTCGGCGAAGACCAGGCCGCCCGGCTTCAGCACCCGCCAGATCTCGGAAACCACCCGCGCCGGATCCAGCACGTGTTCCAGCACCGCCTGGACCCACACCGCGTCGAAGCTCTCGTCGGCGAACGGCAGGTCGTGGGCGTCGGCCACCAGCCGGGTGTTGGGCGTGGCGTAGATGTCGAGGCCGACCAGCTCGAGATGACCGCCGTAGAGCTCCTCGGCGCCCGAACCCACAGCGCCGCCGCCGACCACGAGCACCAGGGCATCCTTGGGCAGGCGCGCGTTCATGGCCCCCGCCGTCCGCTCGGCCGCGGCGTTGCGGCCCTTGAAGATGCGCTTCAACGCCGCCGGGACGCCTCGGCGTGGGATGGGCGAGGCGCCCGCCCGGGCGACGAAGCCCTCGCGCTCCAGGATGCTGCGTTCGAAGTCCACCAGCACCGGCTGGCCGCCAGTGGTCAGGAACGGACCGCAGGCCGCGCAGGCATAGGTTTCGGACTCGCGCCCCAGCGCGCCGCCGCAGGTCGGGCATCGGAGGATCGGAAGGAGGTCCCGCACGCCCAAGCTGTAGCAGTCAAAGGGGGGACGCGTCAGCCTATTGCAACCGCACGGCGAGCCACGGGACCGTCCTATCGCGGCGCGGCCGGGGGAAACCCACCTTCGGGATAGGGCAGAACCATCCGTCCGTCCGGCGCGGCGGTGAAGGTGGTCTGGGTCGGATAGGCGAACTCCAGCCCCTCGGCGTTGAACCGGCTCAGGATGGAAAGTCCGATGCGGTGACGGATGGCGTAGATCTCGTCCCAGTCGGGCCGGAACACGTCGTATTCCACCTCGAAGTCCAGAGAGCTCTGACCGAAGGCCACGAAGCCGGAGCGCACGAACGTCGCCCCCTCGGCCTCGACGATCTCGCGCAGGATAGTGGGGATGCGCGCCGCCAGGTCCGGCGGCGTCTGGTAGATCACCCCGATCGCGAACTTCAACCGCCGGTGGTCCAGCGTCTGATAGCTGGTGATCTCCTTCTGGAGCAGGTTGGCGTTGGAGATGATCTTGCGCTCGCCGCCGATGGCCCTGAGGCGCGTGCTCTTCAGGCCGATCTTCTCCACCGTGGCGGTGGTGGCGTCGTAGTGGATGGTCTCGCCCATCCGGAACGGCTTGTCGAAGATGATCGAGAGGGCGGCGAACAGATCCGAGAAGATGCCCTGGGCCGCGAGGCCGATGGCGATGCCGCCGATGCCGAGGCCGGCCACCAGGCCCGCGACGTTCACCCCCACGTTGTCGAGCACGACGATGGTCGCCACGGCGAACAGGGCGACGGTCACCAGCAGGCGGATGATGCTCATGGCGTTGGCAAGGGTCTCGCCCTGCCCGTCCTCGGATGTGCGCCGCTCGATCAGGCCCAGCACGATCTCGCGCACCCAGATCGCCGCCTGGAAGACAGCCACCACGGTGAACAGGAAGTCGACGGTGTGGGCCACCGGCGTCGGCGGATTGGCGTAGCCCCCGACCAGCTTGGCCGAGGTCATCACGAGGAAGGCCTGGTTCGTCCGGCTCGCGGCCCGCCCGAGCAGCGCGCGGAAGCCGAGATAGTCCCCCGGCCGGTCCTTCAGGCGCGCGGCGAGGCTCCGGATCAGACTCAGGAGCAGGTAGATGGCCAGCCCGGCGACAAGCGCCAGGATGATCTGGGTCCCGTGAGCGTCCACCCACGCCTGGAGGTCCCGCCAGACCTGCGTGGGAGAGAACTCCATCCCGGGGAGGGTGACGACGGCCTTGGCGGTCTTCTCGGCGGCGGCGGGCATGCCCTGTCCTTAGAGCGCGAACCCGATCCGGAAAACCCTCAAGCGACCCTGGAACTCCGGCGGCTTCCTGGGGTTGGGACGGCGTCCCCCAACCCCGAAAGGAGTCCTGCCATGCCTGCGCAGCAGATGATTTCCGCGCACCCGCACGTCCGCGGCGGCGCGAACGACGCGCTGATCCGCTGCATAGAGCTCTGCTACGACTGCGCCCAGGCCTGCTCGTCCTGCGCCGACGCCTGTCTGGGCGAGGCCATGGTCAAGGACCTGACGCGGTGCGTGCGCACCTGCCTCGACTGCGCCGACGTCTGCTACACGACCGGCGTCATCGCCACCCGCCGCACGGGTTCAAACGAACAGCTCATCGCCACGATGCTGGAGTCCTGCGAGGAGGCCTGCCGGATCTGCGCGCAGGAGTGCGAACGGCACGCCGGCATGCACGAGCACTGCCGCATCTGCGCCGAGACCTGCCGTCGCTGCGAGCGCGCCTGCCAGGACGCTCGGGCCACCTTCAACGCGACGATCCAGTAGGCGCCTAGACCGCCTGGGCGTGGATCACCTCGGGCGGCCGGGCGAAGTGCGGGCCGGCCAGCTCGCGCCAGCGGGCGAAGGCCGGCGAGCCGTGGAAGCCGACGGTGTGATCCTCCACCGTCCCCCAGCGGACCAGCAGGACATATTCGCCCGGCGTCTCGATCACCCGGTGCAACTCCATCCCGTGGCAACCGGGGGCGGCGAGGAACAGGGGCCTCGCCTCGGCCACAGCCCGTCCAGCTCCGCCGGCGCCGGCTTCTCCCCCTGTGCGGAGCGCTCCGACGGCGGCGGTTCGCCGCACTGGTCGTCGCGGCCCGGTTGAGGTCTACCTTGCGGCGCGAGAGGAGGAGGAGGAGCGTTTCGGGAATGGCCCACGCCCAGGACGTCATGCAGGTCACCGCCGGGTTCCTGCTCGACCAGGTGCGTGACGCGCGCCAGCCCCTCGACCTGTTGGACGCGCTGATCTCGGTCACGGTCACCCAGGCGAACGTCGAGATGCTCATGCGCGACCTCGACCTGCAGCGGACCTACGCCACCTACAACGCGCCGCCGCCCGACGAACTGCGCCGCCCGATCAGCATCAACGCCGTCGCCCAATCCCTGCAGTTGCCTTTCGAGACGGTTCGCCGCCGGATCGCGCGGCTGTCGCTGTTCGGCGCCTACCGGAGCACGCGCGAGGGCGTCTATGTGCCCGAGCTTCTCCTGAAGGCCCCGGGGCATCGCAAGGCGCTGCGCTCCGCCTACGACCGCCTCAGCGCGCTCTACGGCCGCCTGCTCGCCATGGGAGAACTGACGGAGATCGACGATTTCGGACCCCGCTGGGAAGGCGATCCGCCGTTGCGCGCCGTCGGCCGCATATCGTCGGAATACCTGCTCCGCTTCGTGGAGCCGATTATCGGCGAGCTGGGCGATGCGGTGAACGCCACCGTCTGGCTGGAGATCCTGCGGTCGAACACCGAGGCCGGGAACGGCGTGGGCTGGGAGGAGGTCGAACGTCGGCCGGTCGGCATCTCGCAGGTCGCGCGCCGCGTGGGCGTGCCGGTCCAGACCGTGCGGCGACGCGTCGAGGCGCTGGTCGCGGCGGGCGCGTGCGCGCGCGCCGGCCGCGGCGTGTTCGCGCCCGCCGAGACGTTGCGCCGCCCCGAGTTCATGGCCATCGCCGAGAAGAACCGGTCGAACCTGGAGCGGATGTTCGCCAACCTGGGTCGGCTGGGGGTGCTGGCCGCCTGGCGCGAGGCGATCGAGGCGAAGGTCCGCGCGGCCTAGGCGTGCGAGGCGCCTTTCCGCGAATTCACTTTCGGGCTCCGGACGGCGCGCCTTAAGTCGGCGCCACGACTCGTTTCCCCGGGGGTTTCCTGATGTTCCGCACCGCCTGTTCCGCCCTGGCGCTCGGCGCCGCCCTGATCGCCGCGCCGGCCTTCGCCCAAGCGCCCGCCCCAACACCTCCCGCCGCGACCCAGACCGAGGACGCGCGCCTCGCCGCGTTCTTCCAGGACGCCTTCCTGGAGATCGCCCGCCTCAGCCCCGAGACGCTGAGCCAGCTCGGCATGAAGGAGCGCTACGGCGAACTCGGCGACTACACCAAGGCCGGCCAGGACAAGACCCTCGCCGTGGCCGAGGCTCAGCTTTCGCGCATGAAGCGCGATTTCGACCCCGCCAAGCTCAGCGACAGCTCGAAGCTGTCCTACGACCTGTTCGAACGGGCCGTCGCCACCCAGCGGGTCTTCGACAAGTGGTACTGGCAGAGCTACGCCGTCACCTCGACGGGCAGCGCCCTCGATCAGATTCCGGTGATGCTGATCAACGTCCACCGGGTCGACGACGTGGCCGACGCCGAGGCCTACGTCTCGCGCCTGCGGGCCGTGGAGCGCGTGGGCGGCGAGGTCGCCGCCGACATCGACGAGCGCACGGCCAAGGGCTTCCTGCCGCCCGCCTTCGTCTTCGGCCGGGTGATCCCGGACGCCCAGAACCAGCTCAAGGGCGCGCCGTTCGACGGCGGCGCCGACCACGCCGTCTGGGCCGACTTCAAGAAGAAGGTCGCCGCGCTGAAGACCGACGAGGCGACCAAGACCCGCCTGCTGACGGACGGCGAGGCGGCGCTGAAGACCGGTTGGGCCAACGGCTACAAGGCCTACATCGCCTCGCTCCAGCGCATGCAGGCCAAGGCCACCGCGGTGAACGGCGTCTGGGCCCTGCCCGACGGCGACGCCTTCTACGCCGACATGGTCCGCTACTACACCACCACGCCGCTTACCCCGGACCAGATCCACCAGACCGGCCTCTCGGAAGTCGCCCGCATCCGCGGCGAGATGGAGCAGATCAAGCAGAAGGTCGGCTTCAAGGGCTCGCTCGCCGAGTTCTTCGCCTACCTGAAGACCGACGCGAAGTTCCGCTATCCGAACACCGACGCCGGCAAGCAGCAGTACCTGGCCGACGCTAAGGCGATCATCGGGACCTACATGGCGACCGCCGCGAACCGGCAGTTCTCGGTCCTGCCGAAGGGGGCGATCGAGGTCCGCGCGGTGGAGCCCTTCCGCGAGAAGACGGCCTCGGTGGCGTTCTACAACGTGGGCACGCCGGACGGCTCTCGGCCGGGCATCTTCTACGTGAACCTGTCCGACATGACCCAGGTGTTCAAGCCGCAGCTCGAGGCCATCGCCTACCACGAGGGCACGCCCGGCCATCACTTCCAGATCGCCCGCGCGCTCGAACAGGCCGACCTGCCGATGTTCCGCCGCTACGCCTACCAGGGCGCCTACCAGGAGGGCTGGGGTCTCTACGCCGAGAAGCTCGGCAAGGAAGCGGGCTTCTACCAGGACCCCTACGCCGACTTCGGCCGGCTCTCGCTTGAGATCTGGCGCGCGGCGCGCCTGGTGCTCGACACCGGCATCCACGCCAAGCACTGGTCGCGGGACCAGGCGGTCCAGTACATGCGGGACAACACGCTCAACTCCGAGCGCGACATCCAGAGCGAGATCGACCGCTACTTCACGACGCCGGGCCAGGCGACGAGCTACAAGGTCGGCCAACTGAAGATCTCGGAGCTACGCCGCAAGGCCGAGACGGCGCTGGGGCCGAAGTTCGACATCCGCGCCTTCCACGAGGCCGTGCTGGCGGCGGGCGCCATCCCGCTGGACGTGCTCGAAACCCGGGTGGACGCCTACATCGCACAGGCGAAGGCGGGCTAGAGCGCGTTAGGCGAAAGTGTGAGCGGTTTCGCCGCCAGAACGCGCCCTACACTTTTGAATCTAGAGCACGATTCAGCGGTCAGATGATTCCATCTGACCCCATCGTGCTCTAGGCCAGCCGCACTTTTCCGGCATGGAGGGCCGCTCAGCCCTCCATGTCGATCCTGTGGACCCAGCCGTGGGTGTCGGGGCCCGTGCAACGCTGGATGCCCGTGAGCTGGTCGCGCAGCTTGGTGGTCATCGGCCCCTCGTGGCCGCCCCCGATCTTGAAGGCGCCCCCGTTGTGGCGGATCTCCCCGATGGCGGCCAGCACCGCGGCGGTGCCGCAGGCGAAGGCCTCGCGCATGCGGCCGCTCCTGGCGTCCGCCTGCCACTCCTCGAAGGAGTAGCGCCGCTCCTCCACCGTCAGCCCGGCCTCCTGGGCCAGCGTCAGGATGGAGTCCCGCGTGATGCCCGGCAGGATGGTGCCCCCCAGCGGCGGGGTCACGAGGGTCCCGTCCTCGAAGACGAAGAACACGTTCATCCCGCCGAGTTCCTCGACGTAGCGATGCTCGGCGGCGTCCAGGAAGACCACCTGGTCGCAGCCGTTCTGGATCGCCTCGGCCTGGGCCACCAGGCTGGCGGCGTAGTTGCCGCCGCACTTGGCCGCGCCCGTGCCGCCGGGCGCGGCGCGGGTGTAGTCGGCCGACACCCACACCGTCACGGGCTTCGCCCCGCCCTTGAAGTAGGTCCCCACCGGGCAGGCGATGACGCAGAAGACGTACTCCTGCGCCGGCCGCACGCCCAGAAAGGCCTCGGTGGCGATCATGAAGGGCCGCAGGTAGAGGCTGCCGTCGCCCGTGGGAATCCAGTCGGCGTCCACGCGGACCAGGGCCTCGATGGCGCCCAGGAACACCTCCTCCGGCAGCTCGGGCATGGCCATGCGGCGGGCGGAATCGATGAACCGGCGCGCGTTCTCCAGCGGCCGGAACAGCACCACGTCGTTGCCGCGGGTGCGGTAGGCCTTGAGACCCTCGAAGATTTCCTGGGCGTAGTGCAGCACCGCCGCGGCCGGATCGAGCTGGAACGGCTCGCGGGCGCGCACCTGCGCCTCGTGCCAGCCTTTGTCGGCCGTCCAGCGCACCGTCACCATGTGGTCGGTGAATACCTTCCCGAAACCCGGATCCTCGAGCAGCGCCGCGCGCGCGTGCGGCGGCGTGGGTGACGCGTGAGGCTGGCGGGTGATGAGAAGGGTGTCTGCCATGGTCTCCGTCTCTCTGAGAGGAACATAGGCGGAAAGCACACCCGCTGCGCCGGGACAAGGACCGGTCGCCGAAAAGCGGCCCTTTATCCGTGGCCCGGCGCCGGATCGACGGGCCGGGCCGACCCCGATCATCCGGTCCGACAGGAGGCGGATGCGTGCGGCGCGACGCCAGCCCTGTGCGCGCGGTCACGGTGCTCCATGCCCGCCCAAGGCGGCGGGTCGCCGGATGGGTTCCGCCCGATGGGCTCGGTCAGAGCATCCCGCCCGCCGCGGCGTCCAGCAGCAGGTAGAGTCGCCCGGGCTCTCCGCCCAGCATCTCGGCCATGATGAAGCCCTGGGGATCGCGAACCACGGCGTCGTCGATCAGGGTCTTGTAGCGCCGCAGATAGACTTCGGTCTGGCGCTTCACCTGCTCGTCGGTGAACAGCCGCCGGGCGATCCGGCGGGTGGCCGCCGGGGCGAGCTTCTTGACCACCTGGCGCGCGCCCTCGATGTCGCCCGTCTGGACGGTCGCGGCGATCTCGTCGATCCGGCCCTTGGGCAGCAGCTTGGCGGGCTCCACCCCCATGCGGCGCAGCTCGGCCGACAGGGCCTCCTCCAGGCGCTCGCCCTCGCCGTCGGACCCGTCCAGCGAGGCCAGCAGGTCCTTCCACGTCCAGGTGTCGCCCTCCGGCGAGGGCTCGGCCTCCTCATCCTCGGGTGCGGGCTCGGGCGAACGGCCGGTCGCGGCGGCGAAGACGGCCGAGAATTCCTTGTCGGTGGCCGTGGGGGTCAGCTTCAGCCGCCCACGCAGGCCAAGATCGGCCGGCGCTTCGGGTTCGGCGAGCGGTGCGGCCTCGGCGGCCAGCTCCTCCAGCTCGAGCGCCTCCTCCACCGGATCGAGGGGCGGCGGCGGGACAGGCCTGGCGCGGCGCGGGGCCCCGGTCACGGCGGGCAGGGGCGCGGGCGCCGAGGCCACCGCGCCCATCAGCCGCACGGCCTCGGACAGCATGTCGAAGTTGCGGCGCACCCGCTCCTGGAAGGCGGCGTCGATGGCCTGGGCCTCCTCGGCCGTGCGGCGGGCGTGCTCCATGAGCTCGTCCATGCCGTGGGCGACGGCGGCCTTGACCTGCTCGGCCTGGCTGCGGGCGGCGGCGGGCAGGCGGGCGGCGCGCTGCTCCAGCTCGGCCATCATGGCCGCCAGCTCGTGCAGGGCGGCGCGGGCGGAGGCGGCGCCCTCCTCCAGCTTGCGGGCCGTGGCGGCGCCGGCCTCCTCGACCATCTTGGACGACTGCTCGACGAGCGCGCGGGCCTCCTCCAGCCGGGCCTCGAAGACCTGATTGGCCTTCTGGCCGGCCGAGAAGGCGGCTTCCGAGAGCTGGTCCACCTGCTCCCGCGCCGTGGCGGCGTGGCGGGCGGCGGCCTCGCGGGTCTCCTCGGCGGCGGCGGCCAGGGCGTCGATGGCCGCCCGGGTCTGGGCTTCCAACTGCTGGCGCTGCTCGGCGGCGGCGGACGAAACGGCGTCCAGGGCGTGCAGTGTCGACTGGCCGAACTCCTCGCGCTCGGCCTTGGCGGTCTCGGCAAGGTCGCGGAATTGCAGGGCCGCATCGGCCATGAGCTGGCGCAACGCCTCCCCGCCTTTCGTCGCCCGGTCGCTCATCTCGGCGGCGGAGAGGCGGGCCTGGGTGATGAACTCGGACAGGCGCGCGGCATGCGCCTCGGCCTCGGACGAGAAGGTCTCGTGGTCGGACCGCAGGGCGGCGGCGAGCGTGATCAGCGCCGTACGTTGCTCCGACAGCCCCCGCTCGGCGGCCTTGGCCTGCTCGGCGACGCCGACGCCGGCGGTCTCCAGGCGGGCGATGTGGCGGGTGAGGTCCTCGCCGGCGGTGCGCGCGGCGTCGCTGGCCTCGCCGGCGGCGGCGGCGAGGTCGGCGGCGCGAGCCGACAGCGCCGTTTCGGCCTCGCGGATCTGGGTCTCGGCCAGGTCGGCGGCCTCGGCCACCATCTTGGCCTGCTGGACGATGGCGTCGGCGACCTTGGTGGCCTGCGCGTCGAGGGTCTGGGCAAGTTCGCCCATCTCGGCGCGTTCCCGGCCAAGGGTTCCTGCCAGGGTTTCGGCGGTGCGGACGGACTGCGAGGTGGCGTCGGCGAGCTTCTCGGTCTCCATGGCCAGCGCCTCGCGCAGCGCCAGAAGGGTCTCGCGGGCGTCCTCGGCGGCGGCGCCGGCCCGGGCGATCTCGTCGCGGACGGCCTGGGCCACGTGTCCGGCGCGCGCGGCGGCCACCACGGCGGGCGAGAGCATGTCCTCGGCCATGGCCTTGGCCCGGCGCGCCTCGAAGGCCAGCTTCTGGCCCTGCCGGATCATGAACGCCGCGCCCCAGACGAAGGCCGCCGGCCCGATGGCCAGGAGGGCGAAGACGGCGAGCGCGAAGGCGTCGTTCTGCAGCGGGGCCACGTCGTTGCGGTAGCCGATCGCGAAGGCGAGGGGCGCGAGCCCCCAGAGCACCGAGACGGCCAGGGCGGCCACCCAGATGGGCCAGCCGGCGGGCGCCTCCAGCTCCTCCAGCGTCGCGCCGACGGCATAGGAAGGCTCGGGCTGGAATTCCGGCCGGGTGGCCGGGGGCTGAGCGTCGGGGTTGGTCACGGCCGCGCCGGCCGGCGGCGGATCGAGCGGCGGCAGCAGCCGGGCCTCGGCCGGCGCCGGCTCGGGCGAAGGCGACATCTCGGACAGCGGACTGGTCGCCAGCCGCCCCTCGGTTCCGAAATCCGTCGGTTGTCGCCGCTTGGAGAACTTCATGCGCGGCCGATTCCTTCCCGCTTCGCCGGGACGGCGTGGGAGCGGTCGTCACGGATCGCCCCCACCCCCGCCTGGGCCTCAGGTTTGAAGGATTACCCGCCCGGCGTGCGGACGCAAACAGGCGCCGACGATTCGGCGCGGCTCACGTCGGATTGTCGCGTGGAAAAGGGAGGTTAGGCCCTGACGACCAGGCGGCGCGCGTCGGGGCAGTCCGCCGTGGCCTTGTCCGAGACCTTCTGGGCCCTGCGGGGCGAACGGGCGACCACCCGCTCGGCCGGGGCGGCGGGACGCTCGACGGCGGGCGTGTCCAGGGTCACGCCAAAATGGGAGAACGCAGCGGCGGACGAATGCACGACCACCGCGGCTACCACTTCCGTCAATGTCGCCATGGGGACTCTCCCGGCTCCAGCGCGACTCCGCCGAGCGGCGTTATACGATGACACAAGCTGCGCCGCATCCGCCGCGCGGGTGAAATTTGCGTAATGTTCCGCAATGTGGCCGCCGCGCCTCAGGTCTCCCTCAGGCGGCCAGGCGGTCCTCGAAGTTCGCGCCCTCGTGGGCCAGCAGCCAGCGCTTGCGCGCGAGGCCCCCGGCATAGCCGGTCAGCGAGCCGTTCGACCCGATCACCCGATGGCACGGCACGACCAGGGCGACGGGATTCGACCCGTTGGCCAGGCCCACGGCGCGCATCGCCGTCGGGCGGCCGATCCGTTCGGCGAGCCGGGCGTAGCTCCAGGTCTCGCCCGCGGGGATCTTGCAAAGCGCGGCCCAGACCTTCTCCTGGAAGGCCGTTCCCCCGCCCCGCCAGGGCGCGGCGGCGAGGGCGCCGAGCTCGCCGGCGAAGTAGGCGTCGAAGGTCCGACGAAGGGGGGTGCGCCCCTCGGTTCGCACCGCCGTCGGATAGCGGCGGTCGATCCAGGACCGCATCCTGGCCTCGCAGTCGTCCCAGTCGAAGGCCCGGAGCGCGCCAGCCTCGTCGGTGACGACCAGGGCCACGCCGATGGGCGTCGGCATGCGGTCGAGGGTCAGGGTCTCAGGCAGCGCGGAGGTCATCGGACTCGGTCCTCTTGAGGTCGGGCTGGGCCGCGTCGTGGGCCCAGAGATGTTGGGCGGCGTAGGCGCGCCAGGGGCGCCACCGTTCGCTGCGGGCGAGAAGTTCGTCGGCCGTGGGGCGGCGCCCGTCCTCGTCGGCCATGACCCTCAGCAGGGCGATGTCCGCGCCCGGGAAGGCGTCGGGCTCGCGGAGTTCGCGCAGCGCGATGTACTGGGCCGTCCACTCGCCGACGCCCGGCAGGGCCTTCAGCGCGCCGATGGCGCTCTCCAGGTCGGCGCGCGGGGTGAAGATGGCGGGATCGGCCGCCACGGTGCGCGCCAGCGCCTCCAGCGCCGCGCCGCGGGCCTTGGGCATGCCCAGCGCCGCGATGTCCTCGCCCACCAGGCGCTCGGGCCTCGGGAACAGGCGGGTGAGGCCCAGGTCGGCCGCAGCCGGATCGTCGATCGGCTCCCCGTAGGCTTCGGTCAGCTTGCCGGCCAGCACGCGCGCGGCCGGGACGGTGATCTGCTGGCCGAGGATCGCGCGGACCGCCAGCTCGAAGCCGTCCCAGGCGCCCGGCGCCCTGAGCCCCGGCCGCGCCGCGACGAGGGGCGCCAATGCCGGATCCTGGCTGAGGTGGTCGCCGATCAGGCAAGGGTCGGCCGTCAGGTCGAACACCCGTCGCACACGGGCGATCACCGCCGGCAGGGCAGTCAGCTTCGGGAAGCGGATTTCGGCGGTCAGGGCGTCGTCGCCCTTGCGGGGCGTGACGATGACGACCCCGCGGGCGCCGTCCACCTCGAGCGTTCGGGCGTAGCGGCGGGGCTCGACCCGCTCCACGCCGGGGATCGCCCGTGCGGCCAGGAAGGCGATGATCGCCTCCCAGTCGTAGGGCGGGCGGTAGGGCAGGCGCACGACGATCCCGTCGGCGGCCGGCGTGTCGGCCTGGCGCGAACGGCGCAGCTCGCCCGGCGGGCGCCCGAAAAGCTGCTGGAAGCTTTCGTTGAACCGCCGGACGCTGCCGAAGCCCGAGGCCAGGGCCACCTCGCCCATCGGGAGGCGGGTTTCCTGGATGAGCTGCTTGGCGAGCAGCACGCGCCGCGTCTGGGCGACCGAGATCGGCGAGGCGCCAAGGTGCTGGCGGAACAGGCGGCGGAGCTGCCGCTCGCCGACGCCGAGGCGCGAGGCCAGCGCGTCCACGTCGCCTCCGTCCAGCGCCCCGGTCTCGATCAGCGCGAGTGCGCGGGAGACGGTGTTGGACGTTCCGCGCCAGGCCCCGAGGTCGGGGGACGCCTCGGGCCGGCAGCGCAGGCAGGGACGGTAGCCCGCCTCCTGGGCCGCGGCGGCCGAGGGATAGAACGTCATGTTCTCGGCCTTCGGCGTGCGCGCGGGGCAGATCGGCCGGCAGTAGATGCCCGTCGTCTTCACGGCGCCGAAGATGCGCCCGTCGAACCGCGGATCGCGGGTCTGGAAGGCGCGGCGACAGGCTTCGAAATCCATATCCATGTTCGTCACGATGCGCGTGGAGCCTGCGGAAGTCTCGCGGTTTTCGGACATCAATCGATATGGAGCAGCGGTTTTCGGACGTCAGAACGGACGCCGGTCAGCCCTTGGGCGGGGACGGCCGCTCGCACCGGGTCACGACCCTCGGCGGATTGACCGCGGCGGGCGCGGGTTTCGATGGACTGTCCACGGGCGGCGACGACTTGCCGCTCCCCTCAACCGATGGCCGCCGCCAGGCGCTTGTCGCGGGCGATCGACCAGGCCGAGGCCAGGTGGGCGAGGATCGTGATCCCGATTACCGGCACCAGGGCCAGGAAGGCGATCGAGAGCGAATTGTCGCCGTAATCCGCCTTGGCCATGTCGGAGATGCGGCCGACGTACACCGGGCCCGCGCCGAGGCCGATCAGGTTCAGCACGAACAGCAGCACCGCGCCCGAGATCGTCCGCCGGTTCGGCGGCACGGCGTTCTGGACGACGGCGAGCGCCGGCGCGAGATAGCAGTTGTTCAGCAGCGCCGGGACCGCGATGCAGATCAGCGCGACCTGCCAGTTCGGCGCATAGACGATGCCGAACCAGAACGGGATGGTGATCAGGAAGGCGATCGCCGGGATCCAGGCGAACCACCGGCGGTCCCTGGTCCCGAGCTTGTCGGCGATCCAGCCGGCCGAGAACGTCCCGATCATGCCGGTGATGCCGAGCACCAGGCTGTAGTAGGCGGCCACCTGCGTCAGGCTCATGCCCTTCACCCGCATCAGGAATGGCGGGTTCCAGGTGAGCGCCGCATAGCCCACGAAGGCCGAGAGGCCGGCGGCCAGGGCGGTCAGCAAGAGCGTGCGGTTGGAGAAGAAGCCGCCGATCGCCGTCCAGATCGGCGGCGCAGCATCGTGAGCGTCCTTGCCGTCCGCGATCTTGTCCAGGCCCCCGCGCTTCGGCTCCTTGACGACCAGCAGCAGGGTGAGCGCCAGGATGATCCCCGGCACGCCCATGACGTAGAAGGCCGTCCGCCAGCCATGCTCGGCCGCGATCCAGCCGCCGAGCGCCGAGCCGAACATCGAGCCCGCCGGCACGCCGAGGGAGTATATGGCCAGCGCAGTGCCCCGTTCCTCGGGCTTGAAGTAGTCGGAGATCAGCGAATAGCTCGGCGGGGAGCCGCCCGCCTCGCCGATGCCGACGCCCATGCGATAGAGCGCGAGTTGCACGAAGCTGGTCGCCGTGCCGCAGAGCGCGGTGAACAGGCTCCACAGCGCACACGCGCCCGAGATGATCCAGACCCGGCGGGCGCGGTCGGCCAGCCAGCCCACCGGAATGCCGAAGCCCGTGTAGAAGATCGCGAAGACGATCCCGCTCAACATGCCGAGCTGGGTGTCGTCGAGCTGCAGGTCCTTGCGGATAGGCTCGGCCAGGATCGAGACGATCTGCCGGTCGAGGAAGTTCAGCGTGTAGACCACCGCCAGCAGCCAGACGACGAGATAGCGGTAGCTGCCCGAGACCTTGGGCGCCTGCACGGCGTCGACGCTCATCCGACTTCCCCCCCTTCTCACCCGACGGCCGGTCTTCCGGCTCGAAAAACGGGTATGCGTTTCCGTCGCGAGTTGTGGCACGGCCCCGGCCCGGGGCCAAGGGGCGGCCCGCCGCCGCCCAACGCATCTGGCGCCGCATGGAGAATTCCTGGGCCGGCGTCGCCTTGCGCCGGGCGGGAGCGGCGGCTAACTCGCCAGCCAGGGCCGGCCCGGTCGCGCAAGCGAGCGGGATTCTTCAATCTTTGCTGTAAGGTCCGCACATGGACGCCCGCGTCCTCGCCCGTTCAACGAGCTCCGAAAGCGCCTTGTCCCGACAGACGCTCACCCACCTGCAGCGGCTCGAGGCCGAGAGCATCCACATCATGCGCGAGGTGGTGGCCGAGTGCGAGCGGCCGGTGATGCTCTATTCCATCGGCAAGGACTCGGCGGTCATGCTTCATCTGGCGGCCAAGGCCTTCCATCCGTCCAAGCTGCCCTTCCCGCTGCTGCACGTCGACACGACCTGGAAGTTCCGGGCGATGTACGAGATGCGCGAGCGGATGGCCCGCGAACTCGGCTTCGAGCTGCTGGTCCACAAGAACCCCGACGCCATCGCCCAGAACATCAACCCGTTCACCCATGGCAGCGCGGTGCACACCGACGTCTGGAAGACCGAGGGGCTGAAGCAGGCGCTCGACAAGTACGGCTTCGACGCCGCCTTCGGCGGGGCGCGGCGCGACGAGGAGAAGTCCCGCGCCAAGGAGCGCATCTTCTCGTTCCGCTCGGCGGGCCACCGCTGGGACCCCAAGAACCAGCGGCCCGAGCTGTGGAAGCTCTACAACGCCCGCAAGAACCCCGGCGAAAGCGTGCGGGTGTTCCCGATCTCGAATTGGACCGAGCTCGACATCTGGCAGTACATCTACCTGGAGAACATCCCGATCGTGCCGCTCTACTTCGCCGCCGAACGGCCGGTGGTGGAGCGTGACGGGACGCTCATCATGGTCGATGACGACCGCTTCCCACTGAAGCCCGGCGAGACGCCGGCGATGAAGTCGGTGCGGTTCCGCACCCTGGGCTGCTATCCGCTCACCGGCGCCGTGGAGAGCACCGCGGCCACCCTGCCCGAGATCATCCAGGAGATGCTGCTCACCACCACGAGCGAGCGCCAGGGCCGGGTCATCGACCACGACCAGGCCGCCTCGATGGAGAAGAAGAAGCAGGAGGGCTATTTCTGATGGCCCACCAGTCCGCCCTCATCGCCGAGGACATCGAGGCCTACCTGAAGCAGCACGAGGTGAAGGGCCTGCTGCGCTTCATCACCTGCGGCTCGGTGGACGACGGCAAGTCGACCCTGATCGGCCGGCTGCTCTACGATTCCAAGATGATCTTCGAGGACCAGCTCGCGGCCCTCGAAGCCGACTCCCGGAAGGTCGGCACCCAAGGCGGCGATATCGACTTCGCCCTCCTGGTCGACGGCCTGGCCGCAGAGCGCGAGCAGGGCATCACCATCGACGTCGCCTACCGGTTCTTCTCGACCGAGAAGCGCAAGTTCATCGTCGCCGACACCCCCGGCCACGAGCAGTACACGCGCAACATGGTCACCGGCGCCTCCACGGCGGACGCGGCGGTCATCCTGATCGACGCGCGCAAGGGCGTGCTGACCCAGACCCGGCGGCACAGCTACCTGGTCAGCCTGCTGGGCATCCGCCACGTGGCGCTGGCCATCAACAAGATGGACCTCGTGGACTGGAGCCAGGAGGTCTTCGAGGCCATCGTCGGCGAGTACCGCGACTTCGCCGACCAGATCGGCATCAAGACGTTCACCGCCATCCCCATGTCGGCCCTGAAGGGCGACAACATCACCGAGCTCTCGCCCAACGCGCCCTGGTACGCCGGCCCGCCGCTGATACGCTGGCTGGAGGACGCGCCGGTCGAGGACGACCTGCAGGACAAGCCGTTCCGCATGCCGGTCCAGTGGGTCAACCGGCCGAACCTCGACTTCCGGGGCTTCTCGGGGATGATCGCCTCGGGCGTGGTGAAGCCGGGCGACACGGTGAAGGCCCTGCCCTCCGGCCGCGAGAGCACGGTCGACCGCATCGTCACCCTGCGCGGCGACCTGTCCCAGGCGGTGGCGGGCCAGTCGGTGACGCTGACGCTCAAGGACGAGATCGACATCAGCCGCGGCGACGTGCTGTCGGCGGCGGCCTCCCCCCCGGCGGTGGCCGACCAGTTCGAGGCGACGCTGGTCTGGTTCGACGACGAGCCTCTGCTGCCGGGCCGGCCCTATCTGATGAAGCTCGGGACACGCACGGTCTCGGCCCAGGTCACCGAGCCCAAGCACAAGGTCAACGTCAACACGCTGGAGAAGCTCGCCGCCACGCGCCTTGAGCTCAACGAGATCGGCGTGTGCAACCTCGCCCTTTCCGCTCCCATCGCGTTCGATCCCTACGCCGAGAACAAGGACCTGGGCGGCTTCATCCTGATCGACCGGATGAGCAACCGTACGGTCGGCGCGGGCCTGCTGCACTTCGCGCTCCGCCGCAGCCAGAACATCCACTGGCAGGCGATGGACGTCGACAAGGCCGCCCGTTCAGCGCTCAAGGGCCAGAAGGCGCGGGTCGTCTGGTTCACCGGCCTGTCCGGCGCCGGCAAGTCGACCATCGCCAATCTCGTCGAGAAGCGCCTGCACGCCGAGGGCCGCCACACCTACCTGCTGGACGGCGACAACGTCCGCCACGGCCTCAACAAGGATCTCGGGTTCACCGAGGAGGACCGGGTCGAGAACATCCGCCGCGTGGCCGAGGTGGCCAAGCTGATGGTCGACGCCGGCCTGATCGTGCTGGTCAGCTTCATCTCGCCCTTCCGGGCCGAGCGGCGCATGGCCCGCGAGCTGATGGGCGAGCGCGAATTCGTCGAGGTGTTCGTGGACACGCCGCTGGCCGAGGCCGAAAAGCGCGACGTGAAGGGCCTCTACGCCAAGGCCCGCGCCGGACAGCTCAAGAACTTCACCGGCATCGACAGCCCCTACGAAGCCCCGGAGAATCCGGAAATCCGGATCGACACGACCCGGGTCTCGCCCGAGGCGGCGGCCGAGGAGATCTTCGCCTGGCTGGAGGGCGCGTTCGACCCCGGCATCTGACGGATGGTTGCAAACCGACAACCGGTATGTGAGTGTGGGGCCCTCAGTCGCTTACCGTCGAGGCCGTCATGTCCCCGTCCCGCCCTCCGTCCTCCAGGTCAGAGCCGCAGGCTGGCGAACGCGCGCACAAGCGGGTGGACCAGGGCCTGCGCACCCGCGCCCGGCTTATCGAGGAGGCGGCGCGCCTGTTCGCGCGTGACGGCTATGCGGGGGTTTCGACGCAGGCGGTGCTGGACGCCACCGGCGTGACCCGCGGCGCGCTCTACCACCACTTCGACGACAAGCAGGCCCTGTTCGAAGCCGTCTTCACCGAGACCTGCGCCACCATCGAACGCCGGATCATGGAAGGTGCGGCCGGCACGTCCTACGTGGGCGGGCTGATCTCGGGATGCCTGGTGTTCCTGCGCGAGTGCGTGGACCCGTCGATCACCCGGATCTACCTGGTCGACGGCCTGGCCGTCCTGGGCTGGAAGCTCTGGTGGGAGATCGACAGCCGGCACACCCTGGCCGCGCTGGAGCATGGCGTGGACGCCGCCTGCGAGGAGGCCGGCATCGACGACCCGGCGCTGCAGAAGGGGCTCTTCACCCTCATCTCGGGCGCCTTGAACGCCGCGGCGCTCAGGGCCGCCAACGCCGCCGACCCCGCCGCGGAGGTCCGCGAGCTGGAGCCGGCGGTGGAGCGCCTGATCCGGGGCGCACTGATCCGGAACGGCCTGGGCCAGGGCTGACGCCGGCTCCTTGGCCTTAACGGCGGCCCACGTAGGGGACCGGCGCGCCGAGCGGCTGGCCCGGCTTGGGATCGGCCGGGCTCGGCGCGGTCCGGTTGATGAGGCCGAAGCCGGGCGGCAGGGCCGCGGCGTTGGTCGGCGCCCCGCCCGGCGCGCAGCTCTTCTGCATCTCGTCAGGCGTCATGTCGAACTGGGCCAGTTCGGTGGTGTCCATCTGGGTCCCGTTGAACACGCCCTTCACATGGATCGGCGGGTACTTCACGTCGTCGTTGATCTGGTAGAACGCCGACAGGTCCTGAACGAACGTCGGGCTGCCCGGCAGGTTGTTCATCACGTACTTTCCGTGCAGCGGCTTCACCCACATCTCGTAGGTCGCGTTGCTGTAGATGTTCTGCCACTGGTAGGGGATGAACTTCACGCCCTTGCCGGGAGCCACGTCGTTGGCGGAGGCCTGGCGCTGGTCGCTGGTCTCCTGGCCGTCAGTCACCGCATGGCCGTTGGTCACCGCGTCCGAGATGGTGGTGTCGAGTTCGGCCGTCGCCACGCCCTCGACGCCGGCGCCGACCTTGGCCCCCACGCTCACGTCCACGGTTTCCTCGGTGCTGACGGTGGTCTCGTGGGAGCGGGTGACCGTCAGCGTGCGGTTCGCGCTGCCCGGCGAGGACGAGCAGTTCGGATAGGCGAAGATCGGGTCCTCGGTGCGGATCTTCTGGGAGGACGACGGCTGGGCGGCGGCCACCTTCACCACGAGGTACTGGTCGACGTCGACGACCGTCCAGGGCGCGCGGCCCTTGAGATACTGGTTGGCGGTCGCGATCAGCGCCCCCTTCAACTGGCTGGGCGAGACGGTCTGCGCCTGCGAGGCGCCAGGCACGCTGACCAGCGCTACGGCCGCGGCCGCCGTGAACCAAACGGACTTCATGCAACTCTTCCCGATGTTCTGTTGAACCCCAGCGCGACGCGAGCCGCGCTCCCCGCCAAGCCTGAGAACAAGCTTGACCTTGGCGGAACATGACCCCATCGCGCGCTTCGCACAACCCTGGCGGGCAAACCTGGTTCGCCCCTCATCGGGGCCTCAGCGCCGGCCCGTGTCCAGGAAGTCGCGGGCGCTGAAATCGTCGGGCGCGGCGACCTCGACGATGGGCTCCGGACGGTCGTCGAACTCCAGTTTGAGCGCCTTCGTCATCACCGCGTGCATGTCGTAGAGGCAGGTGATGTAGGTCAGCTCCAGGATTTCCTCGTCCGAGAGGAAGCCCTTCAGCGCCTCGAACACCGCGTCGGGCGTCCGTCCGCCCTGCAGCACCAGGCAGTCGGCGTAGGCCAGCACCGCCCGCTCCTTCGCATCGAAGCAGGCGGCGACCTGCCAGTGCGGGATGGCCGCGATCTTCTCCTCGGGCACCCGCAGGCCGCGCAGCGACTTGCAGTGCTGGGAGAAGACGAACTGGCTGGCCTTGGCCCAGCCGGCCCGTGTCTGGGCGAGCTCCCGCAGCACCGGGTCAAGCTTGCGCCTGGGGCTGCGGTAGAAGGCGAAGCCGCGGTTGCAGTGGTCCAGGCAGTCGGGGACCAGGGCGAAGACCGTCCACCAGTCGCCCGACGTGCCGGTGGCGGTGCCGGGCTCGGCCACCGGGTCGCGGTCGCCGAACAGCAGGTCGTAGGTCTTCAGCACGACCTCGGAGTCGGTGTCCTTGCGCGACACCTGGCGCAGGCGGGGCATGGGCTCAGGCTCCGGCGGGCTGGACGGCGCGGGCGGGGGCGTGGCGCACGTCCCCCGGCCCGAAGTCCTTCAGGGTGGCGGCGAACTCCAGCATCACCCCGTTCGGATCGGTGAAATAGACCGAGCGGATCCAGACGCCCTCGTGCATCTCGCGGGCCACGCCCATCTCGCTGTCGTCGTGGTTGACCACCGCGGGCACGGTCATCTTCACGCCCGCCGCCTGGAGGCGCCCGATCGCGGCCTCCAGCTCGTCCTCGTCCAGGTGGAAGGCCACGTGGTTCATCGAGCCCACGGCCGACTTGGGCCTGGCCGGGAACTCGGCCACCGAGGCGATCCCGGGCGCGGCCGGCGGGGCGTCGGCCCACCAGAAGAACGCCAGCGTCGAGCCCCCGCCGCAGTCGAAGAAGAAGTGCTGCCCGCCATCCGGCAGGGCCACGGTCTTCACAAGCGGCATGCCCAGCACCTCGGTGTAGAACTTCACCGTCTCGGCCATGTCCCGGCACACCAGCGCCAGGTGGTTGATCCCCTTGGTCTTCATGGCGTCCTCCCTGTTGTCGTTGGCGTGCGCGCTCAGAACTCCAGCACGATCTTCCCGAAGTGCTCGCCGCCCCCCATGGCGGCGATGGCCGTCTTGGCCTCGGTCCACGGATAGACCTTGTCGACGACCGGCCGGATGCCGTGCAGCTCGATCGCCCGGCACATGGACTCGAACATGTCGCGCGAGCCCACCGACAACCCTTGCAGCTTGGCCGAGTTGCCGATCAGACCGGCGGGATTGAACGGCTCGCCTGCGCCGGCGACGATGCCGATGACCGCGATGTGACCGCCGATCCTGATGGCCTTCATGCTCTCGTTGATCGTGCCCGGTCCGCCCACTTCCATGATGAAGTCCGCGCCGCGGCCGCCTGTGACCTCGCGCACCGGCTTCGACCACGCGGGGGTCGTCTTGTAGTTGACGAGATGATCGGCCCCGAGCGCCTTGGCCCGCTCCAGCTTGGCGTCCGAGGACGAGGTGATGAGGGTCCGGTAGCCCGCCGCCTTGGCGAACTGCAGGCCGAAGATCGAGACCCCGCCGGTGCCCTGCAGCACCACCGTGTCGCCGGGCTCCAGCCGCGCGTCGTGGAAGAGGCCGCGCCAGGCGGTCAGCGCCGCGCACGGCAGGGTCGCGACCTCATGGTCGCTGAGGAAGTCGGGGACCTTCGACAGCCCCTCCTGGCTGAACACCTGCAGTTCGGCGCCCGCCCCTGGGATCGGGAAGCCCAGGGCGCTCGACAGCTTCTCCAGGGTCGGCGGGCCCGACACCCAGTTCTGGAAGAACAGCGTCGAGACCCGGTCGCCGGCCGCGAACCGGGTGACGCCCGGCCCCACCGCCTCGACGTAGCCGCAGCCGTCCGAGAAGGGCGTGATGACGTCGTTGGCGCTCGCCGCCGCGCGCCCGTACATCCCGTGGATCATCAGGAAGTCGCGGTAGTTCAGCGAGCAGGCCTTCATCCGCACCAGCACCTGGCCGGGGCCGGGCTCGGGCTCGGGTGCCTCGACCACCTGGATCGCGTCCGGCCCCCACGGGGCCGTGACCTGCAGCGCGCGCATCTCGATATCCTCCCTTGGGAGGCATCATGGGGACGCGTTCAGGCGCTCGGCAACCGTGTCCCCACGTCAGGTGCGCACCGACGGCAGCACCGGCCTCTCGCCCCATTGGCCCGGATCGTGGCCGAAGACCATGACCGTGCCCTCCTCGCGCATGGCCAGGAGGCCGTCCAGCGACCGGTTCATGGCGGCGTGGTCGCTGTATTCGGGGAAGTTGCGCGTCTCGGCCGCCTCGCAGTTGTAGCAGGCGTCGCCCACCAGGATGTGGTCGCCCATCGCGCTCCGCACCCGCATGGACTGGTGCCCCGGCGTGTGACCGAAGCTGGGGTGCAGGGTCACCGCCCCGTCGCCGAACAGGTCGTGCTCGCCGTCGACCAGCTTCACCTGATGGCCCAGGTCGTAGAACCGGCGGGGCAGGAAGTAGCGCCGGGCCATGCCCTCGTCGAAGCCGGCCTCCCACTCCCGCTTCTGGACGACGACCGTAGCGTTGGGGAGCTGGTGCAGGCCGCCCGCGTGGTCGAAGTGCAGGTGCGACAGGACGACGTAGCGGACCCGGGCCGGGTCGATGTCCAGGCGTTCCAAGTGGGCGGCGGCCAGTTCATCGGCCTCGACCGTGGAGTCCAGGTCCTGGGTCCTGAGCGCCACGCGATACGGGTCCTCGGCGTCCGTCAGGCCCGCGTGCAGGCCGCAGTCGAACAGCGCCACGCCGTCCGGGTGCTCCACCACATAGAAGGGGATCGGCACGCTGACCCGCTCGGCCGCCATGCCGAGCCCGGCGCCCGGGCTGTTGAACTGGCCGCACACGCAGCCGAAGAGCCGGATGGTCATGGTCGATACCTTGACGGAGGCGCGCGACCTTCACCCAGAATGCGCCTGAAAGAGAAGATCACAGGGCAGGATATTTCCTGGGAAGTCCTCTGGTAGAATTTGGCCGGTGGCAAGCCCGGCAAGGAAGTCGGTGAGATCGCAGCCAAAGGCTTCGAATTCCTGAAGGCCTCGCCCCCAGACGACCACTCGCCATGTTTCTGGACGACCATGGGGCAACCAGAAGAGGGCGTCACCGTAATCCGTTCCGCCGAACGACAGCAGCCCGCCCGGCTCCGGCCAGAACCGATAGGGGTGCTCATCCAAATCCATTGACCTGAAGAGGTCGCCCACGACCTTCGCCTGGGTCTCGAGTCTCACATAGGGGTTCCGACTCCTAGGAACACAAACCCCCATGAACTCCATGAAGTATCCGTTTCCATATAGGCGGACGAAATCTTTGTAGTCCGAGGGCAGCGACGTGCCGAGCTCGGCTTCGATCGGCTCCCAAGGGCCCTCAAACGCCTCGACGGGCCGGGCCGGCGGCGGAACGGCCCTAACGAGGTTTTCGATGCTCACTTTCCGCGTCCCGCTGGATTCTGGATGATCCGCGCGGCCGGGGCGCCCCGACTGCCTTGAGCAGTCAACAGCATTGCCGCCGGCGGCAGAATTCCACGGCTGTACAGCGGAGTTGCGGAATATTCGACGACCTCACCATCCCGAACTCGTCTCGCGACCTGTCGCTCGAAGCCGGACATGTGCGGTGAGTTGGCCGCATTCTGCGTCAGTGTGACGAGATTCCGCGGCTCGTCGCCTCTACCGCCAAGCTGTCTGGCAAGAAGATGACCTCTCGCTTCGTTATATGTGAGGCCGTTTCCCTGCCAACCTGGCGGCGTCAGCCTCGGGTCGGCCCTCGTCCCGGTGCCTAGCATTGACTTGGTCACCGTGGCGGTCACGCCGGTCGCCTGTCCATCAGCACCTGCATTCCGATACCTGATGTTTGGACGTGGCAGGGATGTTGGGGTCACAGACGCGCGCGGTGGCGCCATTGGGCTCCGAGCAGCGAGCCCAAGTGGCCCCGCTCCGCGCATTGCTGCATCGGCCACGCCGCCCACGATCATCGCCCGCTCGCGAGCTTCAGGGGGCGCCCCGATCAGCGTGGCGATGCCGTAAGCGGCGCCCGCGAGCGGATTCTCTGCCATGAACTGAACTCGCTGCGCCCCTCGGCGTCGCTGATCGAGCTCCGCGGCCGAGGAGGTGCTCGTCACAGGCACCAGGACGTTCGCACGTCCGTTGTCGACTTCCCTGTAGGTCTGGCCTGCGACGGTGACCGTCGATTGGGAGCGAGGCGCGGTTCGGACCCGCTGAAGCCGGCTGTCGGACGGAAAGACGGGTCGTGAATCGCCAGCACCTGAAATTCCAAGGCCAGCAGCTTCCGCACGCTGCTTTTTCGCCCGCTCCTCTGGATCATCTCGTCGTACAATTTACCCGCCGGGTCCGGAACGGTCCGCGGCTCTCCTCTAGGCATATGCGCCATCGAGCACCCCATCTCGTTGTTTGCTGTGGGACTGATGGCAACCACCCCGCGTCCCACGTGAATGCTCTCATGCTTCAGGCGGCAAGTCAAGAACAAAATGAGAACATCAAGAACTCATTGGGCAGGCCGGGCCTAGCCCGCCCCAAGCTCAGGGCGGGTCGAGCCGGCCTTCGCCGTAGAGGCGGAACGCGCCGATCAGGCCCGCCAGGCACATGGCCGCCATCAGGAGGTAGCCCTGGGCGCCGAAGCGGTCGAACAGCGGGCCGGAGGCCAGGGTGGCGGCGCCCATCAGCATGCCGCTCGACAGGGCCGAGCTGACCGTCTGGGCCGCCGAGGCGTTGCGCGGGGTCGACAGCCGCTCGACGAGCTGCAGGCCGGCCAGGAAGGTCGCGGCGTAGGTCAGGGTGTGCAGCGCCTGGAGCGGGAACAGCATCCACAGCGGCGGCGAGAACGCATAGGCCGTCCAGCGCACGACAGCCGCCGCGCCGCCCAGGACCAGCAGCCTGCGCGGCCCGATCCGCCGCCGCCACGGCTCCATGAACCACATGAAGACCACCTCGACGGCGACCCCGAAGCCCCAGAGGACGCCGGTCATGCTCTCGGGGATGCCCTGCGCCTTCCAGGCGAGCGTCGAGAAGCCATAATAGAAGGCGTGCGCCGACTGGATGAAGCCGATCGAGACGACGGCGGTCATGAAGCCCTTGTCGCGCAGCAGCTCGCCCAGCCCGGCCCAGCGGTCGGCCAGGCGCGTGCGGTGGCCCTCCTCGTGCACCGGGTCGGGCGGCAGGAGCACCCGGGCGGCCAGCGCGGCCAGCGAGACCGCCGCGGCGATCCACACCAGCACCAGCTCGGGCGAGCCCCGCGTCAGCAGCCAGCCCACGGTGATGTTGGCGACGATGAACGCCGCCGAGCCGATGCCGCGCGGCCAGCCGTAGTTGAAGCCGTCGCGCCGGGCGCGGTTCAGGACGATCACATCGGTCAGCGGCGACATGGTCGAGACCGCCGAATAGGCCGCGAACCACACCACCGCCCAGCCGGCGAACCCCAGCGGCAGGGCCATGAGCCCGTAGGCGCAGGCCACCGCGACACCCATGATGATCAGCGCCGTCCGCCGCAGCCGGAACGAGTCGGCCCACAGCGCGATCAGCGGCGCCGTGAAGGTCCTGGCCAGCATCGGCAGCGACAGGATCAGGCCGATCTGCGCGCCCGAGAGCCCGTGGTGGGCGAACCACACCGGCATGTAGGGCGAGCTCGCGCCCGTCCCGATGAACAGCGCCGAATAGTAGAGGCCCAGCCGGACGGGGAGCGACATGGCCGGGAAATACACGGAGTCGCCGACGCCCGCCCGCCAACGTAAGCTCTGGCAAAGACATGGGAGGAGCCTGCGCATGGACCTTGCCATCGGCCGCGACCGAGAGCTGCGCCAGCGCGCCCGGGCGGTGATCCCCGGCGGCATGTACGGGCACCTGTCGGTGGGCCTGCTTCCCGACGACTACCCGCAGTTCTTCCAGCGCGGCGAGGGCGCGCACCTGTGGGACGCCGACGGACGGAAATACCTCGACTTCATGTGCGCCTATGGGCCGAACCTGTTCGGCTACGCCAACCCGGAGATCGACGCGGCCTTCGTGCGGCAACTCGGCCAGGGCGACACGCTGACCGGCCCCTCCCCGCTGATGGTCGAGCTGGCCGAGGCGCTGACCGGCATGGTGGCCCACGCCGACTGGGCGATGTTCTGCAAGAACGGCACGGACGCGACGTCCATGGCGCTGACGCTGGCCCGGGCGCACACCAAGCGCCGCGTGGTGGTCCGGGCGAAGGGCGCCTATCACGGGGCCGCCGCCTGGTGCACGCCCAGGCCCGCGGGCGTGATCGAGACCGACCGGGCCCACCAACTCTTCTGCGACTACAACGACGTGGAAAGCCTGGAGGCCGCCGTCGTCGAGGCCGGCGACGACCTCGCCTGCATCTTCGCCGCGCCCTTCCGGCACGACGCCTTCGTGGACCAGGCCGAGCCCGATCCGGCCTACGCGCGCCGGGCCCGCGAGCTGTGCGACGAACGCGGCGCCCTGCTGGTGGTGGACGAGGTGCGGGCGGGCTTCCGGCTCTCGCGCGACTGCTCCTGGAGCCGCATCGGCGTGGCGCCCGACCTCTCCACCTGGGGCAAGTGCCTGGCCAACGGCCATGCGCTCTCGGCCCTGCTGGGGAACGACAAGGCCCGCGCCGCGGCGGACTCCATCTATGTGACCGGCTCATTCTGGTTCCAGGCCGCGCCCATGGCCGCCGCCCTGGAGACGCTCCGGCTCGTGCGCGAAACCGATTACCTGGAGCGCATCACCGCCCTGGGCGAGCGCCTGCGCTCAGGCCTCGCCGAACGCGCCGCCGCGGCGGGCTTCGGCTTCCGGCAGACGGGCCCGGCGACCCTGCCCCTCTTCCTGTTCGACGACGACCCGGACCTCCGGAAGGGCTTCTGCTTTTCCAGTGAGATGCTGGCGCGCGGGGTCTATGTGCATCCCTGGCACAACATGTTCCTCTGCGCGGCCATGACCGAGACCGACATCGACTTCGCCCTGGACGCCGCCGAGGGCGCCTTCGCGGCCCTGAAGCGCCAGGCCCCTTCCCTGCCGCCGGTGGAGAAGCTGGCCTTCCTCACCGCGGGAGCCCGCTGATGCGGACCTGGACGACGCTCGCCGCGCTGGCGGGGCTGGCCTGCGTGGCCTTCGGCGCCTTCGGGGCCCACGGCGTGGCCGATCCGAAGGCTCAGGGCTGGCTGCGCACCGGCGCCGAGTACGGGATGGTCCATGCGCTCGCCGTGTTCGCGGCGACCTGGATCGGCGGCAAGGCGCGGTTCGCGGCGCCCGTGTTCCTGCTGGGCGTGGTCATCTTCGCGGGGAGCCTGTTCGCCATGGGCCTGGGCGGGCCGCGCTGGCTGGGCGCGGTGACGCCGCTCGGCGGCCTGAGCTTCATGGCCGGCTGGGCGCTGCTCGCCTGGGGCGCGGCGACCCGTCAGACTTGAGGCTGGGTCCTGGGCAGGGCCAGGCGGTGCAATGTGAGCGCCGAGCCCGCCAGCGCCGCCAGCATCACCAGCGCCATCGGCCGGGGCGTGCCGTCGTGCAGGAGGCCCGCCAGGCTGGAGGCCGCCGCCCCGGTCCCGAACGACACCCCGCCCAGGAGCGCCGAGATCGAGCCCGCCCGGCGTGGATCCACGCTGAGCGCGCCCGCCATGGTGTTGCCCTGCATGAAGCCGTAGCTGGCCAGCACCAGGAAGAGCAGCGGCAGCACCGTCCACCGCTCGCCCAGGCCGGTGACCGCCGCCAGCGCCAGCAGCCCGGCGAAGCCCAGGGAGACGACGCTGGCGCGGGCCAGCACCTGGTCCGGCGTGCGCCGCCTAAGCAGCCAGCGGTTCACCTGGTTGGCGCCGATCACCCCCACCGCGTTCAGGCCGAAGAGGAGGCCGAAGGCCGACGGCGCCACGCCATAGGTCCCGATCAGCAGCTCGGGCGAAGAGGAGATGTAGGTGAAGAGCGTCGCCCCGTTCAGGGCGCCGGCCAGGGCGTAGCCCACCAGCCGCTTCTGCCCCAGCAGGGCGAAATAGGCCTGGAACGGGTTCTCGGAACGGGCCTGGATCGCCGTCTCCTCGCCGCGGGATTCCACCAGCCGCAGGAAGGCCGCCGTCCCGAACGCCAGGCCGCAGGCGGCCATGAACCAGAAGTTCAGCCGCCAGCCGCCCAGGGTCAGCAGGGCTCCGCCCAGCAGCGGGGCCAGGATCGGCGCGAGCCCCATGATCAGCATCATCAGGCTCAGCATCCGCGCCGTCTCGGTATGGCTGAACCGGTCGCGGACGATGGCCCGGGAGACGACCCCGCCCGAACACGCTCCCAACGCCTGGAGGAAGCGGCCGGCCAGGAGCTGCTCCGGCGTCGTCGCCAGCGCGCAGCCGGCCGAGGCGACGACGAAGATCGCCACGCCCAGCAGGATCGGCGGCCGGCGGCCGAAGCGGTCCGAGGCCGGGCCGTAGAAGAACTGGCCGATGGCCATGCCGGCCAGGAAGGCCGCCACCGTCCCCTGCGTCTGCGCCGCGGAGGCGCGCAGGTCCGCGCCGATGGCCGGCAGGCTCGGCAGGTACATGTCGATGGCGAGCGGCCCCATGGCCGTCAGCGCGCCGAGCAGCACCACCAGGCCCCAGGGCGTGCCGCCGCCGGGCGAGGTCGCCTTGGCGGATGTCTCCTTGGCGTACGTCACGACAGCCTGCCCTAATGGCTTCGGGTGTTCCTGGGAAACCTCAAATGCGGCAAAGCTGGCCGCGATCAACGAAAAAGGGGGAAGCCGGATGTCGGCGCTCGAGACGATGATGCCGCCCGCGAAACGGGCGTTGGTGAACGGCGTGGAGATCGCCTACTACGAGGCAGGCCCCCGCGAGGGCGTCCCCGTCGTCCTCTGCCACGGCTTCCCCGAGCTCGCGTTCTCGTGGCGCCACCAGGTCAAGGCCCTGGCCGACGCCGGCCGCTGGGTGATCGCGCCGGACCAGCGGGGCTATGGCCTCTCGTCCAAACCCGGCGCCGTCACCGACTACGACATGGAGCATCTGACGGGCGACCTCGTGGGCCTCCTGGACCACCTGGGCGTGGAGAAGGCCATCTTCTGCGGCCACGACTGGGGCGGCATCGTCGTGTGGCAGACGCCCCTGCTCCATCCCGATCGGGTGGCCGGCGTCATCGGCCTGAACACACCCTTCCTGCCCCGCGCGCCGGTAGACCCCATCGCTATCTTCCGCCACCGCTTCGGGCCGGACATGTACATCGTCTGGTTCCAGACCCCGGAGGAGCCCGAGGCGGTCCTGGGCGAGGATGTGTCGAAGACCATGCGCTTCTTCATGCGCAAGCCCTCGGCCCTGCGCACGGCGGCCGCCCAGCCGGAGGGCGGCTCGTCCTTCGCCTTCCGCGACCTGCTGCGCGCCTGGGACGGGACGGCCGGCGGCGACCAACTGCTGAGCCCCGACGAACTCGCCGTCTTCACCGAGGCCTTCGAGAAGGGCGGCTTCTTCGGCCCGGTGAGCTGGTATCGAAACTTCACGCGGAACTGGGAGCGCGCCGAGGGACTTCCCGGCAGGATCGACGGCCTTCCCTGCCTGATGATCACCGCCGAGCTGGATGCCGTGCTGACGCCCGAGATGGCCGAGCCGATGAAGGGCCTGGTCGGCGACCTGGAGATGCACATGGTGGAGGGGTCGGGCCACTGGACACAGCAGGAGAAGCCGGGCGAGGTGAACCGGCTGATCCTCGACTGGCTGGACCGGCGCTTCCCGAAGTAGATTGGCTCCCATGGAACGCAACACCCCGCCGCCCGCCGTCTCCGCCAGCCAGAACCGGCGGGGCCTGTTCCGGGAAAGCGAGCCCTTCGCCAGCGGCTGGCTCTCGACCGGTGGGCCGCACGAGATCTTCTACGAGGAGTGCGGCAACCCGAACGGCAAGCCGTGCGTCATCCTGCACGGCGGCCCGGGCGGGGCGATCAATCCGACCATGCGGCGCTTCTTCGACCCGGCGAAGTGGCGCATGGCCCTCTTCGACCAGCGCGGCTGCGGCAAGAGCCGGCCCAACGCCAGCCTGGACGACAACACCACCTGGTCGCTGATCGAGGACATCGAGCGCCTGCGCGAACATCTCGGCGTCGAGACGTGGTGCGTGTTCGGCGGCTCCTGGGGCTCCACGCTCGCGCTCGCCTACGCCATCAAGCACCCCGAGCGCGTCGAGAGCCTGGTGCTGCGCGGCATCTTCCTGCTGACCGAGCGCGAGCTGCGCTGGTTCTACCAGGAGGGCGCCTCGATGCTGTTCCCCGACGCCTGGGAGCGGTTCTGCGCGCCGATCCCGCAGGACGAGCGCGGCGACATGATCGGCGCCTACCACAAGCGCCTGACCAGCCCGAACCGTAGCATTCAGGCCGAGGCCGCGGCCGCCTGGAGCCAGTGGGAGGGCGACACCATCTCCATCCGCGGCCCCGAGGCCCGGCCGTCGAAGTTCAACGAGATCGACTTCGCCATCGCCTTCGCCCGGATCGAGTGCCACTTCTTCGCCAACCTCGGCTTCTTCCCGTCGAGGAACTGGATCCTGGAGAACGTGGACCGTATCCGCGACATTCCCGGCTGGATCGTCCAGGGCCGTTTCGACGTGGTGACGCCGATGGACGCCGCCTGGCGTCTGAAGCAGGGCTGGCCCGAGGCGCGCTTCGAGATCGTCTGGGACGCCGGCCATGCCTCGACCGAGCCCGGCATCGTCGACGCCCTGGTGCGGGCCACCGACCAGGCGCTCAAGCTCTAGGACCTCCATGAGCCGGGCCGAGATCGTCCGCGCCTACCTCAAGGCCATCGAGCAGCGGGGCGACTCCCTCGCCTTCTTCGCCGAAGACGCGGTGCAGGAAGAGTTTCCCAACGCCCTCGTCCCCTCCGGCGCACGGCGCACCGTGGCCGAGCTCCGGGAAGCCAACGCCCGGGGCCGCGACGTCCTCAGCGCCGAGACCTATGAAATCGTGACCCTCATGGAGAGCGGGAACACCGTGGCCGCCGAGGTCCTCTGGCGGGGCGTGCTGGCCGTGCCGCTCCGCTCGCTGGAGCCCGGCGAGGCCATGAAGGCCCGCTTCGCCGTCTTCTTCGAGTTCGCGGGCGACAAGATCCGCCGGCAGCGCAACTACGACTGCTTCGAGCCCTTCTGAGCGACCGGCGCTCGCCCAACGGCCATACCGGAACTTCGGCTCTTTCCCCTGGCGTCGGGCGCCGCTAGGGTCGCTTCAAACAGATGTAAGAACCTAGGGGAAGCGATCCAGAATGAGCGGGACCACGACCGCCGACGGCCACATCCACGGCTTCGGCTCCAAGGCCTATCGCAGCTATGTGCTGAACGTCCTGCTCCTGGTCTACATCCTGAACTTCGTGGACCGGGGCCTGCTGTCGGTGGTCGCCCCCCAGATGAAGCCCGAGCTGGGCATCTCGGACACCGCCTTCGGCCTGCTGACCGGCTTCGGCTTCGCCCTGCTCTACACCTTCGTCGGCATCCCGCTCGCCCAGTTCGCCGAAACCCGCCACCGGGTCTGGATCATGACCGTCTGCGTGGCGCTTTGGTCGCTGATGACGGCCCTGTGCGGCCTGGCCGCGCCGGTCACCATCGGCTCCATGGTCATCGGCGGCTTCTGGATCCTGCTGGCCTGCCGGGTGGGCGTGGGCATCGGCGAGGCCGGCTGCACGCCCCCCGCCAACTCGCTGATCGCCGACTACTATCCGCCGAGCCGCCGCTCGACGGCGCTGGGCTACTACGCCATGGGCGTGACCCTCGGCGGCTTCCTGGCCAACGTCATCGGCGGCCCGATCACCGACGCCTTCGGCTGGCGCTGGGCCTTCGTCGTCGTCGGCTTGCCCGGGGTGCTGGTCGCCGCCATCCTGAAGCTCACCGTCAAGGAGCCGCCGCGCGGCCACACCGACCCGCCGGGCACGCTGCGCAAGGCCAGGCCGAGGTTCTCCGACGGGCTCAAGGAACTCCTCGCCAAGCCGTCGTTCTGGTGGATGACGGCCGGCGCCACCATCGCCTCGTTCTGCGGCTACGGCATCGCGTCCTTCCAGTCGTTGTTCATCAACCGCAGCTTCGGCCTGACCGCCGGCGAGGCGGCCGTGCTGATCAACGCGCCGGTGGCGGCCTCGGCGGCGGTGGGCACATTGGCCACCGGATGGCTCGCGGAACGGCTGACAAAGCGCCACCCCAACGCCATCGCCTGGCTGCCGGGCGTGGGCCTGGTGCTGAGCGTGCCGTTCTATTTCCTCGCCTTCACGACCCAGAACCTGACGCTCTGCCTCATGGGCCTGATCGTCGGCGGCGGCATCAAGTACGGCTACCTCGCCTCGCAGTACACGATCGGCCAGGGCGTGGTGAGCGCCCAGTTCCGGGCGGTCTCGACCGCCATCCTGCTCTTCGTGCTGAACCTCCTGGGCTACGGCCTGGGCCCGCTGTTCATCGGCGCGCTCAGCGACGTGCTGTTCAAGATCAAGGTCGCGAACCTGGAGGCCGCCCATCTCACCCGCCACGCCTGCGAGGGTGCGGCCCGCAAGGCGCTGGGCGCCGCCGACCAGGCCGTGTGCGCCGTCGCCCATCCGGACAGCCTGCAGCACGCTATGCTGATCACCTCGGCGCTCTACGCCGTGGCGGGGGTCTGCTTCTTCATGACCATGCGCTGGCTCAAGCGCGACATGGTGGCCAAGTAGAACCTAGAGGATCGAGCCCGTCCCCTTGGTGACCTCGGTGTAGCGGTGCACCCGCGCCGACTGCACCAGGCCGAAGCCGATCATCACCGTCAGCATGACCGTGCCGCCGTAGGACAGCAGCGGCATGGGCACGCCCACGA
This sequence comes from Phenylobacterium sp., assembly GCF_046463815.1. Classification (GTDB taxonomy): domain Bacteria; phylum Pseudomonadota; class Alphaproteobacteria; order Caulobacterales; family Caulobacteraceae; genus Phenylobacterium. The sequence goes on along the minus strand of NZ_JBKBRO010000005.1, from coordinate 72,819 downwards.
CGGGGGCCAGGCCCATGACCATGGCCCCGTTGATCATCACGTAGAGGGTGAAGGTCGCCGTCACCCCGGCGGCCGCCAGCCGGGCGAAATGCGAGTGGGCGACATAGGCCGTGCGCAGGGCCATGAAGATCACCGCGGCGTAGAGGACCAGCACCGAGACGCAGCCCACGAAGCCGAACTCCTCGGCCAGCGTCGCGAAGATGAAGTCGGTCTGCTTCTCGGGCAGGAAGTTGAGCTGGCTCTGGGAGCCCAGGCCGTAGCCCTTGCCCAGGAGCCCCCCCGAGCCCAGGGCGATCATCGACTGGAGGATGTGGTAGCCCGAGCCCGACGGATCGCTTTCGGGATCGAGGAAGGTGAGCACGCGCTGGCGCTGGTAGTCGTGCATCACGAACATGACGAACGGCGGGACCACGGCCAGGAAGGCCGCGACGCCGGCCAGGATGATCCGCCACGACAGCCCGGCCAGGACGACGATGGACGCCCCGGTCAGCAGGATCAGCATGGCGGTGCCGAGGTCGGGCTGGTGCGCCACCAGGAGGACGGGCGCGCCGATCATGGCCGCCGGCACGAGCAGCCACCAGGACAGCCGGGCCCGCTGGGCCGAGGCCCCGTGGTAGTAGCGGGCCAGCGCCAGCACGATCCCCAGCTTCATCACCTCGGACGGCTGGAAGCTGAAGGGGCCGATGGAGAGCCATCGCTGCGCGCCCAGGCGCACGTCGCCCACCGCCTCAACCGCGACCAGCAGCAGCAGCCCGATGCCGTAGATCGGATAGGCCAGGGCGAACCACACCCGGATGTCGATCATCGCCAACGCGATCATCAGCAGCAGGCACATGGCGAAGCGCGCCACGTGCTTGGCGGCCCACGGATCCCAGGACGAGCCGGCGATCGAGAACAGCATCAGGGCGCCGGCCCCGGCGATCAGGCTGAGCACCAGCACGAACAGCCAGTCGATCTCGCTGAGCTTGACGATCAGGCGGTCGCGTTCGCCGGGTCGCGTGAGGGCCGAGACGGTCATGTGGGCGTGCCCCCGGTTGGGGCGGCCGCGGGCGCGGCCGCCGGCGTCGGCGTATCGGGCGGCGTGGCGAAGACCGGCGCATCGGGCACCGCGTCCAGCTCCGGGTCCGGCTGCATCTGCGGCATGGGCAGCGGCTTCTCGATCCGGGCGCGCAGCTCGGGGTCCTTCAGCAGCGCCACGCGCATGATCTCACGGGCCCGGGGCGCGGCGGCGGTCGAGCCGCCCATGCCGTGCTGGACGATGACGGCCAGGGCGTAGCGGGGCGCGTCGGTCGGCGCGAAGGCGACGAACAGGCCGTGGTCGCGCAGCCGCCAGGGGCCGCCCTTCCCGCGCGATCCGCCCTTGTCGTAGTTCCGCACCTGGGCCGTGCCGGTCTTGCCGGCCATGAGGATGTCGCCAAGGCCGAGCTGGCTGGCCGAGAAGGCCGTGCCGCCGGCCTCGGTCACCGCGGCCATGCCCGCGCGCACATAGTCCAGGTGTTCCTGGCTGAACGGCAGGTCTGGCACGTCCGAGCCCCGCGGCCATTCCTTGCCGCCCACGGACTTGATCAGCCGGGGATTGAGCGCCTTGCGGCCGTTGGCCAGGCGGGCGGTCATGACCGCGAGCTGAAGGCAGTTCACCTGCAGGTAGCCCTGGCCGATGCCGTACGAGAGGTTCTCGCCGGGCCACCAGGGCTGCTGGGCCGGATTGTTCTTGAAGTAGCGCTTCTTCCACTCGGGGTCGGGCACCGTCCCCTTCTTCTGGCCGGGGATGCCGATGTCGAAGGTCTGGCCCAGGCCGAAGGCGCGCGCCACCTGGGCGATCCGCGTGGGACCGATCCTGAGCGCCAGCGAGTAGAAGTAGGTGTCGCAGGAGTTCTTGATGGCGTCCCGCATGTTCTGCGAGCCGTGGCCGCCCTTCTTGTGGCAGTGGAAGAACCGTCCGCCGAAGTACATGCCGCCCGGGCAGTTGACCGTGGCCTCGGGATCGATCCCCGCCTGCAGGCCCGCGAGCGCCGTCATGGTCTTGAACGTCGAGCCCGGCGGATAGAGCCCCGAGAGGCACTTGTCCAACAGCGGCTTGCGCTCGTAGTTGGCCAGCGCCCGGTACTCGGCGCCGGTCAGGCCGCGCACGAAGCGGTTCGCGTCGAAGCTGGGCGCCGACATCATGCAGAGGATGTCGCCGGTGCGGCAGTCCATCATGACCGCCCCGCCGCTCTCGCCCCCGAACACCTCCAGCGCCCGGTTCTGGATGTCGACGTCGAGGGTGAGCTGCACCTCCTTGCCGGGGATGGCGCGGATGTCGCCCTCCTCGTCGTGGCGCACCTCGCGGCCGTTGGCGTCCACCTCGACCTTCTTGGCGCCCGGCCGGCCGCGCAGGTCGAGGTCCAGGGCCTTCTCCACCCCCTGCTTGCCGATCCGGAAGCCCGGATGGAGCATGATCGGGTCCGAGTTCGGCCCGGTCGCGGTGAGGTCGTCCTTGTTCACCTTGGCCACATAGCCCACCACGTGGGCGAAGGCGCCGCCGTGCGGATAGACCCGCACCTCGCCCATGTCGGCGGTGACATTCGGCAGCTCGGGCGCGCGGACGTTGATGGCCGAGAACTGCTCCCAGCTCATGTCCTCCATGACCGAGACCGGCGCCCGCTTGGGCGCGTTGCTGATCTCGCGCAGCAGCCGCTTGTGGCGCGCCGCGTCGATCGGCACGAACTCGGCCAGGGCCTTCAGGGTCGCCTCGGTGTCGGTCCCCTTGTCCTTGGCGACCAGCAGCCGGAAGTTCGGGCGGTTGGCGGCCAGGATGGCGCCGTTGCGGTCGACGATCAGCCCGCGCGGCGCCGGCACCAGCTTGAAGTTGAACTGGTTGGAAGTGGCCAGCTTCTCGTAGCGCTGGGTCTCGAAGAGCTGCAGATAGGCTAGGCGCCCGCCCAGGGCCGCGAAGCCCAGGCCCGCGAACCCGCCCAGCAGGATGGCCCGGCGGTGGAACAGGCCCTGCCGCTCGTTGACCTCCTCGAAGAAGATTGCCGGTTCGGCCATGGCTAGCGGAACCTCACGTCGGCGTCCTCGAAGCGTTCGATCAGGCGGTCCGCCACGGGATAGAGCACGACCGTGGCGAGGAACTGCCAGAACACCGAGAGCAGCCCTGGCGTCCCTTTGGCGTCAAGCATGGTGAAGAGGTAGCCCGAGCCCAGGGCCAGGGCGGTGAGCGCGCCGTACCAGGCCCACATCATGCCCCGGCTCTGGCCGGCAAGCATGGAGCGGCCGCCCAGCGCCGCGCCGTAGGCGATCAGCAGACAGACGGCCCACAGGCCGAGCGGGCCGCCCCACAGCAGGTCCAGGAAGAAGCCCATAAAGGCCACGCCGACGGGCGCCAGCATGGAGGGCCGGATCACCGCCCAGGCGAACACCACAGGCATGGCGAACACCGGCTCGGGCAGCGACAGGCCCCACAGCCGGATCGGCAGGGCGAACAGCATGGTCGCGGCCAGGACCTGCAGCATCGGCACGCCTAGCCAGCGCCACGGCTCCAGCGTCCGGGCGCCGCCGCTCATGGGCGGGTTCCGGCGGTAGGCGGCGCCGCGGCGGCCTTGGGCGCGGGCGCAGCAGGGGTGACGGTCCTCGGCGCGGGAGCCTGGGCCGGGGCGGCCTGACCGGCCGTGGCCGAGGCCGCCGGCGCAACCGGTTCGGGCGGCGGCAGGGTGGATGCGCCCGGCGTCGGCGGCGGCACGCTCATCCGGTCCAGCTCGGCGTGGTTGGCGAGCTGGGTGAAGTCCTCGAACAGCAGGATGCGGACGTAGTCCACCGGCGCCTTGTCGGCGGCCAGCGCCACCCGCCAGCGGCCGTCCAGGCCCTTGACCACCACGCCGACCGGCAAGCCGCGGGGGAACACCCCGCCGTCGCCCGAGGTCAGCACCCGGTCACCGTTGCGCACCGGATCCTGGCCGCGCAGATATTCCAGCCTGGGGTTCGGGCCGCCGTCGCCGGTCAGGATGGCCCGGGCGTTGGTCCGGTCGATCAGCACCGGCGTGCGCGAGGCCACGTCGGTCAGCAGCAGCACGCGGCTGACGCCGTCCGTCACCCCGATGACCCGGCCCACCAGGCCGTTCTCGCTCATCACCGGATTGCCCGGCTTCACGCCCTTCTCACGCCCGGCGTTGGCCAGGCGCGAGTTGGCGAACGGACCCCGGCTGTCGGTGACGATGCGCGCGGCGACCATCGGGATCGGCGGATCGGTGCGCAGACCCAGGAGCGCACGGTAGCGCTCGTTGTTGTCGCGCAGCGCGATGGCCACGTCCCGCCACTGCCGCATTTCCTTGAGCTCGGCCTTCAGCCGGCGGTTCTCGGAGACGGCGAAGAAATATCCGCGCACGGCCTCGACGCCGGCGCCGGTCCAGCGGCCGGGGGTGGACAGCACGTTCCCAACCGGCTCCAGGGCCTTGTCGCTCATGGTCCGGGTGCGGCCGTAGGCGTCCGTCTCGAAGGACTCGCGCCGGTCCGACAGCAGGATCGCGCCCGAGGCGATCAGGACGACGAGGAACACGATCCCCGCCGTCCAGGTCAGAGGGACCTTCAGTTCACCGAGCGGATTGTCCCTCAAGGACATTGGAAACCTACGCCCCCAGCGGCGTCCGCCGCCTGCAACTGGCGGTATATATTACGCCAGGGTGGACTCCAGCACGCCCTTCATCCACTTCGGATGCTCGAGCACTTTGCCGCAGCCCAGGGCCACGCACGACAGCGGATCGTCGGCCACGGTGACCGGCAGGCCGGTGTGGTCGCGGATCTCGGCGTCCAGGCCGCGCAGCAGGGCCCCGCCGCCGGTCAGCATGATGCCCTTGTCGGCGATGTCCGAGGCGAGTTCCGGCGGCGTGGCCTCCAGGGCCATCTTCACCGCGTCGACGATCTGTCCGACCGGCTCGGACAGGGCGTCCGACGCCTGCTTCTCGCTGATGCGCACCTCGCGCGGCACGCCCTGCATCAGGTCGCGGCCCTTGACCTCGATGGACAGGCCCTCGCCGTCGGCCGGAGCCCGGGCGGTGCCGATCTCCTTCTTGATGCGTTCGGCGGTCGTCTCGCCGATCAGCAGGTTATGGTTGCGGCGCATATAGCTGATGATCGCCTCGTCCATCTTGTCGCCGCCGACGCGGACCGAGCGCGAATAGACGATGCCCGAGAGCGACAGCACGGCCACCTCGGTGGTGCCGCCGCCGATGTCGACCACCATCGAGCCGGTGGGCTCGTGGATCGGCAGGCCGGCCCCGATCGCCGCGGCCATGGGCTCGTCGATCAGGCCCACGCGGCGGCCGCCGGCGTTCAGGCACGAGTCGTTGATGGCCCGGCGTTCCACGGCTGTGGCGCCGGACGGCACGCACACGATCACCTTCGGGTTCACGAAGCCCTTGCGGTTGTGAACCTTGCGGATGAAGTACTTGATCATCTCCTCGGCGACTTCGAAGTCGGCGATGACCCCGTCGCGCATCGGACGGATGGCTTCCATGTGGCCGGGCGTCCGGCCCAGCATCTGCTTGGCCTCGATGCCGACGGCATGGACGACCTTGCGTCCGCCCACGTTGCGCAGGGCGACCACGGAGGGCTCGTTGAGCACGATGCCCTTGCCCTTCATGTAGATCAGGGTGTTGGCGGTGCCGAGATCGATGGCGATGTCGTTGGAGATCGCGCCGAAGAGGGATGAGATCATGCAGGGCCCTGGTCGATGGGGGCTGAAGACGCGGGTGGGCCAGAGGTCCGAGGCGGCCCGACTGACGCCATAGACTGCGTCGAGTCGCTACGTTCTGTCCGGCGGGGTTTGAACGTCCTCTGCCCTGCCACATATGGGTTTTCAAGGCTTAAAGAGCGGTGTGCGCCTTCGCGCCGCGCGCGAATTATTTCGAGGGGCCTCGCCTTGCCGGCGCCACGGTTCCGGCGCAGCCGCTCAAGGAGCGTCTTCGTCTCCCAGAAGGAGCGTCCGCGCCCGCGGCCGCGCGAGGACTTCGCCGGGCGCGCCGGAGGCCACCACCGCGCCGCGGTCGAGCACGCAGATGCGGTCCGACAGCCTGGCCACCTCGTCGATGTCGTGGCTGACGAGGAGCATGGGGACCCGAAGGCCCTGGCGCAGGGCGGCGATCTCGGCGTGCAGGCGGGTCCGGGTGCGGCGGTCCACGGCCGAGAACGGTTCGTCCAGCAGCAGCACCCTCGGATCGCGCGCCAGGGCCCGGGCGATGGCCACCCGCTGGCGCTGGCCGCCCGACAACGCCTGGGGCCGGCGGTCCTCCAGCCCCTCCAGATGGACCCGACGCAGCAGCTCGACGGCGCGCGCGCGGCGTTCGGCGCGCGGAACATGGCCGAGCGCGACCGCCACGTTGCCGGCCGCCGACAGATGCGGGAACAGCGCGTGTTCCTGGAAGACCAGCCCCACGGCCCGTCGGTGCGGCGGCAGGTTGATCCCGGCGCCGCTGTCGAACCAGGGAACGCCATCGACCCGCACCTCGCCCGCCCCGGGCGTGTAGAGCCCGGCCACCGCCCTGAGCAGCGTGGTCTTGCCGGCCCCGGACGGTCCCACGACGCCCAGCACCTCGCCCGGCGCACAGGACAGCGCAACATCCAGCGGGATCGGCCCGGCCTGGCTCAGCCGGACGTGGAGGCCAGGCTCAGCCACGGCGCGTCCCCACCCTGGCGGACAGTCCGTGCACCACCGCGATGGCGGCCACCGAGAACCCCAGCAGGGCCGCGCTCATCAGGCCCGCCGCCTGGAAGTCGAGGGCCTGCACCCGGTCATAGATCGACAGCGACAGCGTGCGCGTCTCGCCGGGGATCGAGCCGCCGACCATCAGCACCACGCCGAACTCGCCCAGGGTGTGGGCGAAGGTGAGCGCCAGCGCCGAGGCCACGCCCGGCCAGGCCAGCGGCAGCTCGACCGCCCAGAACGTCCGCCAGGGCGAGAGTCCGCTGACCCAGGCGGCCTGGCGCACGTCGGGCGGCAGGGCCTCGAAGGCCCGCTGCATGGGCTGGACCGCGAACGGCAGGTTGAAGATCAGGGAGGCGGCGAGCAGGCCCTCGAAGCTGAAGGCCAGCGGTCCGCCCGTCAGCCGCATCCAGGCCTCGCCCAGAGGCGAGCCGCCGCCGAAGACGCTCAGCAGGTAGAAGCCCAGCACCGTCGGCGGCAGGACGAGCGGTGCGGCGACGAGGGCCTCGACCCAGCCCCGCCCCGGAAAGCGGCGGAACGCCAGCGCGCGCGCCAGCACGAGCCCCAGGGGCAGGAGCAGCGCGCCCGTCCAGGCGGCCAGCTTCAGCGAGACGGCGAAGGCGGGCCAGTCCATCAGGTCAGCGCGCCGGCAGGGTGAAACCGTTGCGGGCGAAGGCGGCCCTGGCCTCCGGCTCCTGCAGGAAGGCGTGGAAGGCGCGGGCGGTGGGCGAGGCGCCTCTGAGCACCACCGCCCGCTGGCGCAGCGGCGGATGCCAGTCGGCCGGCAGCAGCACGAAGGTCCCGGCGGCCTTCGCCGGCGGCGCCAACGCCAGCGACAGGGGGATGATCCCACCCTGGGCTGCGCCAGAGGCGGCGAACTGCGTCGCCTGGGAGACGTTCTCGCCCAGCACGAGCCGGGGCCGGATCGCGGTCCACAGGCCAGCCCGTTCGAGGGCGGCCTGGGCGGCGCGGCCGTAGGGTGCGTGGGCCGGGTTGGCGATGGCGAACCGCTGCACCCGTCCGGCCTTGAGCGCGGCGGCGAGGCCCTTGAGGTCCGCGTCGGCGCGGATCGGCGAACCTTTGGGAGCGAAGATTCCGATGCGGCCCACGCCGTAGAGGACGCCCGGCCCTTCCGTTCGCCCGGCGGCGGCGAGCCGCGCCACATGGGATTCGTCGGCCGACAGGAAGACCTCGTAGGGCGCGCCGCTCAGGATCTGCTGGGTCAGGGCGCCCGAGGCCCCGAAGGTCAGGCGGACGGACCGGCCCGTCTTCTTCTCGAAGGCGGCGGCGATCCCGGGCAGGGTGAATTGGAGGTCCGCCGCCGCGGCCACCAGCGGCCGGTCCGCAGCCCTCGCGCCGCCCGGCGCCAGGACGGCGAGCAGCAGGGACAGGGCGGCGAGCCAGGACTTCATGGGCCTAGCAGTAGCCGGGCCAGCGCCCGATGAGAACCGCGCTCACCCCAGCGCCGTCAGCGCCACGCCGACCGTGGTCAGCGCTCCGCCCATCCATTGACGCAGGCGCATGCGCTCCTTGAAAAGCCGGCGCCCCACGGCGGCGGCGATGGGCGCCTCGATCAGGCCGACGGCGCGCACCGGTCCGGCCGGCGAGAGCGCCAGGGCGCCGAACCAGCAGGCCGAGGCCGCCGAGCCGAAGAAGCCTGCGCCCAGGGACTGGCGCCAGGAGAGCGCCACCGCGCGCAGCGCCTGGGGCCGGGTGGCGGCGAGCAGCAGGGTGAGCGTCATCGACTGCATGAGCTGGGCGACGACCACGGCGGCGGTCGCCGAATAGACCGGGTGGCCCGCGTCGAGCGCCATGCCCGCCTGCCGGTAGCCGTTGAAGGCCACGGCGAAGAGCGCGCCGGCGGCCAGGCCCAGGAGCCCGCCCCGGAAGGCGTCCCGCGTCTGGTCCCGGGCCGGCCACGACAGCACCGCGAGGCCGGCGGTCGCCAGGGCCACCCCGCTCCAGCCGCGCGGCCCCAGGTCGTCGCCCAGCACGAGCCAGCCCATCAGCGAGGCGAACGGCAACGCCGACTGCTGGAGGACCGTGGCCACCGCAAAGCCCGAGCGGCGCATGGCCATCAGCAGGACGCCGGTGGCCGCCACCTGGGCGATGGCGCCCGCCACCGCCCCCAGCCAGAACCGCGGCGACGGGTCCGGGGCGGCGTCGCGGGTCATGGCGGCCACGGCGGCGAAGATGGCGATGGAGAACGGCAGGCCGAACAGGAAGCGCACGAGGGTCGCGCCCCACGGGCCGGCGTCGTCCGTCAGCCCGCGCTGGAACGCGTTGCGCGCCACCTGCAGCGGCGCGGCGACCGCTGTCAGGAGAATCCAGAGCATGTGAGTGGGCTCAGAACCCGCTCGCGACCCGCGCGTCCGGCGCGCTCTTCTCCTTGCGCGCGATGAGGTTGTTCAGCGCGTTGACGTAGGCCTTGGCCGAGGCGGTCAGGGTGTCGGTGTCGGCCGCCTGGCCGGTGGCGATCCGGCCGTCCTCTTCCAGGCGCACCGAGACCTGGGCCTGGGCGTCGGTGCCTTCCGTCACAGCGTGCACCTGGAACAGGCGCAGGATGGCGTCGTGCGGCACCACGGCGTGGATGGCGTTGAACACCGCGTCCACGGGACCGTCGCCCTGCGCGTTGGCCGACTTCTCCTCGCCGTCGATGGTGACGGTCAGGAAGGCCTCCTGCGGCCCCTCGGTGCCGGCGATCACCCGCAGGTGCTTCACCTGGACCTTGTCGGCGGAGCTGGCCAGGGCGTCGTCCACCAGGGCCACGATGTCGTCATCGAAGACGTGCTTCTTCTTGTCGGCCAGGTCCTTGAAGCGCTGGAAGGCCTCGTTCAGGGCGTTCTGGCCCAGCTCGTAGCCCAGGTCCTTCAGCTTCTCGCGGAAGGCGTGGCGGCCCGAGTGCTTGCCCATGACCAGGTTGGACTCCACCTGGCCCACGTCCTCGGGCTTCATGATCTCGTAGGTTTCGGCGTTCTTCAGCATCCCGTCCTGGTGGATGCCGCTCTCGTGGGCGAAGGCGTTCTTGCCCACGATGGCCTTGTTGAACTGGACCGGGAAGCCGGTGATGGCCGAGACGTAGCGGCTGGCCCGCGTGATGTGCTGGGTCTCGACGGCGGTGTGGAACGGCAGCTTGTCGCCGCGCACCTTCAGGGCCATCACGATCTCTTCCAGCGCCGCGTTGCCGGCCCGCTCGCCGATGCCGTTGACGGCGCATTCGATCTGGCGCGCGCCGCCCTGGACCCCGGCGATGGAGTTGGCGACAGCCAGCCCCAGGTCGTTGTGGCAGTGGGTCGAGAAGACAACCTTGTCGGCGCCCGGCACGTTTTCGATCACGTCGCGGAACATGTCGGCGTACTCGGAGGGGTACGAATAGCCCACCGTGTCGGGCAGGTTGATGGTGCCGGCGCCGGCCTTGATCGCGGCCTCGATGGCGCGCAGCAGGAAGTCGCGTTCGGTGCGGGTGGCGTCCTCGGCCGACCATTCCACGTCGCCGCACAGGTTGCGGGCCAGGGTCACCGATTTGGTGATCATCTCCAGCACCGCTTCCGGCTCCATCTGCAGCTTCCACTTCATGTGGACGGGGCTGGTGGAGATGAAGGTGTGGATGCGGCCGCGCTTGGCCCGGCGGACGGCCTCCGCGCAACGCTCGATGTCGGCGGCGCCGGCCCGGGCCAGGCCGCAGACGACGCTCTCGGTGACGATCTCGGAGATCTGGCGGACGGCCTCGAAGTCGCCGTTCGAGGCGATCGGGAAGCCCGCCTCGATCACGTCGACCTTCATGTCTTCGAGGATCTTGGCCAGCTCCAGCTTCTCGTCCAGCGACATGGACGCGCCGGGCGACTGCTCGCCGTCGCGCATGGTGGTGTCGAAGATGATGACGCGGTCGCGGTCGGCGACGGTCGAGGGTGCGGCTTGGGTCATGTCAGGCGGCTCTTCGCGAGGGTTCGGTTCGTTCGGGCGGGGGATCGAAGCCCCTGAGCGCCCGGCCGCGAAGATGCGCGTGCCTAGAGAGGCGCCCAGGGGCGGCTAAGCCCCAGCGACAGAAGAAGCAGGCTGTTCGCTTGCGTGCGCATGACGGTGCATCTACCGAAACGGGCGCCCGGAAGCAAGCGCGAAGCAAGCATCTTGCGTGTTGGCGCGGCCATTTGGTTACAAGCGCAACTTTTTTCCACGACCACACTCATGCCGGGGAAAGCTTGACCCCGAAGGCCGCCAAAACGGGCGAAGAGCTTTCGGCCTGACCGCCCTCTAAGCCAGTTCCTCGGCCAGCGCCCGCTGGGCGGCGGGACGCGCCCGGACCCGCTCGCGGTGGTCGAGCACGCGGGGCAGGACGTTCACGTCGGCCCCGTCTCCCTCCAGCCAGCAGGAGATGGTGAACAGATAGCCGTCGCAGACGCTGAAGTCCTCGCCCAGCACCCACGGCCCCCTCAGCATCTCGTCCTCGATGAGCCTGAACGCCTCCGTCATGGTCTGCGGGACCTTGCGGCGCATGTCCTCGAACGAACTCTCGTCGTCGGCCCAGCGGTAGCCGCGATACTTGTGGGCGTGGGCCACGTGGACGGTGGACGCCAGATAGGCGTTGAACGCCTGGGCCTGGGCGAAGGCCCACGGATCCGACGGCAGCAGGCGGGCGTCCGGGAAACTCTGGGCGATGTAGGCCAGGATGGCGACGGTCTCGGTCAGCACGCGGCGATCCGTGGCGAGCGCCGGCGCGAGGGTCAGGGGGCGTCTTTCTCGCGGGCCACGGCCGCCTCGCGCGCCTTGAGCCACCTGCGCGCCCACCAGCCGATGGCCAGCCAGAGCGCGGCGATCCCGGCGAGCAGCAGGATGTGGCCCGCCCCGCCCTGGCCGCGCATCACCTGCACGACGGAGTTCCCGGCGAAGGCCGTCAGCGCGATCTTCGGCACGATGCCCAGCGCCGTGCCGACCGTGAAGTCCCGCGCCCGCATGGGCGTCACGCCCGCGGCCATGTTGACGACGATGAAGGGCGCCGAGGGCACCAGGCGCACGATCAGGCTGGCGAAGAAGCCGTTGCGGCCGACCAGCTCCATGAACTGCCTGAGGCCCTCGCCCGAAAAGGTCTTCAGCGTCCGGGCTCCGGCGACCCGGCCGAGATAGAAGCCGATCAGGGCCGACACCATGGTGCCGATCCAGGAGTAGGCGAAGCCGGTCCAGGCCCCGAAGGCCACGACCGCCGCGGCGATCAGCATGAACTGGGGCACGCCCACGAAGGCCAGGGCGGCGAAGGCCAGCACGGCCACCGGCAGCGACCAGGCGCCGTGCGCGGCCCCCAGCCACCGTTCCACCGTGGCCTCGCCGCCGAAGCCCAGCACCTGGGCGCCGAAGACGAACACCAGGCCCACGCCGCCGAACAGGACGAAGGAGACCGCCAGCGCCCGCCAGGCCTGGGCGTCCATGTCGGAGAGGAACGTGAAGAGCCGGCGCATCCGTCCTGAGGTCGCGCAAGCGGTCGGCGCGGTCAAGCGAGGCCGCGCCGCGGCCGGCGTGCATTGCATTTTATCGAGTTGCGTTTTTACGCAACATCAGTCATCTGGGCGAACGAGGGTCGATTGGGCCAGGAGACGACGACGGTGATGGAATACGCGTTCGACACGATCACGCCGGAGCAGGCGCTGAACATCAAGTTCGGCGACACGCTCACCATCAACGGCGGGCCCGCCCGCAACGTCGCCGTCGTCTACCAATCCTACGATCCGGCGGCGCTGACGCCCGAGATCCCCAGCATCCTGCTCTCCTTCGGCGGTCACACGGTGAAGTTCGGGACCGGCCTCACCCAACTCGCGGACGTGGGCGCCATCGTGATGGCCGACGGCTCCAAGCTCTTCGTGGGCGACACGGGCGACGAGCGGACCACCGGCGCGGACGGCGACGACGGGCTCTACGGCGGCCCCGGCATGGACAGCCTGATCGGCCAGGCGGGCGACGACCTGCTCCACGGCGGCAGCGGCGACGACGTGCTGGTCGGCGGCCAGGGCCACGACATGATGTACGGCGGCCAGGGCGACGACATCATCTACTGCAGCCAGGAGATCAACGGCGCCGCGGGCGAGGCCGGCGACTTCGCGCACGGCAACCTCGGAAACGACGAGATCTACGGCGGCGCAGGAGCCGATACCCTGTACGGCGGCCAGGGCGACGACCTGGTCTTCGGGGCCGACGGCGACGACTTCATCAATGGCGATCTCGGGAACGACGAGCTGCACGGCGGCCTGGGCGACGACACCCTGAACGGGGGAGCCGGGAACGACACCCTGCAGGGCGACCTGGGCTCGGACGTCCTGTTCGGCGGCGACGGCGACGACATGCTGGTCGCCCGCGGCGGCGACTCGGGCCTGGTGGGCGGCGACGGCGCCGACACCCTGGTGGCCTCCGGCGCCGGGCGCGACATGCTGTGGGGCGGCGAGGGCCGCGACCGGTTCGAGTTCGTCGCCACGACCCCGCCGGCGCCTACGACCGACGACGTGATCATGGACTGGGAGTCCTCGGACAGCCTGGCCTTCTTCGGCGTGGGGATCGCCTCCATCCTGCCGCGCTCGTATTCCGAGTTCGTGGCCAGCGACTACGCCAGCGCGCTCGCCACCGCCAACGAGCACATCTCGGCGGCCGGCGTGACCTATGTGGCGGCCCAGATCAGCGGCGGCGTCGTGGTCTTCGTGGACACCGGCGACCCGGTCGATGGCGCGGACATCGCCGTCGTGCTCATCGGCAAGACCCTCGCCGACATCGACCTGTCGAACTTCGTCTGAGAAAGATCAGGGCGGACCCCGCCAAGGGTTCCGCCCTCCCCGGCATAACCGCGCCTAAAGGCCACGTTTCGCGACGTGGCTGTTTGCGTGCGCTGCAGCATGGTCTAAACCCGCGCCCAATCTCGCCCCCCCTCCAGAAGCCGGGAGACCCTGTCATGTCGCTTGAATCCGCCGCGCTCGCCCGCGTGAAGCCGTCCGCCACCCTGGCGGCCGACGCCAAGGCGCGGGAGCTGAAGGCGCAGGGCCGGGACGTGATCAGCCTGGCGGCGGGCGAGCCCGACTTCGACACGCCGGAGAACATCAAGGAAGCCGCCATCAAGGCGATCCGCGACGGCAAGACCAAGTACACCAACGTCGACGGCATCCCCGAGCTCAAGGAGGCCATCTGCGCCAAGTTCGCGCGCGAGAACGGCCTGACCTACAAGCCCAGCCAGATCAACGTCTCGCCCGGCGGCAAGCCGGTGATCTGGAACGCCTTCCTGGCCACGCTGAACCCGGGCGACGAGGTGATCGTGCCGACCCCCTACTGGGTCAGCTACTGGGACATCGTGCTGCTGGCCGGCGGGACGCCGGTCGCCGCGCCCACCAGCGCCGGCACGGGCTTCAAGCTCCAGGCCAAGGACCTGGCCTCGAAGATCACCCCGAAGACGAAGTGGATCATCCTGAACTCGCCGTCCAACCCGTCGGGCGCGGCCTATACCAAGGCCGAGCTGCGGGCCCTGGCCGACGTGCTGCTCGAGCACCCGCAGGTCTGGATCCTGACCGACGACATGTACGAGCACCTGGTGTTCGGCGACTTCGAGTTCTTCACCATCGCCCAGGTGGAGCCCCGGCTCTACGACCGCACCCTGACCATGAACGGCGTCAGCAAGGCCTACGCCATGACCGGCTGGCGGATCGGCTACGCCGGCGGGCCGGAGCCGCTGATCAAGGCCATGGCCAAGGTCATGAGCCAGACCACCTCCAACCCGTCGTCCATCTCGCAGTGGGCGGCGGTCGAGGCGCTGAACGGGACCCAGGCGTTCATCAAGCCGAACGCCAAGCTGTTCGAGGGCCGCCGCGACCTGGTGGTCTCGATGCTGAACCAGGCGAACGGCATCAAGTGCCCGACGCCGGAGGGCGCGTTCTACGTCTATCCGTCGGTGGAAGGCCTGATCGGCAAGACCGCGCCGTCGGGCAAGGTCATCGAGACCGACGCCGACTTCGCCGTCGAGCTCTTGGAGGCCGAGGGCGTCTCGGTGGTGTTCGGCGCGGCCTTCGGCCTCTCGCCGCACTTCCGGATCAGCTACGCCACGTCGAACGCCGTGCTGGAGGACGCCTGCCAGCGCATCCAGCGGTTCTGCGCCAACGTGAAGTAGGCCGCGCCTACATCTTCGTCCGCCAGGCGGCCTTCGCGGCGGCCTTGGTGATGTTCAGGAAGACGGTGTCCTCCTCCACCCGGTCCACCCACGTGCGGGGGATCATGTGGTGGCGGAGGCCCGAGGCGATATCCAGCTTGGTGAGCTCGATCTCGTCGCCCACCAGGTGATCGACCCGGCCGACGTGGCCGCCGTCCGAACCCACGACCTCCATGTGCTGGACGATTTCGGAAGGCTGCATCATGGTTTCTCCCAGTCTCCAAGCGGAGGGGAGAACGGGCGCGGGCCCCGCGAGGTTTCACCGATGGCCGAGCTCATCAACCTGAACAAGGCCCGCAAGGCCCGCGAGCGGGAGCAGGCCAAGGCGAAGGCCGCGGAGAACCGCGTCCGCTTCGGCCGGACCAAGGGCGAGACGGTGGTGGCCAGGCTCGAGGCCGAGCGGGCGCGCCGCGACCTCGAAGGCAAGAAGCGCGAGGACTGACCCGCTGCTCAACGCTGCGGCACGGCCCGGTCCCGGGCCTCCGGCGGGATGGAATCGTAGACGGTCGGGGGCGTGATGTTGAGCCGCCGGCGCGCCGCCTCCAGCGGCTCGGCCATCAGCCGCACATAATCCTCGCCCAGCAGCCACCGGGCGGCCTTGCCGCGCCGGTAGCCCTGCCAGATGGCCTTCACATAGGGATGCTTCCTGTCCTTGCGGGCCCGCGAGACGGCGCCCAGGGCGATCAGCGCCCAGCCCAGCCCCTTCGTCTGGGCGTAGGAGAAGGCCACCAGGCAGGCCTCGCCCAGCCCGTCGCGGCCGTAGCCCGACAGGATGTGCCAGATGTCGTGCACGTCGCGGGTGCGGCGACCGAACCAGGCGTAGGGATGGGCCTCCTCGACGACCTCGGCCCCTTCCCGGCTGATCATGGCCAGCCCCTCGGCCGACAGGTTCTCGGACCGGATGAAGTCGCGATAGGCGGCGCCGACGCTGCCGGCGGGCAGGCTGTCCAGCCAGGCATCGTCCATCAGCCGCTGGGCGAATTCCTCGCGCTCATAGGCGATGCGGCCGCCCTGGGGGGCGGCCAGCAGGCGGTGATAGCCCTTGGCCGTCGAGGCGCCGTTGAGGGCGCGCATGATCTCGAAGACCTGGCGGGTGTCTTCCTTGTCCCGCAACAGCCGGCGCAGCGAGCGCAGCGCATGGCCCCAGTCCAGCCTGGTCGAGATCGGCGGCCTCTCGCGGCGGACATCGGCGGTGTCGGCGGCCATGGCCATGGAACGGAACTCCCTCGAACGGTTGAGTCCAGAAAGTGACGATGGCGTCACCTTCGTGCAAGGCGCCCTTTACCCCAAAGGTCGTAAACGGATCGCATGGCGTCTTTGAGAAAGCGTTCCGTCCTCCTGTCCGGCCATGCGACCTCCATCGCGCTGGAGCCCGAGTTCTGGGAGGTGCTGGAGGAAATGGCCGCACGGCGCGGCCTGAGCCTGGCGGCCCTGATCGTCGGCATCGACCGGGCGCGCGCCGGCCGTCCGCTGGCGTCCGCCTGCCGCGTGGCCGCCCTCGCCTACGCCCGCGAGCGCTGAACCCTAGTTCGGGCGTGGCCGGCGCGTCCCCTAGGCGAAGATCGCGGCGAGGTCGTCGGGCCCCATCAGCCGGTAGCGGCCGGAGGCCAGGTCGGCCGGCAGGTCCAGCCCGCCGATGCGGTCCCGGTGCAGCGCCTCGACATGGTTGCCGACCGCCGCGAACATCCGGCGCACCTGGTGATACCGGCCCTCGGTGATGGTCAGCCGCGCCAGGGTCGGCGACAGGGGCTCAAGCACGGCGGGTGCCAGCGGCTTGTCCTCGCCGTCCAGCATCAGGTCGCCGGCCGCGAAGATCGCGCCTTCGTCGCCGCGCAGCGGGCGGGCCAGCGTCGCCACGTAGCGTTTGGCCACATGGCGCCTGGGCGAGATGATCCGGTGCAGCAGATCGCCGTCGTCGGTCAGCAGCAGCAGGCCGGACGTCTCCTTGTCCAGCCGGCCCACCGTCGACAGGGCCGGTTCGCGCGCCCGCCAGCGCGACGGCAGCAGGCTGTAGACCAGCTCGCCCGCCTCCTTGTGCGAACAGGTGACGCCGGTGGGCTTGTGCAGCATCAGCGCCATGCCCGGCAGGGGATCGAGGGGCCGCCCGTCCACCTGCATGCGCTCGGGCAGGTCCGGCGTCAGCTTGATCCGCATGTCGGCGTCGGCGACCGGCGCCCCGTCCAGGGTGACCGCGCCCAGCCGGACCAGCTTCTGCACGTCGCGGCGCGAGCCGTAGCCCATGTTGGCGAGCAGCCGGTCCAGGCGCGCCGTCCCACTCATTTCCGCGCCTCGTACACCTTGAACCCGCCGCCCTCGGCCTTCAGCGCCGCCTGGGCGAACAGCTCGCCCAGCACGCCCTCGTACGGCAAGTGCCGGTTGGCCACCAGCCACAGCGCGCCGCCCTTGCGGAGCATCGCGTGCGCCCGCCGGATGAACGCCTGGCCCAGGGCCTTGTCCTCGGCCCCGCCCTCGTGGAACGGCGGGTTCATCACCACGAAGTCGAGGCCGGTCAGGTCGGGACCTGCGCGGGCGTCCTGCCAGTGGAAGCTGGCGCGGGGGTCCTGGACGTTGCGCCGGGCGCAGTTCACCGCCCGCCGGTCGAGGTCGACCAGGGCGAGGCTCGTCACCTGCGGGCTCGCGAGGACGGCGTGGGACAGGAGGCCCAGGCCGCAGCCCAGATCGGCGCCCCTCCCCGCCAGCGCCGGCAGGGCCTGGATCAGCAGGACGCTGCCGGGGTCGGGCCGGTCCCAACTGAACACGCCCGGCTGGGTCCAGAGCCCCAGGGCCTCGGAAAGGCGCGGCCGCCCCGCCTCGATCGCCTCGTCCAGGCCCATGGGCGCGTCGGGCCTGCGGGTCCGGCAGACGCGCTGATGGCGCTGGCCCGTCTCGTGGACCTCGCAGCCGAAGGCCCTCAGCTCCTTGCCCAGGCGCGAGCCGCCCTTCTCCTTGGGCGCCAGGGCGACCAGCCGCCCCCCGGGCGCCAGCGCCCGCAGCGCCAGGGCCAGGACGTAGCGGCGCTCCAGGGTCCCCGGGGGCGCGGCGACCACGACCTCCTCCAGGCTGTCGGGCGCGATCTCCTCCAGGACGGCCGAGCCCGGGATCAGCGGCGAGACCTGCACCGCGCCGGCCGGGACGGGCGCGAGCTCCGGCGGCGGCAGGCCGTAGGCGGCGGAGGCCGGAGGCGGGTTCAAGCGGCGACAGCTCCCTCGCCGCGCGAAGGTCGCGGCGGAAGGCCGATACCGGGCGCGGCCATGCCCGTCCAGCCCGCAACGCGCGGCGGAACGCAGCGCGAACGCCGGGATGCCCCGGCGCGCCCGGCGTGCTAAGGGGCTCGGGCGATGTCTTCTGAGTCCTTCGATCCCCCGGCGCCGCGCATCAGCGACCTGGCGCGACCGCAAGCCGCCGTCGACTACCTCTCGGGCCTGAACCCCGAGCAGCGGGCGGCCGTCGAGGCGACCGAGGGGCCTGTGCTGGTCCTGGCCGGCGCGGGCACGGGCAAGACCCGCGTGCTGACCACCCGGCTGGCGCACATCCTGGCCACCGGCCGCGCCCGGCCCTGGGAACTCCTGGCCGTCACCTTCACCAACAAGGCCGCGCGCGAGATGCGCGAGCGGATCACCCAGATGATCGGCCCCTCGGCCGAGGGCCTGCGGTGGCTCGGCACCTTCCACTCGGTGGCCGCCCAGATCCTGCGCCGCCACGCCGAGCTGGTGGGGCTGAAGTCGAACTACACCATTCTCGACACCGACGATCAGGAACGGCTGATCAAGCAGATCCTGGAAGCCGAGAACATCGATCCCAAGCGCTGGACGCCCAAGGCGCTGGCGGGCCTCATCGACCACTGGAAGAACCGCGGCTGGCGGCCCGATCAGCTTCCGCCCGCCGAGGACCAGGCCTTCGCCAACGGGAAGGGCCAGACGCTGTACCGGCTCTACCAGGAACGGCTGCGGGTGCTGAACGCCTGCGACTTCGGCGACCTCCTGCTGCACAACCTCACCATCTTCACCGGCCACCCGGACGTGCTGGCCGAGTACCACGGCCGGTTCCGCTACCTGCTGGTGGACGAGTACCAGGACACCAACGTCGCCCAGTACCTGTGGCTGCGCCTGCTGGCTCAGAAGAGCCAGAACCTCTGCTGCGTGGGCGACGACGACCAGTCGATCTACGGCTGGCGCGGGGCCGAGGTGGACAACATCCTGCGCTTCGAGCGCGACTTCCCCGGGGCCAAGGTCGTCCGGCTGGAGCGCAACTACCGCTCGACCAGCCATATCCTGGCCGCCGCCTCGGGCCTGATCGCCGCCAACAAGTCCCGCCTGGGCAAGACCCTGTGGACCGAGGCCGAGGGCGGGGAGAAGGTCGTCGTCCGCGGCGTCTGGGACGGCGAGGCCGAGAGCCGGCTGATCGCCGACGAGATCGAGCGGGCCAAGCGTGCGGGCCGCAAATACCGCGACATCGCCATCCTCGTCCGGGCCTCGTTCCAGATGCGGGCCTTCGAGGAGCGGTTCGTCCTGCTCCAGATCCCCTATGTGGTCATCGGCGGCCCGCGGTTCTTCGAGCGGGCCGAGATTCGCGACGCCATCGCCTACCTGCGGCTGATCCAGTCCGAGGACGACGACCTGGCCTTCGAGCGGATCGTCAACACCCCCAAGCGCGGCATCGGCGACACCACCGTCCAGAAACTGCTGCAGATCGCCCGGCTGAACGGCGTGCCGGCCAGCCATGCGGCGCGCCAGATCATCCTGACCGACGAGCTGCCGGCCCGCACGCGCACCTCGCTCGCCAACTTCCTGCGCGATCTGGACCGCTGGCGCGGCCAGGCGGCCCACATCCACCACGCCCGCCTGATGGAGGCGGTGCTGGAGGAGAGCGGCTACACCGACGCGCTGAAGCTCGACCGCTCCCCCCAGGCCCAGGGGCGGCTGGAGAACCTGAAGGAACTCGTCCAGTCCATGGGCGGCTACGATGATCTCCAGGCCTATCTGGAGCACGTTTCCCTGGTCATGGACCTGGAGCGCGGGCCCTCGACGGATTCCGTGCAGATCATGACCCTGCACCAGGCCAAGGGCCTGGAGTTCCCGCTCGTGTTCCTGCCCGGCTGGGAAGAAGGCGTCTTCCCCTCGCAGCGCTCGATTGACGAGAAGGGCGAGAAGGGCCTGGAGGAGGAGCGCCGCCTCGCCTACGTCGGCATCACCCGGGCCCGCGAGGAGGCGCGGATCAGCTTCGCCGCCAACCGCCAGGTCTACGGCCGCTGGACCAGCCAGCTCCCCTCCCGCTTCGTGGACGAACTGCCGCTGGCCAATGTCGAGGCCAGCTCCGAGACCGGCTACTACGGCGGCGGTCCGGGCATGCAGCAGCACGGCAGCCGCTGGGACGAGAGTTCCTCGTTCGGCGCGGGCTACTCCTCCCCGGGTTGGAAGCGGGCCCAGGCGTCGAACTACCGTGGCAGCCATCCCGGCCGCCAGCAGGTGATCGAGGGCGACGGCCGCCTGGTGGTCAGCGGCTCCGAAGCCAAGAGCGACTACAGCCGCGGCGACCGCGTCTTCCACCTGAAGTTCGGCTACGGCACCGTGAAGGGCATCGAGGGCAACAAGCTCACCGTCGCCTTCGACAAGGCCGGCGAGAAGAAGGTCATCGACAGCTTCGTGGAGAAGCAAGGCTAGCCGGCCCCTGACACGCACAAGGGCGTGATCGGCGCCCAAGAACCGAAGCGCCCTTTCGCGCGCTTCATCCCCGATGCGCGCGATCTTCCGGAAGACCGACCTGAAACCCCTCGCTGTCGGCGTGGGCCTCGCCGCCGCCACCGGCCTCATGCTGGGCGCGGCCATGCAGCCCGATCTCCATGGACCGGCCGAAGCCGAGGGGCCGCAGTTGCTGGCGGGCGTATCCGGGCCTCGCCAGGCTGCCGTCCATGCGACGGGCGGCGTGGACGCCTACCAGGGCCAGGTTCCCGACTACGTCCTCGGCACGGACTGGCTGAAGGCGCAGCAGGCCGAAGCGCGCGAGGTCGCATCCACGGACGAGATCGAGATCATCCATGCCGACCGCGACGAGGCCGAGCCCATCGCCGTCGTCCGCTGGGAGGAGCCGCCACGCCAGCCGGCTGAGAACGCCGACCTGGTCGAGATGGCCGCCGCCACACCGGGCTGAGCCCTTTCCCTGGGCGCTAAAGCGCTCTAGAGGCTCCGGCCCATGAGCGACGAGGCCGTACAGATCATCGCCCGCGGCCCTCGCCGCGAGGCCGAAGCCGCCGCGGCCGCCCTGGAGGCCGAGCCCGCCACCGAGGCCCTGACCTACTCGATCCTCGAGGAGGACGAGGACCACGACGTCTGGCGCATCGACGCCTTCCCGACCGAGGACGACGAGCGTTCGGCCATCGAGGCCGTGCTCGCCCGCTTCCCGGCGCTTCGGGTGACGACCGAGGTCCTGGCCGACGCCGACTGGCTGGCCATGGCCCTGTCGGGCCTGCCCCCGGTGCGGGCCGGGCGGTTCTTCGTCTATGGGGCCCACGACAAGGGCCTGGCCCCCGCCAGCACCATCAACCTGCGCATCGAGGCCGGCGCGGCCTTCGGCACAGGCCATCACGGCACGACGGTCGGCTGCCTCGCGGCCTTCGACGAGCTGCTCAAGGCCCGCCGGTTCCCGCGCGTGCTGGACGTGGGCTGCGGCACGGGCGTCCTGGCCATCGCGGCGGCCCGCACCGGCTCGAAGGTCGCGATCGGCACCGACATCGACGCGCCTTCCGTCCGCATCGCCAACGAGAACGCCGCCCTGAACCGCGCCGACGCCAGGTTCGTCCACGCCTCGGGCCTGGGGCATCCGGACGTGCGCGCGCACGCGCCCTACGATCTCGTCTTCGCCAACATCCTGGCCCCGCCGCTGGTGGCCCTGTCGCAGGACATCAAGCTGGCGCTGCGCCCCGGCGGCCTGGCCATCCTGTCGGGCCTGCTCCGCACCCAGGAGCGCCGGGTGCTCGCCGCCTACATGTCCAAGGGCTTCAAGCTCCAGCGCCGCATCCACCGCGACGCCTGGGCGACCCTGGTCCTGCGCCGCGCCTGACGGCGGAACCTGCGGCGCCGCCGGCGCCGCCACGGCCACCGAGAACGCCGCCCAGGCCGCGGCGCGCGAGACCCAGGAAACGGCCCGGACGGCGAGCGACGCGGCGCAGGACGCCACGACCACCGTCACCGACGAACCGCGCTAAGCCAACTTCTGCGCCCCGAGCGCCGCGAGCCAGTGGGCCTCGCGGCGCTTCAGCACGTCGGAAAGGCCCATCGGCGTCAGGTCGGGATCGTCGACCCGCTCCAGCACCTCGTAGGCGATGCCGTCCGCGCCGTGCGCCCGCATCGCCGCCTGCAGGTCGCGGTTCGGATGGCTGCCCATGCGCAGCGCGAAGCCGACGCTGTTCTCCTGGGCGTCGATGTTGCGGGAGACGCCGACCCACACCGCATCCGCCGCCGCGCACCGCAGGGCATAGATCCCTGCGGCGGCCTTCCTCTCCTTGTAGTCGCGGATCGCGGCGCGGCGGTTCGGCTTGTCCATGCCCGCCCCTACCCTTCCCCTTCGGAGCTGTCAATTTTATCCGGGTTAATTGCCGGCATGCCGCCCCCTTTGCCCCGGGCCGCCGAACCGCTTACATCCCCTCCATGCGCCAGACCTTCGACGAGACGACCGACCGCAGCTTCGGTCCCAAGCACGTCCCCCTCATCCGCAAGGCCATGGAGGCCCAGGGCCTCGACGGCTTCCTGGTCCCCCACGAGGATGAGCACCAGAACGAGTACCTGCCGGCCGCCAACGACCGGCTGGCCTGGGCCACCGGCTTCACCGGCTCGGCCGGCGCAGCGGTGATCCTCAAGGACAAGGCCGCCGTCTTCGTGGACGGCCGCTACACGATCCAGGTTCGCGACCAGGTGGACCCCGACTTCTTCGAGATCCGCGACCTCGTGGACGGCGGCGTGCCGGCCTATCTCGAAACGGTCGCCAAGCGGGGCCAGACGATCGGCTACGACCCGCGCCTGCACAGCCCCGACGCCCTCCACCACCTGAAGACCGCCGCCGCCCGCGCGGGCGCCGAGCTGAAGCCGGTGGCGAGCAACCCGCTGGACGAGGCCTGGGGCGCCGCCCGTCCGCCGCAGCCCACCGCCCCCGTCGTCCCGCATCCGCTGGAGTACGCCGGCGAGGATTCGGCCACCAAGCGGGCCGGCGTCGGCGAGATCGTGGAGAAGAAGGGGGCCGACGCCGCCGTCATCACCGCGCCCGGCTCGCTGGCTTGGCTGTTCAACATCCGCGGCGGCGACGTGATCCGCACGCCCCTGCCCCTGGGCCAGGCCATCCTGAACAAGGACGGCACCGCCCGCCTGTTCCTGGACCCGGCCAAGGTGACGCCCGAGCTGCCGGCCTGGCTCGGCAATCAGGTCAGGCTGGAAACGCCCGACGACCTTCCCCAGGCGCTGGCCGATCTGAAGGGCAAGCGCGTCGCCATCGATCCGGCCCAGTCGTCGGCCTGGTACTTCGAGGCCCTGGCCAAGGCCGGCGCCGAGGTGGTGCGCGCCGAGGACCCCTGCGCGATCCCGCGCGCCTGCAAGAACCCCGTCGAGATCGAGGGGACCCGCAAGGCCCACGCCCGCGACGGCGCGGCGCTGACCCGCTTCCTCCACTGGCTGGGCACCGAGGGCCAGGAGACCCCGCCCGACGAGATCACCGCCGTCCAGAAGCTGGAGGCCTTCCGCGAGGCGACCGGGGCGCTGAAGGACCTGTCTTTCGACACCATCGCCGGCGCGCTCTCGAACGGCGCCATCTGCCACTACCGACCGACCGCGCGGCTCAACAAGCGCGCGGAGAAGGGCTCGCTCCTGCTGGTGGATTCCGGCGGCCAGTACCTCGACGGCACCACCGACGTGACCCGCACCGTGGCCATCGGCGAGCCGAGCCGCGAGATGTGCGAGCGCTTCACCCTGGTGCTGAAGGGCCACCTGGCGCTGGCCCGCGTGCGCTTCCCGGCCGGCACCACCGGCAGCCAGCTCGACGCCCTGGCCCGCCTGGCGCTCTGGGAGCATGGCCTGGACTACGACCACGGCACCGGCCACGGCGTGGGCTCGTACCTGGGCGTCCACGAGGGCCCGCAGCGGATCGCCAAGGCGCCGAACACCGTGGCCCTGCGGCCCGGCATGATCGTCTCGAACGAGCCCGGCTATTACAAGGAGGGCGAGTACGGCATCCGCATCGAGAACCTGCAGTTCGTCACCGAGGCGCAGGACATCCCCGGCGGCGAGCGGCCAATGCACGGCTTCGAGACCCTGACGCTCGCGCCCATCGACCGGCGCCTGGTGGTCAAGGACCTGCTGACGCCCGTGGAGCTCGCCCAGTTCGACGCCTATCACGCCCGGGTGCGCGAGGTGGTGGGGCCGCTGGTGGACGGCGAGGTCCGCGCCTGGCTGGACGAGGTCACCGCCCCGCTCTGAGCAGGGGAACCACGAAAGGCACGAAAGGGGACTTGTCCCTTGCCGCCGCGCGAGCGGCGGCGCCCCTTTTGAAGAACCACGGAATACATGGAAAACACCGAAAGCGCCGACGCTGTCCGTGTGGTCCGTGTATTCCGTGGTTTGATCCTGGCCGACTGACCGCTGCGCGGTCGGTCAGGGATCGCTCCCCCTTTCGTGTTTTTCGTGTCTTTCGTGGTTGGTCAGGCCTCGGCGCACGCCAGCCGGTCGACCATCCGCACATAGGCGTCGGCGTCGAACTTCTTGAAGGTGTTCGGGCCCATGGAGCGCACCGTGCCGAACACCGGCTGCGGTCCCCACGGCCGGTCGTGCAGGCCGAAGATCCAGCCGACGCCGGTGAAGGAGTTGGGATCGCGGCCGTCGAGGAACCAGCGGTTGTTGAGCGCCAGCGTCGTCTCCCAGGCTTCCTCGGGGCTGGCCGACCAGTGGAGGATCTTCTTCCCCCAGTACATGCGCATGTAGTTGTGCATGAAGCCGGTGGCCCGCATCTCCAGCATGGCCGCGTTCCAGTAGGGATCGTGGGTTTCGCCGGCCTCGAACTGCGCGCGCGTGTAGAGGTGCGGCCTAGGGTCGGCGGCGTGCTCGGCCAGGGTCTGCCGCGCCCAGCCGGGCAGGACTTCGTAGCGGTCGTAGTCCGGGGCATAGAAGGCGTGGTTCATGGAGAGCTCCCGGCGGACGATGAGCTCTTCCAAAAAGACGGCGACGCCGCTGTGCACGCCGCGGTCCCGCACCGCCAGGGCGACCTCCACCGGCGAGATCTGGCCGAAATGCAGGTAGGGGCTAAGGTTCGAGGCGACCCCCGTCTCCGGCCTGCTGCGGTCGGCCTCGTAACGGGCGAGGTCCCGGCTCACGAAGGCGGCGAGCCGGGCGCGCGCCGCCGCCTCCCCGGCCGGGAAACGCCGGACCGGCGGCACGGCGTGGTCGATCCTGAGGCCCGCGAGTACGGCCGGGAGGTTCGACAGGTCCACGTCGCTTCGGATCGCCAGCCCGTGCGCGGGATGGGCCACCGGCCGCTTGGCGAGCGGGCGCAGGTAGTCGTCCCAAAGCCGCTGGATCCTGGGCCGGATCGTGCGGGCCGCGTATTCGTGCTTGCCCGAGGCCGCCTCGACGGGGACGACCACGTCGCCTTCCACCTGCACCAGCCGGCGCTGTAGGCCTTCCGCCAGCTTCTGGCGCCAGGCCCGCTGGATGCGCAGGTAGCCGCGATCGGTCACCACAAGGGCCGCCTTGTCCGCCAGCTCCCGCGCCAGCTCGTGCGGCGGCCGCTTGCGGATGACGAAGCCGATGCCGCGCGCCGCCAGCGCCCGCTCCACCTCGGCCAGGCCCCGCAGCATGAAGTCGTAGTGGCGCGCGTTGGCCTCCGGGAAGGCGGCCAGGCCGAAGCAGACCAGGGTCGGGAGCCCGAGCGCGTTGGCCTGCTCGACCGCGTACTCCAGCGCCGGGTTGAACCCCGCCCGCTGGGACTGCTGCATCCAGTAGAGGACATACCGGCCCTCGGGCGCCGGCGGGGCGTCCACGAGCACCTTCAGGCGGGACGACGGGATCACGGCGGAGTTGGCTCCTGGCTGCCGACCATCTCCAACCATTCGTCTTCGGTGAGCACTTGGATGCCGAGTTCCGCGGCGGTCTTCAGTTTCGAGCCCGCGCCGGGCCCGGCGACCACGATGTCGGTCTTCCTGGACACCGAGCCCGAGACCTTGGCGCCCAGGCGCTCGGCCTGGGCCTTCGCCTCGTCCCGGGTCATGCGTTCCAGCGCGCCGGTGAAGACCACCGTCTTGCCCGCCACCGCCGTGTCGGTCTTGGGTTTCTCGGCGTCGAGCACCGTCAGCTCCGCGAACAGGTCCTGCACCATGGCGCGGTTGTGGTCCTCGCCGAAGAAGGCGGCGGCGGCCTCGATCACCGCGTCCCCGATCTGGTCCATGGCGTCCAGCTCCTCGATCGCCTCGGGGTCGCGGGCGGCGACCTTGTCCATGGCCTCCAGGAAGTGCGCCGCCGAGCCGTAGCCCCGCGCCATGATCGTGGCGGTCGTCTCGCCGATGTGGCGGATTCCCAGGCCATAGATGAAGCGGTCCAGGCCGATGGTCCGGCGCGCCTCGATGTTGGCCAGCAGGTTGCCGACGCTGGTCTCGCCCATGCGCTCCATGGCGAGGAGTTCGTCGCGCTTCTCGTGCAGGCGGAAGATGTCGGCCGGGGCCCTGATCCAGCCGCGCTCGAAGAAGGCGGTGAGCTGCTTCTCCCCCAGCCCCTCGATGTCGAAGGCGCGTCGGGAGACGAAGTGCAGCAGGTGGTTGATCCGCTGGAACGGGCAGGCGAATTCGCCCGAGCAGCGCCGCACCACCGTCTCGGCGCCCGAGGCCGTCGTCTCGCGGACGATGTCGGTCTTCAGCGGACAGGGGCAGACGTGCGGGAACTCGTAGGGAACGGCGTCCTTCGGCCGCTCCTCCAGGATCACCCGCAGGATCTGGGGGATCACGTCGCCGGCCCGCTGGAGCACGATCGTGTCGCCCACCCGCACATCCAGCCGGGCGATCTCGTCGGCGTTGTGCAAGGTGGCGTTGGTGACCACGACACCGCCGACCGTGACCGGCCTCAGGCGCGCCACGGGGGTCAGCGCGCCGGTCCGGCCCACCTGGATGTCGATGGCCTCGATCACCGTACGGGCCTGCTGAGCCGGGAACTTGCGCGCGACACCCCAGCGCGGCGCGCGGGAGACGAAACCCAGCCGCTGCTGCCAGTCCAGCCGGTCGACCTTGTAGACCACCCCGTCGATGTCGAAGCCCAGCTTGGGCCGCTCGGCCTCCATGGCGGCGTAGGCCGCGAGCAGGCCCTCGGCGCCCTTCACGCACCGCGACTGCGGCGTGATCTGGAATCCCCAGGCCTTCAGCTTCTGGAGCGCCTCCCACTGGGTTTCGGCGAAGGGCGCGCTTACGTAGCCCCAGGCGTAGGCGAAGAAGCGCAAGGGGCGCCGGGCGGTGATCTTCGGGTCGATCTGGCGCAGCGACCCGGCCGCGGCGTTGCGCGGGTTGGCGTAGGTCTTCTGCCCGGCCGCGGCGGCCGCCTCGTTCAGGGCCGCGAACTCCGCATGGCCGAGGTACACCTCCCCGCGGACCTCGATCACGTCCGGCCAGCCCTCTCCTTCCAGCTTCGTGGGGATTTCCTTGATGGTGCGGACGTTCGCGGTGACGTCCTCGCCCACCCGGCCGTCGCCGCGCGTGGCGGCCTGGACCAGCCGGCCCTTCTCGTAACGGATCGAACAGGACAGGCCGTCGATCTTGGGCTCGGCGGTGTAGTAGACCTCCTCGTCCAGCCGCAGGAACCGCTTCACCCGGGCGTCGAACTCCAGCGCGTCCTCGTCCGAGAAGGCGTTGTCTAGGCTGAGCATGGGGACGCCGTGCTCGACCGGGGCGAACTGCTCCGACCGCGCCGCGCCTACCCGGAGCGAGGGCGAATTCTCGCGGATCAGGTGCGGGAAGCGCGCCTCGATGGCCGCGTTCCGCTGCTTCAGGGCGTCGTACTCGGCGTCGGACACCGAGGGCTGGTCCTGCTGATAGTAGCGGATGTCGTGCGCGGTGATCTCGTCGGCGAGCCTCGTCAGCTCCTCGACGGCTTCGGCTTCGGTCAGGGATTCGACAGGCTTCATCGGGCCAAGGTCTAGCGCGGCCCGCAGCCGAGGCGAAGAACCGCGAAAGTCACCAAAGACACGAAAAGGGCCGACCCAGGCGACCGCGCAGCGGTCAGTCGGCAAGGATCAAACCACGGAATACACAGAATACACGGACGGCGTCGGCGCTTTCCGTGTGGTCCGTGTATTCCGTGGTTCCATCATCGGAACGCCGCCGCTGGCGCGGCGGCGGGCAGGCCGCCCTTTCGTGTCTTTTCGTGGTTCCTAAGCCCCGATCAGCGCGCGGGCGGCGGCGCGGGCGGCGTCGGTGATCTGGGCGCCGGCCAGCATGCGGGCGATCTCCTCCTCGCGGTCGGCGGGCGAAAGCACCTCCACCGCCGTGCGCACGCGTTCCGCGTCGCCCGCCTTCGAGATGCGCCAGTGATCCCCGGCCCGGGCGGCGACCTGGGGCGAGTGGGTGACGACCAGCACCTGGGCGGCGCCGGCCAGCTTCTTCAGCCGCAGGCCCACGGCGTCGGCCACGGCCCCGCCCACGCCCTGGTCCACCTCGTCGAAGATCATCAGCGGCTGGTGGCCGGACGCGCGGGCGGCCAGGGAGGCCTTCAGCGCCAGGGCGAAGCGGGCGAGCTCCCCGCCCGAGGCGATGGCGCCCAGGTCGCCGAACGGCGCGCCGGGGTTCGTGGAGACCTCGAAGGCCACGCGGTCCTGTCCCGCCGGCCCGGCGCGGTCCTCCGGCAGCGGCTCAACGGCCACCCGGAAGCGGGCCTTCTCCAGTTTCAGCGGGACCAGTTCGGCCATCACGGCCTGCGCCAGCCGCTCGCCGGCCGCGCGGCGGGCCTCGGTCAGGCGGCCGGCGGCGTCCAGGTAGCCGGCACGCGCCGCCGTCAGCTCGGCCTCGGCGGCCCTGAGCGCATCCTCGGACGACTCCACGGCGCGCAGCCGCTCGGCGAAGCGGACGCGCAGGGCCGGAAGCTCCTCCACCGCCACGTTCAGCTTGCGCGCCAGGCCGCGCAGGTCGAACAGCCGCTCCTCGGCCTTCTCCAGGCGGTCGGGTTCGAAGTCGAAGGCGTCGGCGGCCGCGTCGATGGCGGCTTCCGCCTCGGCGGCCTCGATCAGCACGCGGTCCAGGGCGGCCGAGGCCTCGGCCACGCGGGAGACGGCGCTCCCCTCGGCCGCCGCGCCGGCGGCCACGGCGCGCTCGCGGGCCCGCTCAAGGGCGCGGACGGCGGAGGCGACCCTGGCGGAAAGGCCGTCGAACACCTCGCGGGCGGCGGCGATGTCGGCCAAGGCCTTCTCGGCCGAGCCCAGCAGGGCGCGCTCCTCGGCGAGCTGCGTCTCCTCCCCTTCCCTGGGATCGAGGCGATCGAGTTCGGAGAGGCGGAAGGTGAGCTCCTCGGTCTCGGCGGCGGCGCGGGCCACGTCCGCGCGCAGCGCCTCCACGCGCTCGCGGGCCGCGCGCCAGTCGCGATGGCGGGCGGCGACCTCGGCGGCCAGCGGCTCCAGGCCCCCGAAGGCGTCCAGCAGCGGGCGGTGGGTGCGGGCGTCCAGCAGGCCCACCGTCTCGTGCTGGCCGTGGACTTCGAGCAGGCGCTCGCCCAGCTCCTTCAGCACGCCCACGCCGGTGGCCTGATCGTTGACGAAGGCCCTGGAGCGGCCGTCCGCCGACAGCGAGCGGCGCAGCACCAGGTCCTCGTCGCGGGCGTAGGAGAGGCCCTTCTCGTCCAGCAGCGCCCAGACCGGATGGTCGGGCGCCGGCGCGAAGATCGCCGTGGCCACGGCCTGGGCGGCGCCGCGGCGCACGAGGCCCGCGTCGGCGCGCATGCCGGTGGCCAGGCCCAGGGCGTCGAGGATGATGGACTTGCCGGCCCCGGTCTCGCCCGTGAGCGCGGTCAGGCCCGGCCCGATGGACAGGTCCAGGGTCTCGATCAGCACCACGTCGCGGATCTGGAGGCCGATCAGCATCGTGCGGAACATCGCCCGGAATCAGCGGCGTTTGAAGCCCCGCGGACGGGTTTTGTTCTCCGGCGTCCCGCTACTTCGTCTCGCCGGCGGAGGTCTCGTCGGCGGAGGTCTCGGGAACGGAGGCCGGCGGCCTGATCGTCTGCCCCTTGTCCTTGCGGAAGGGCAGGCGCAGCAGGCCGCGCTTGCCGCCGCCCGACGGCTCGACCGCGGGGCGCAGGCCGCGGTCGGTGAGCAGCCTGTAGGCGTCCCGATACCAGGGGTCGCCCGGATAGTTGTAGCCGAGGACGGCGCCATTCTTCTTCGCCTCGTCCACCAGGCCCAGCGTCAGGTAGGCCTCGACCAGCCGGTACAGCGCCTCGGGCGTGTGGGTCGTGGTCTGGTAGCGGTCGACCACGGTCTTGAAGCGGTTGACGGCCGCGAGCGTGTCGCCATTGCGCAGGTACCAGCGGCCGACGGTCATCTCCTTGCCGGCGAGCTGGTCGTTGACCATGTCGATCTTCAGGCGCGCGTCCTGGGCGTACTCGCTGGCGGGGTAGCGCTGGACCACGGTGCGCAGGGCGTCGAGCGCCTGGCCGGTGGCCGCCTGGTCGCGGCCCACGTCGACGATCTGCTCGAAGTAGCAGATGGCCTTGATGTAGTGGGCGTAGGCCGCCGCCGGGTTGCCCGGATAGAGCTGGATGAACCGCTCGGCGTCGCCGATCGCCTCGGCATAGTCGTTGGACTGGTAGTGGGCGTAGGCCTGCATCAGGATCGCCCGGCGCGACCACTCCGAATAGGGGTGCTGGCGCTCGACTTCCTGGAAGTAGCCCACGGCCTGGCTCCACAGGCCGCGGTCGAGGCGGTTGGCTCCGGTCGCGTACAGCAGCTCGACCGGCCGCTCCTCGTAGACGAGGCGGGCCTTCTTCTTGCCGTTACCGGCGCAGGCGGACAGGGCGAGGGCGCACATGACGGCGACGCCCGCCGTCCGGGCCAACGAATTGCGGAGCAAGGACACCTTCACCTCAACGACAACGCGCGCCCCCACGCGGAGAGTCGCTTCTACACCAGCCCGCAGGTGGCGCAAACGGAACGGGAGGCCTCAGACCGCCTCGGCCAGGTCGGCGACGAAGGTCCGCACGCGCCACGCGGCTGGGCGGGCCACGAGCGCGCGGACCAGGGCGTTGTTGATCCCGTGGCCGGCGAGCTCGCCCTCGAAGCGGCCGATCACCGGCGCGCCCAGCACGAAGAGGTCGCCGATGGCGTCCAGCGCCTTGTGACGCACGAACTCGTCGGGGCGGCGCAGCCCCTCGGGGTTCAGCACCCGGTCGCCTTCGATGACGACGGCGTTCTCCATCGAGCCGCCCCGGGCCAGGCCCATGGCGCGCAGGGCCTCGACCTCGTGCAGGAAGCCGAAGGTGCGGCAGTCGGCCAGCTCCGCGCGGAAGGCGGCCTCGTCCATGGCCAGGTCAATCGCCTGGGTCCCGATCGCGGCCGAGTCGAAGCGGATGGTGAACGCCACCTCGAAGCGATCCGCCGGCTTCAGGGCCGCGCGCTTGTCGCCGTCGACCACCTCGACCGTCTCCAGGATCTCGATGTAGCCGCGCGGGGCGTCCTGCTCGCGGCGGCCGGCGCGGTCCAGGACCCGCAGGAAGGGCAGCGACGAGCCGTCCATGATCGGCATCTCGGGCCCGTCGATCTCGACCACCGCGTTGTCGATCCCCAGCATGACCAGGGCGGCCATCAGGTGCTCGATGGTGGCGACAGTGACGCCCGCGGCGTTGCCGATCACGGTGCCCAGCTGGGTCTTGCAGACCGCCTCGGGCGAAACCGGCACGCGGTTGTCGCGGTCGGCGACGTCGGTGCGCACGAAGACGACGCCCGCGTCCGCCGGCGCCGGGCGCACGGCCACGCGCGTGTAGGCGCCCGTGTGGACGCCCACGCCGGCGAACAGCGCAGGGGCCTTCAGGGTATGCTGGAAAGCCGGGACATGCTGGAAAGCGGGTGCGGCCAAAGCTTGGGGACCTTCCACAAACACAATCAAGTCCGGCCCTTAAGTCGAAACCTTCGGACCGAGCCTTCGCCCTCAACGGTTGAATAGGCTGCTTTGATGCGCCGCAGCAAAACACTTGCTGTTTCGCTTTGTTTCCCGCCGTTCCGTGGCCGGAGCGAGACGTCAGCGGGCGGGGAAATCCTGGGCGCCGATGAGGTTCATAGCGCGGTCCTGGATGCGGACCTGCGCATCGCGGCCCAGGCCCGCGAGGCAGTCGGCCAGCGCCTTCGCCTGTTCCTCGGCCCGGCGGCCGGATCGGAAGACCAGGGGCTCCAGTTCGGCGCAGCGCACCGTCCACCCGCCCGCAAGGGGCGAAACCCAGATCACGCGCTGATAGGCCATGTCCGCCCTCCCGTGCTCAGGCTGACGGACGAAAGATACCAGAGGGCCAGGCCCCCTGCTTTCCCATTTGCGTGACACCGGCCCCGGACAGCCGCCGGCAGGGCCGGGCGCGATCAGTTGGCCAGGCGGCGCAGGAAGGAGGGGATCTCCAGGTCCTCGCCGGCGTCGGCCTCGGGCTCGATCTGGGGCGTTTCCAGCGGCTGGGCGCCGCCGCGCACCGCCGTGGCGGTGGGACGGGCCATGGGCTGGGCCTGCGGCTGCGGAGCCGCCGGCGGCGCGTCGTAGCGCGGGCGGCCGCCGAACAGGCTGAGGAAGCCGCCGCGGGGCTTGCGCGCCTCGAAGGCCGGCTCGGCGAACAGGGGCTCGTCGTCCTGCGCCTCGGCGGCCGCGGGGTCGACGATGCGCGTCACCGGCTGGGGCGCGGGCTCGGCCGGGGCCTCGGCGGCCACGGGCGCGGCGAAGATGTCGGGTTGCTCTTCCTCGCGCGGCTCCATCGACATGACCGGTTCGGGGACCGGAGCGGCTTCCGGCTCGGCGGAGGCCGTGACCGGCGCCGGCTCGGCGGCGCGCGGGCTCACCGTGGCGCGCAGGGGTTCGGCGGTCAGCGAGCGGCGCTCGACCTTGGGCTCGATGGCGGCGATCGAGGCGCCGTCCATGCCCGTGGCCACGACCGACACGCGGATCATCCCGTCCAGGCTCGGGTCGAAAGCGGCGCCGAAGATGATGTTGGCTTCCGGATCGACCTGTTCGGAGATGGCGTTCGCCGCCTCGTCGACTTCCAGCAGGGTCATGTCCAGGCCGCCGGTGACGTTGACCAGCACGGCCTTGGCGCCCTTCAGGGAGACCTCGTCCAGCAGCGGGTTCTGGATGGCGTTCTGGGCGGCCATCAGGGCGCGGTCGTCGCCGGTCGCCTCGCCGGTGCCCATCATCGCCTTGCCCATCTCGGTCATCACCGTGCGGACGTCGGCGAAGTCGAGGTTGATGAGGCCCGGGAGCACCATCAGGTCGGTGATCGAGCGGACGCCCGAGTGCAGGACCTGGTCGGCCATGCCGAAGGCCTCGGCGAAGGTCGTCCGCTCGTTGGCCACCCGGAACAGGTTCTGGTTCGGGATGACGATCAGGGTGTCGACGTAGCGCTGCAGCTCGTTGATGCCGGCGTCGGCCAGGCGCATCCGGTGGCGGCCCTCGAAGTGGAAGGGCTTGGTCACCACGCCGACGGTCAGGATGCCGCGCTCGCGCGCGCACTTGGCGATGATCGGGGCGGCCCCGGTGCCGGTGCCGCCGCCCATGCCGGCGGTGATGAAGACCATGTGGGCGCCGTCGAGGTGCTCGCCGATCTCCGGGATGCTCTCCTCGGCCGCGCTCATGCCGACTTCGGGATGGGCGCCCGCGCCCAGGCCCTGGGTCACCTGCACGCCGAGCTGGATGCGCCGGTCGGTCTTGGCGAACTGCAGTTGCTGGGCGTCGGTGTTGGCGACCACGAACTCCACGCCCTCGAGGCCCGCCTCGATCATGTTGTTCACGGCGTTGCCGCCGGCGCCGCCGACGCCGAACACGACGATGCGCGGCTTCAGTTCCGTGGCTCGAGGGGCGGTGAGAGAGATGGCCATGGACCCTGCGTCCTTCCGAAATGCGCTCAGAGCGCCTGGCGACCCGCACGCCCGACGCACCCTTTAAGGATGGGTTTACTAGGCGACCGACATCCTTAATCGAGGGTTAAGCCCATAGCCTGAGTCGGACGCTGATCGACCGGCGCTCCGTGTGAAAATGAGGCTTGTCTCGCAGGGACTCGGGAGGCCCGGCGGCGCCGGTCCAAACCCCAGGTTTCGTTGTCACACGAACGTCAACCGAACGTCGCAGGAACGTGAGCCCCGCCGGCTAGAGCGCGAGGTCCGCGCGCCCGGGTCGGCGCGCCGATCCTCCCGGAGCGCCACGTTGCGACGACTTGTCCTCATCGGCCTGGCGGCCGCCCTGCTTCCCGGCGCCGCGGCCGCGCACGACGGCCCCCATGGCCACGCGCCCCGGTTCGCGCCCACGCCTGCGGCGCGTCCCAGCGGCGCGGACCCGGCGAAGCGCCGCTGGCAGGCCGGCGATCACCACGTGCACAGCTGGTACAGCGTGAGCTGGAAGCCCTCTGCGGACGGCAAGGCGCCGCCCGAGGCGGTCATCGCGGGCGACGCCAACAACCCGATCCCGACGAATGCGCGGATGGCGGCCGAGCACGGGCTGATCTGGATGGTCGCCACCGACCATGGCGGTCCGAACCATTCCAAGCTGAACCGCGAGAAAGCCTATCCCGAAGTGCTGCGGGCCCGGAAGGAGACGCCGGGCCTGATCCTGTTCGTCGGCATGGAGCTCGACACCCCCGGCGCCGAGCACTCCAGCGTGATCGTGCCGAAGACGCCTGGCGAACGCGACGTCCTGTTCGGCATCGAGGCAGGCTACAACCGCCGCGAACCCTGGCCGGCCGATCCGGCCTGGGACACCGAGCAGCGCATGGTCGACGCGCTGAACCACATGAAGGCCCTGCCGGCTCCGCCGGTGGTGATCGCCAACCATCCGTCGCGCACCGCCAACGGCCTCGGGCGGTACGGCGCCGTCAGCCCGCACGAGCTGCGCAACTGGAACGACGCCGCGCCCAACGTGGCCGTGGGCATGGAGGGCGCGCCGGGCCACCAGGCCGGACCGCTCCTGCCGCCCGAGGCCGCCGATGAGGAGCACCGCATGCGCGGCGCCTACCGCCGCGCCCCCACCCTGGGCGGTTTCGACCAGATGACCGCGATCCTCGGCGGCTTCTGGGACTCCATGCTCGGCGAGGGCCGCCGGTGGTGGATCACGTCGACCTCGGATTCGCACCGGCACTACACCACCGGCGGCTCCGACTTCTGGCCCGGCGAATATTCCAAGACCTACGTGAAGGCGGTCCGCAGCTACGACGACGTGCTGGACGGCCTGCGCAACGGCCGGGTCTTCGTGACCCTGGGCGACCTCGTCTCGGAGGTCGACGTGGTCGCCCAGACCGCCGACGGCGCCCGCCGCGCCGAGATCGGCGGCGCCCTGAAGGTTCCGCGAGGGTCGGACGTGACCGTGGTGATCCGGGTCCGCGACCCGGCGGGCAAGAACTTCGGCGGCTATTCGCCCAGCGTGGCGCGGGTCGACCTGATCCGCGGGGACGTGACCGGACCGGCGGCGGACCGCGACGCCGACCGCAACCCCACCACCCGGGTCGAGAAGCGCTTCGGCCCCGGCGACTGGGTTCGCGAGGGCGAGCGTCTCAGCATGGCCTTCACGCTGAAGAACGTGACCCAGGACGGCTACGTCCGCGTACGCGGCACGAACGGGAGCGAACTGGAGCCCGAGGCCGACACGGCCGGCGAGACCCCCTGGTCGGACCTCTGGTTCTACGCCAACCCGATCTTCATCGAGGTGGAGTGAACTACAGGTTCTCGCGCAACCAGGCGGCGGCCTTGGCGACCGGATTGGCCCGGGGGTCGAGCGGTTCGCGGCGCAGCTTGGCCGAGGCCAGCGACTTCGACGAGACGGCCTCGCGCGGCCCGAAGGCGGCGCGGTGCAGGACGCCCGCCGCCGCCGTGAACGCCGGACCGGACGCCGCGTCGGCCAGGTGCGGCACCCGGCGCGGGCGGCCCAGGCGCACCGGACGGTCGAACACGCGGACGGCCACCTCGCGCACGCCGGCGAGCTGGCTGGCCCCGCCGGTCAGCACCAGGCCCGCGCCCGGCTCCACCGGCGCGCCCGAGGCCTTGAGGCGGTCGCGCAGCAGCTCCAGCGTCTCCTCGACGCGCGGCGCGATGATGCCCTTGAGCAGGGAGCGGGGCGCCACCACCGGGCCCGCGCCGGGATCATCGCCGCGCGGCGGCGCCTCGATCATCTCGCGGTCCTCGTTGGCAGAGGCGATGGCCGAGCCGTGCAGGGTCTTGATGCGTTCGGCGCCGGCGATGGAGGTCGAAAGGCCGCGCGCGATGTCCTGGGTCACGTGCTGGCCGCCGACCGGCACGGTCTCGACGTGAACCAGGCTGCCGCCCGCGAACACCGCCGCCGAGGTGGAGCCGCCGCCCATGTCGATGCACACGCTGCCGAGATCCATCTCGTCCTCCTCCAGCGCGGCGAGCGCGGAGACGAACGGCGCGGCGACCACGCCGTCGAGCTGGAGGTGGGCGCGCTCGACGCAGGCGCCCAGGGTCTGGAACACCGTCTCGGCCACCGAGACCACCAGGAGCTCGACGCCGAGCGTCTTGCCGAACATGGCGCGCGGGTCGCGCACGCCGCCCTGCCCGTCCACCAGCCAGCCGACCGGCAGGATGTGGATGGCCCGGCGGCCCGGCAGCTTGATCTGGGCGAGCGCGTTCTGGATGGCGCGCACGAGGTCGTGGTCGGCGATGGGCCGGGCGCCGATCGAGACGCGGCCGGCCACGCGCGAGGAGGCCAGTTGGCCGCCCGAGGTGGCCACGGTGACTCCCTGGACGCTGACGCCGGCGACGTTCTCGGCCCGCTCCACGGCCTGGGCGATGGCGTCGGACGCCTCGTCGAGGTTCACGATGGCGCCGCCGCGCACGCCGCGCGACTGGACGTAGCCGACGCCGCTTGTGGTGAGCGTCCGGTCGGCCTTGCGCACGCCCTCCGGCTTCATGATGAAGCAGGTGACCTTCGACGCCCCCAGGTCCACGGCGGCCACCACGCGCGGCGGCGCGAGCGCGGCCTTCAGGCCTTCGCGGCCGTCCTTGCGGGACTCTTCAGCGCGGGTGAGGGACTTCAGCATCGCGGGTTCGCTTCTTCTCCTTACACGCCGGCGGCGGCCAGACCGTCGGGCGCGGTGGTCTCAACAGGGCGCGGCCGCACGGCCACGACATCGGGGTTGCGCAGGTCGATGCGCTCGAAGCCCAGCTCCAGGATGCGCGAGCGCAGGTCGAGCTGTTCGAGCTGGGCCAGGGCGTCCTCCTCGCCCACGGCGGGAAGCTGGATCAGCGAACCGTCCTTCAGGCGCAGGTCCCAGCGGCGGTCGTCCACCCGCACCAGGGCCTCCATCCGCTGCATCAGCTTGGGCCGCTGGGCGATCACCGGCAGGATCTCGCCGGCGTGCTCGGCGCCGCCGGCGCCGACCACCAGCGGGAGCATCGGGAAGCGGGCCGGATCGGCCTCGGGGATGACGCGGCCCTTTTCGTCGATCACCACGCTGCGGCCGGCGTGCTGCCAAACGGCGAGCTGGCGGCGTTCCTCGACGGCGATGACCAGGGTGTCGGGCAGCAGGCGCACGATCCTCGCCTCCTTCACCCAGCCCACCGTCTCCACGCGATCGCGCAGGGCGGCGAGGTCGAGGCCGAGCAGCG
Organism: Phenylobacterium sp.; assembly: GCF_046463815.1. GTDB lineage: Bacteria > Pseudomonadota > Alphaproteobacteria > Caulobacterales > Caulobacteraceae > Phenylobacterium. Next base: position 35,179 of record NZ_JBKBRO010000005.1, on the reverse strand, counting down.
GCTGGTCCTTGTAGACGCCGGCGGCGCGGACGATGTCGGGGGTCGCCATCTGGGACGCGCCCTGGACGTGGACCGTACGCAGGCGGAAGCCGGCTTCGCCGAAGCGGCCGTCGACGGCGGCGGTCACGCTGTCGACCAGCATCTGGCCGCGGCCGCCGGTGGCGAGCGTCGCGCCGAGGGCGATGGCCAACAGGCCCGCGGCGGTGAGCAGGATCAGCTTGGGGGGAACCCCCTCGCGCGCGGGCGCGCCCGCCCCGCCCTTCGCGGGGCGTTTGGCAGGACTAGGGGGCGCCTTGGCCCGAGGCTTCGCCTGAACTCGCGATCCTCCCCGCACCGGCGCGGGCATAAGCGTCCTCCGTAATCCAGAGCACCAGACGGTCGAAATCCACGCCTTGGGCCGCCGCCTGCTCCGGAACCAGGGAGGTGGGCGTCATGCCGGGCTGGGTGTTGACCTCCAGAAGGACCAGAATGTCGTTAATGTCGTCATAACGGAGGTCCGACCGGGTAACCCCGCGACAACCAAGCGCGGCGTGGGCCATCTCGGAGAGCTTCTTGGCCCGCTCGAACGCGTGCGGCGGGATGCGGGCGGGGACCACGTGCTGTGAGCCGCCCTCGGCGTACTTGGCGTCGTAGTCGTAGAAGCCGGTCCGCGGGATGATCTCGGTGACGGTCATCGCCTTGCCGTCCATGACGCCCACCGCCAGCTCCAGCCCCCGGACATAGGGCTCGACCATGACCTCCTCGCCGAACGTCCAGGTGGGGGCGACCACCTCCTGGGGCGGGCTGTTGGCGCCCTCGAACACCAGGAAGACGCCCACGGACGAGCCCTCGGCGTTCGGCTTGACCACATAGGGCGGCGGCAGGACGTGCGAGCGCGCCACGTCGAAGCGGTTGAAGAGCCCGCCGCCCGGCACGTCCACGCCGGCCGCTGCCAGCACGGCCTTGGACTTGGCCTTGTCCATGGCCAGGGCGGAGGCCAGCACGCCGCAATGGGTGTAGGGAATGGCCAGGGTTTCCAGCACGCCCTGGACGCAGCCGTCCTCCCCCCACGCGCCATGGAGGGCGTTGAAGCAGACGTCGGGCTTCAGCTTCGTCAGCACCTGGGCGAGGTCGCGGCCCGCGTCCACCCGGCTCACCTTCGCGCCCAGGCGCTCCAGCGCGTCGGCGCATTCGCGGCCCGAGACCAGGCTCACCTCCCGTTCGGAGGACAGGCCGCCCATGAGGACGGCGACGTGGTGACCGGAGAGCGGCGCGGCCATGGACGACTCGCTGGAGACTGAAGGGCGTCCGCCCGCCGTGGCCCGGCTGGCCCCCTCAGGTCAAGGGGTCGGGCCGCCGCGGGCCCGGCGATCCAGCAGCCAGAAGAAGGTCGCCAGAACGCAGCCGGCCACGATTCCGGTGGTGAGATCGTGCAGAAGCGTGAAGGCGAAGGTGGCGAAGAGCACCGTTCCGCTCCTCCAGCTCTTCATCAGGCCGACGAACTCCTCCTTCTCGGCCATGTTCCAGGCCACCACGACCAGCACGCCCGCCAGGGCCGCCAGCGGCACGTAGCTGGCCAAGGGCGCGGCCAGCAGCATGAACAGCAGCAGGAAGACCGCGTGCAGCATGCCCGCGAAGGGGCTGCGCGCGCCGGCGCGGATATTGGCCGCCGTCCGGGCGATGGTGCCGGTCACCGCGATGCCCCCGAAAAACGCCGAGCCGACGTTGGCCAGGCCCTGGGCGACCAGTTCCATGTTCGACCGGTGAACCCGGCCGGTCATCTTGTCGGCCACGGTCGCCGACAGCAGGCTCTCCACGCCGCCCAGCAGGGTGAAGGACAGCGCCGCCGGCAGCACCTTGAGGACCAGATCGAGCGAGATCGTGGGAAGGGCCGGCGCCGGGAAGCTCTGCGGCAGGCCGCCGAACCGCGTGCCGATGGTCTCGACCGGCAGGTGCAGGGCCGTGGCGATCAGGGTCGCGCCGACCACCCCGAACAGCATGCCGGGCCAGGTCGGCCGGAAGCGTCGCAGGACGAGGATGAACGCCGCCACCCCGACGCCCAGCACGAGGGCGGCGGGGTTCAGGGTCGGCAGGGCCGAGCCCAGAGCCGCCAGCTTCGGCAGCAGTTCGCCCGGCTCCCGCCCGCTGAGCGTCAGGCCCGCGAGGTCCTTGATCTGGCTGGCCAGGATGGTGACCGCGATGCCGGCGGTGAAGCCCACCGTCACCTCATGCGGGATGTGGCGGATCAACGAGCCGAGCCGCAGGAGCCCCACCAGGGTCAGCATCAGGCCCGAAAGCAGGACCGTGAGCAGCAGCCCCTCGATTCCGAACTTCGCGACGGTGGCGGCGACCAGCACGATGAAGGCGCCCGCCGGTCCGCCGATCTGATAGCGGCTGCCGCCGAGCGCCGAGACCAGGAAGCCTCCGACGATGGCCGTCCACAGACCCCGCTCCGGCGAGACGCCCGAGGCCACGGCGATGGCCATGGAGAGCGGCAGCGCCAGGATCGCCACGGTCAGGCCGGCCATCACGTCGCGCTTCAGCGCCTCGGCGCCGTAACCCTCCTTCAGGGTCGTGGCGAGCTTGGGCTTGTAGAGGTGGGCGGTCGTGGTTCCGTCGGGCATGTCCATCGGGCCTGGCGCGCCAGCGACCCGGTATGGCGCCGCGCAAACGCTACCATTTGACTAGGAATAAGTGACCGACCGGTCGCTTTGCAACTCCGGTGGCGTACGTAGCCGCGGCGGCGCTTCGTCGCGCTGCCGCGAGCTCTTCGCTCAAGAACCTCGGGCGGATGCCGGACCGAATCTCTCGCGTGCAGGCCGAACCCCGACGGCCATCGGCTCGCCCTTGCGGATGAACCTGTGCATGCAAATGGACCCTGCGTTAGATGTGCGGCATGAGGGATTTGATCGGGACCGCGCTTCACAATGAGGGCGGGCGCCTCAAACAGGCTGGCGATCTCGCTGGCGCGGAAGCCACGCTGCGGCTCGCGGCCCAGTTGAATCCACAGGGAACCCCGCACCCGGCACGCGCTCGGCTTCGTTCTGCTGTCCCAGGGCCGCTACCAGGAAGGCTGGCCGCTTTACGAAGCGCGCCACGACATCCCCGAGCTCAACTGCGGGAAACCGTCGCTCCCCTGGCCTGAATGGCGTGGGGAGCCCCTGGTCGGCAAGCGCTTGCTGGTCTTCCCGGAACAGGGCATGGGCGATCAGATCATGTTCGCGCGGTTCGCGGCTCGAGCGGCGTCCGAAGGAGCCGACGTGACGGTGCTGACGCCCACGCCTCTCGCGCGCCTCTTCCGATCGATGCCTGTCGAAGTCGTCGAGGCCAGGGGCGCGGCCGAGTTTCCCGACCCCGACTACTGGGTGATGTCGAGCGATATAGCCGGGCGGGCGGGCGCCACGCTGGAGACACTGCCGAGCGCACCCTACCTCAGCGCCCAGCCAGGGACTTCTTCTGTCGTGGGCGTCGCCTGGCGCGGCAACCCGGCCTTCCGGAATGACGCCAACCGCTCGTTGCCGCCCGACCTTGGCGAGCGCCTTCTCGCCCTTCCCGGCGCCGTCAGCCTCGCGCCCGAGGATAGCGGCGCTCGTGACTTCCAGGACACCGCCGAAATCATCGCCGGCCTCGACCTCGTCGTCAGTGTGGATACCGCGGTCGCCCACCTGGCCGGCGCGCTCGGCAAGCCGGTCTGGATACTCGTGCCCGACCTGACCACCGACTGGCGCTGGATGCAGCACCGCATCGACAGCCCCTGGTATCCGACCGCGCGTCTCTGGCGTGGCGGGGACTGGCGCCCCGTCGTCGAGGCGATAGAGCGGGAGCTGGCCCGCTAGGCTGGCGCGATATTGAGCCGCTGCCGCCAGCACGCGGTCAGCGGCCCTCCGCCAGGATGGCCTGCATGAGCGTCACCACCGCCATGCTGGACGACACCATGGGCCCGGCCATGTTCATCTGTTCGGACGGCCGGCTGTTCACCCGGACCATCGACCTGAACGTCAGCTTCCTGGCGCCGGCCACGCCCGGCCCGATCTTCGGCGAGGGCCAGGGGGTCCAGGCCGGAAAGAGCATCTGCTTCCTGGAAGGGCGGCTGACCGACGCGGACGGCCTGCTGCTCGCTCGCGCCACCTCGACCGCCCGTCTGCTCCCCGCCGAGAAGGCCCCGGGCTAGGGTCTGGCCGCCAGCGCCCGGAAGTCCACGTCGCTGTTGGCCACGGTGTGCAGGAAGCTCGCCCACACGGCCACGTTCTGCGCCAGCTCCGCCGGATCGATCTTGTCGAGCGTATCGTCGGCCGAGTGGTGCAGGTCGAAGTAGCGGCTGGCGTCCTGGTTGAATTCCACGAAGGGCGCGCCGGCCTCGACGAGACCCTCGACATCCGAACCGCCGAAGCCCGGCGCCTCACGGCTGACGATGACCCTCAGGGGCGCGATGGCCCCGCGGAACGCCTTCATCGCCGGATGGTCCAGGCTCCCCTTCGGCAGGCGCGCCTGCCAGATGCGCCCGGCCCCGGTGTCGCTCTCGCCCACCATGACCATCCGTCCGACCTCGTCCTTGTGGGCCGCCAGATAGGCGTCGCTGGAGCCGCCCTGCTCCTCCGAACCCCACATCACGACCCGGATGGTCCGGCGCAGCGGCCCCTGGCCGGCGGCCAGCTTGGCGGCCGCCGTGGTGATGGCGATGCCGGCGGCGTCATCCACGGCGCCCGTGCCCGGGTCCCAGGAATCCAGGTGGCCGCCGACCACGATCACCTCGTCCGGCGCCTCGCGGCCCGGCAGCTCGCCCGAGATGTTGTAGGCCTCGACCTTGGGCTCGAAGCGCGAGGTCATGTTCAGCTTGATCGTCACCGGCTTGCCCCCGGCCTCACCTCGGGCGGCCAGCCGCTCCAGCAGCTCGGCGTCGGGGGTGGACAGCGCCGCGGCGGGGATGCCGCCCGGACGCGCCGCGCCGGTGTGCGGCAGACGGGTGTCGTCGGTGGACAGCGACCGGATCAGATAGGCCACGGCGCCGCGCTTGGCCGCCTCGGCGGGACCGGCGCTGCGCTGCGGGTTGATGGCGCCATAGCCCGAGCCGTCCTGGGCCCGCGTCATGACGCCGGTGACCACGGCGATCTTGCCCTTCAGCGAGCCCTCCGGCTGGGCCAGGAACTCGTCGTAGCTGCGGAACAGCGCCATCTCGGCGGTCAGCCCGCCCTTCGGCGTGGGCGACGAGCGGCCCAGGCCCAGGATGTGCAGCTTGTGCGGGACCGGCCCCACGACCTCGGCGGACTCCTCTCCCCGGAACCAGCCCGAGGCGGTGAAGGTCTCGACCTTCACGTTCTGGAAGCCCAGGCGCTTCAGCGTCTCGACGCCCCAGTCGCGGGCGCGGACCATCTCGGGCGAACCGACGAGCCTCGGCCCGACATCGGTCGTCAGGGATTCGGCGATGGTCCAGGCGGTGGGATCGGCCAGGGCCTTGTCCCGCACGGCGGCGGCGCTGGCGGCGATGTCCGGGGCGGCGATGTCCGGGGCGGCGGTGTCCTGGGCGGCGGCGGGCGCGACGGCCAGGAGGCTGGCGGCGAGGGCCAGGGGGGCGAGCTTGTGCATGTCCTGCGCGTGGAGCCTCGCGGGATTCCCGTCAAGCTTGCTGCTGCCAACGCGTGGCAGCAACTGCGGCTCAATGTGTCGCGGACCGGTTTGCGACAGCTCAAGGCGGCCGCTTTCAGGGGCGAGATGATGGCCTGTTTCAACGACAGCCCGGAGTCTGCCCGGAGTTCGCCTTGCCCGACACGCCCCTCCCTCCCGTGGCCGACGCCGACACGGCCGGCGCGATCCGCGCCGAGCAGGTGCGGCTGCTCTACGCCTCGCCAAGCATCACCCTCGGGAACCTGGTCAACGCCGCGCTGGCCTGCGCCCTGCTGTTCAATGAGTATCCGGCGCTGGTCTGGGCGGCCTGGCTTTCGCTGTTCGCGGTCGTGGTCGCGGCGCGCATCCTGCTGTGCCGCCGCTATAACAGGAGCCAGCCTCGGGGCGAGGCCACGAAGGCCTGGGCCTGGGCGTTCGCCGCCGGATCGGGACTCACGGGCGTTCTGTGGGGACTGGCCGCATCCGTCGTCTTCGTCTCGGGCGACGCCGTGGACGCGGTCTTCGTGGCGTTCATGCTGGGCGGCATGGCCGCGGGGTCGGTGCTGCGGGACTCCGTCTGGCCGCCCGCGTTCTACGCTTTCGCCATTCCCGCCATCCTGCCCCTGATCGTGGCGCTCCTCGCGGCGGGAGAGGCCGTCTTCGTCGTCATGGCGGTGATGCTCGCGATCTTCTCCGCCGCGCTGGCGGCCACGGGCCTGCGCAACAGCCGCTGGGTGACCGAGAACGTCCGCCTGCGCCTGAAAGAAGCCAGGCTCAACGAAGAGCTCCAGAGCCTGGCCCTTGAACAGCGCCGGGTGACCCAGGCCCTACAGGACAGCAACGAACGGCTCCGCGCCATTTCCGACCATGCCCAGGACGCCTTCATCATCGCCGACCATGCCGGGGACATCGTCTTCTGGAATCCGGCGGCCCAGCGGATGTTCGGCTACACGCCCGAGGAGATCCAGGGTCGCAGCGCCAGCATCCTACTCGCCGACGAGGGCGACCGGGAGGCCGCCATCGTGGCCTACCGGAGCCTCGCGCAGGCCGGCGTCCGCGACCTGCCCGGCCGGACCCTTTCGCTCCAGGCCGTGCGCAAGGACGGGACCCGCTTCCCGGCGGATGTCTCCGTGTCCGCGATGCAGATCAACGGCGAATGGCATGCCCTTGGGGTCGCTCGCGACGTCAGCGAGCGCGAACGGGCGCACGCCGCCATCGAGAATCTCAACCGCCAGATGGCGGCCAGCCTCGACGCCTTGAAGGCGCACGCCGAGGAAATGGGCGCCATAGCCCGCCTGTCCGATACGCTGCAGACCTGCCGGTCGCGGCAGGAGGCCTATCCCATCATCGCCACCGCCGCCGCCAACCTGTTCGATGGGACGAGCGGCGGCCTCGCGGTCGTGTCCGACGAATCCGGCGAGCTCGAAACCGTCGCCCGATGGGGCGAGCCCGGGCTGTCGCCCGAATTCGCCGTCGCCGACTGCTGGGGCCTGCGCACAGGCCGCCGGTACGATGTCGCCGGCGCAGGCAAGGCGACGCCGTGCCGGCACTTCCGCGAGACTCCGCCCGGCGCCTATGTCTGCCTGCCGCTGGCGGTGCATGGCGAGACGACGGGCCTGCTGTACCTGGCGGCGCGCCCCGGAGCCGCCGTCACCGATGACCTGCAGCGGCTGTTGCAGACCTTCGGGGACGTCCCGAAACTCTCGCTGTCGAACCTGAAGCTGCGGGAAGTTCTCAGCGAACAGGCCATGCGCGACCCGCTCACCGGCCTGTTCAACCGGCGCTACCTGTCCGAAACCCTCCCCCGCGAGATCCGGCGGGCCCGACGCGGTCGCAAGCCGCTGTGCGTCGCGCTCCTGGACGTCGATCACTTCAAGGCGCTGAACGACGCCCACGGCCATCCCGCCGGGGACCGGGTGCTGAAGATCGTGGGCGGGCTGTTGAGGGATTCCCTCCGCGCCGGGGACATCGTCTGCCGCTACGGCGGCGAGGAGTTCGTCGTCGTGCTGCCGAACTGCGCCCTTGGCGAGGCCAAGGCCCGGTTGCAGCAGATATGCGCCGAGGTCGAGGCTACGGCGATGGTCCACGGCCGCGAGCCCCTGCCGACCATCACCCTCTCCGCGGGCGTCGCCGAGATGAGCGCGGGCCTGACCTCGGCGGAGGCTCTCATCGGCGCGGCCGATCAGGCGCTCTACAAGGCGAAGAAGAACGGCCGCAACCGGATCGAAGTCTTCGGCAGGCCGGATGTATCGCCCCTGCCTAGCCGCTCCGCGACACGAGGCGGTCCGAAGCATCCAGCACGACGGCTTCAGGCGTCTTGAGGCCCAGCCACAGCTCGTAGGGATCGCGGCCCAGGCGCGGCGCCAGGTAGAGGCTCATCACGACGCCGTGGGTCACCACCATCAGCGGCCGCTCGGCATGTCGGCGCAGGGCCTCGGAGAAGCGCGCCAGCGCCTGGTCGGCGCTTTCCCCGCCGAACGGAGCGGTCGCCCGCTCGGCGAAGACGCGTTGCATGTTCGCGCGGTGGGCGTCGTCCGCGGTGACGGGCAGGTCCGGGGTCGCGATCTCCGAGAGCCCGTCGTCCACCGCGATGGTGAGGCCGAGCCGCCGCGCGATCAGGCCGGTCGTCGCCAGCGCCGCCGGCTCGGGACTGGAGAGCACGCCGGTCACCGGCTGCATCTTCAGGTGGTCCGCCAGCGCCGTGGCGGCGGCCATGCCATCGGGCGTCAGCAGCCATTCCACCCGCGGTGTGTCGGGATCGACCCGGGGCCTGGCGTGCCGCACGAGGATCAACGCCGCCGCGTTCACGGCCGCCCGATGCGCTTGATCTCCCAGTCGAGGTCGACGCCGAACTTGGCCTTCACATCGGCCCGGACCGCTTCGCCCAGGCCTTCGAGATCGGCCGCCGTCGCCTCGCCGGTGTTGATGAGGAAGTTGGAATGCAGGGGCGAGAACATGGCCCCGCCGAAGCGCTTGCCCCGCCAGCCGGCGTCGTCCACCAGCTTCCAGGAGGAATGACCGGGCGGGTTCTTGAACGTCGAGCCGCCGGTCTTCTCGCGGATCGGCTGGGTCGTCTCCCGGCGCGCGGTGATTTCGGCCATGCGGGCCTCGATGGCGGCGGGGTCGTCCGGCCGGCCCTCGTACAGCGCGCCGGTGAAGATCAGCGGCTCTGAGGCCGCGCGGGCGGACTTGCGATAGCTGTAGCCAAGGTCGGCGTTCGACAGCGTCAGGCGCTCGCCCGCGCGGGTGAGCGCATAGGCCTCGACCAGCACGTCCTTGGTCTCGGCGCCGTAGCAGCCGGCGTTCATGACCAGCGCCCCGCCGATGGTCCCCGGCACCCCGCGATAGAACTCCAGGCCGGCGATCCCCGCCTTGGCCGCCTCGCGGGCGACCGTCGCGTCGAGCGCCGCCGCGCCGGCGAAGATGCGGCTTCCCTCGCGGGGCTCGACCTTGGCGAAGGCCTTGCCCAGGCGGATCACCACGCCGTCCACGCCGCCATCGCGGACGAGAGTGTTGGACCCCACGCCCAGGACGGTCACGGGCGCGTCGGCCGGCAAGCCCTTCAGGAAGGCCGCCAGGTCGTCCTCGTCCTCGGGCAGGAAGATCACGTCGGCCGGCCCGCCGACGCGGAACCAGGTGAAGGGCGCCAGCGGCTCGTCCCGGAGGAGCTTGCCGCGAACGGCGGGCAGATTGTCCTTCCAGGTCATCGGGGCCGGCTCATTCGGCGGCTTCGCCGAGGGCTTCTAGCTGGCCCGGCAGGGCGTAGGCCCAGCTCGTGATGTCGCCCGCGCCCAACAGCACCACCAGGTCGCCCGGCTTGGCCTCCTGGCGCACCAGGGCCGGCAGGGCGGCGGGCTCCGAAAGCGGCAGCACGCGGCGGTGGCCGTAGCGGCGCAGGCCCTCGACCAGGCTGTCCTTGCTGACGCCCTCCAGCGGCGCCTCGCCCGCCGCGTAGACGTCGGCCACGACCACCGTGTCGGCGTCGTTGAAGCAGGCGCAGAACTCGTCGAACAGGTCGCGCAGGCGCGTGTACCGGTGCGGCTGGACTACGGCGATCACCTTGCCCTCGCTGACCGCGCGGGCGGCCTTCAGCACCGAGGCGATCTCCACCGGATGGTGGCCGTAGTCGTCCACCACGCGCACGCCGTTCGCCACGCCCGTGGTCGTGAACCGGCGCTTCACCCCGCCGAACCCGGCCAGCCCCGCGCGGATGGCCTTGGCCGGCACGCCCAGTTCGCGGGCCACGGCGATGGCGGCCAGCGCGTTCTGGACGTTGTGCTGACCAGCCATGGGCAAGAGCAGGTCGTCGTACGAGACGAAGCCGCCGTCCCTGGGCTGGATCACCACCGAAAAGCGCGCGCCCTCGGGCCCCATGCGGATGTTGTGGGCCCGGACCTCGGCCTGGGGGTTCACGCCATAGGTGACGAGGCGGCGGTTCTCGACCCGGGCGGCCATGGCCTGGACCTCGGGGTGGTCGATGCACACCGCCGCGAAGCCGTAGAACGGGATGTTCTCCACGAAGTCCTGGAAGGCCTTCTTCACGGCGTCGAAGTCGCCGTAGTGGTCCAGGTGCTCGGGGTCGATGTTGGTGACGATGGCGCAGGTGGACTTGAGCTTCAGGAAGGTGCCGTCGCTCTCGTCGGCCTCGACCACGATCCAGTCGCCGGCGCCCACCTTGGCGTTGGTGCCATAGGCGTTGATGATCCCGCCGTTGACCACGGTGGGGTCCAGGCCGCCGGCGTCCAGCAAGGCGGCGACCATCGAGGTCGTGGTCGTCTTGCCGTGGGTGCCGCCCACCGCGATCGAGAACTGCAGGCGCATCAGCTCGGCCAGCATCTCGGCCCGGCGGACCAGCGGCAGGCGCCGCGCCCGGCCCTCGACCATCTCGGGATTGTCGGGCTTGACCGCCGTCGAATAGACGATGGCGTAGGCGCCCTCGACGTTCTTCGCGTCGTGGCCGATGAAGATCCTCGCGCCCAGCCTCTCCAGCCGCTCGGTGTTGGCCGAGGCCTTCGCGTCCGAGCCCTGCACCTGATAGCCCGTGCGCAGCATGATCTCGGCGATGCCGCTCATGCCGATGCCCCCGATGCCGACGAAGTGGACGGGACCGATCTCGAAGGGGACGGGGCGGCGGTTCATGGGGTGGTGCTACCGCATCTTGCTCCGCTCCGGAACGGCCAACCTGCGGCCGCGCTCCACCGCGCCGAACACACGCATTACGACGCCTTGCGGCGCATTCCCATTAGGAGTTGAATAACGCCGTTCAACGGGAGGAGCTCATGTCTCTAATCGGCAAGGACGGCAAGGAATCCAAGGACGGCAAGGAAGGTAAGGAGGGCAAGGACGATTGCGGCCGGCTGGCGGCGATGGACGCGCTGGGCATTCCAGCCGGGCCCTTCGACCCGCGGGCGCAGGGAATCGGCCGCAAGTTCGTCAGGGTCGAACTCTCCCCATCGCGCGCCGCGGACCCCGGCGTCATCGAGGCCAGCAACGTCTATTGGGAAGCCGTCCAGGCCTACGGGCTCCTGGACTCGGTGACCCGCACGGCCGACGGCGCGACGCACCTGGTGCTGTCGGTGCGCGACGAGGACGAAGCCGCCAAGCTGGTGGCGCAGGATCCCGGCGCCCGGGCGAACGCGGTCAGCCTCAAGTCCAGGGCGCCGTTATAGGTCCGACGGCCCGGAGGACGCAGACCCTTCTCCTCGACGTCAGGCCGCCGCTTCTGGCGCGCCTGGCGGCGGCGCTGGCCCGGCGCGGCGCGCACCCCCTGGCCACCACGGTCGAAGCCCTGGCGGGCGGAACCGCCGCGGTTTCGGCGGCGCCCGACGGCGGAGGCTGGATCAGGCCCGCCGGCCAGGGGAGCGCCGTGGAGATGGACGACATCCACGGCTCGCTGGCCGAGCCTGGCCCGCTGGACGCGGAAGCATTTGCGAGCCATGAGGCCGTCGCCCTGGCGGGCTTCATAAGGTTGATGCGCCCGAACTGCCTGAACCGGCCGCGGCAGGGCGGGGTCTGCGCCTACGTCATGTCGCTGCCCGAGCAATGGGCGATCCTCGGCAAGGCAAGGCTTCCGCACTCCTCCTGGCGCCTGCTCCCGCCCGGAGCGGCGCCCGCCGCCGGCGAGGTCGCCGTCGTCCGGCTGTTCGATCCCGAACTGAGGCTGGGCGACGACCCCGATGCGGATGGCGACGGCCTCCCGACCATAGCCGCCGGCGCGCCGGCCGGGGCCTGGGTGAGTTGCGCCTTCGCGGGCGACACGTTCGCGCTGCTCCGCCAGGACGGCGATGGACTGACGCCGGTCGAACCCCCTGCCGGGGCACGGACGGAACTGGCGGCGCTGGTCGCGGAGGTCAGGGCGGCGATGAACCTCGACTATGGCGAGATCCTGTTCTCGTTCCTTGGCGCGCCGGTGATCTGGTCGGTTTCGCCCTTCCTCCCGCTGCACCACCTCGAGGCGCCACACGGCGAGCGGCTGGTCGAGGCCGTCGCCGACCTGCTGGTCGCATGACCTCCCCCTTCGAGCCCGGCTGGCGCGAGCGCGCCGCCCGCGCGAGGAACGCGGAACCCGCCCCGCCGCTCGCGGATCGGCTGGAGGCGCCCGCCCAGGCCCCGCTGGCGGTCAGCCCGGCGGGCGATCCGACGGCCCGCCACTTCTTCCTCACCAGCCGCGGCCTCGGCCGGGCCGTTCGCTGGCTCACCTTCGAGGACCTCGTGGAGGCCGCCCTCGCGCCGGACGCCTTCGCGGATGCGGTGGCCCGCGCCTCCGGGCTCTACCTGCGTGAGGACTGGCGGGGCGGGCTCGCCTGGACCCACGCCAGCGCCCTGGTCCGGGCGATGTCCGAGGGCCACGCCAACGTCATCCGCCCGGAAGCGGCCAGCACGAACTGGTGCAAGCCGTGGCATGTGGCCGCCATCGCCGCCGTCGGCGCGCCAGGCCTGCCACCGCCACCCAGCCAGGTCCTGCTGGGCCTGCCCGCGGCGGCGGGAACCATCCTGAAGAACTGCAGCGCCCTGCCCACCTACGTCATCCCGCAGGACGACGCGCCGGAGGCTGGTGTCCAGGGACCGGTCCTGGTTCAGACGCGGCTCCAAGGACCGGAGCTGCGGGTCCACGTGTTGGACGGCGCGGCCTTCGGCGTCCGCATCGCGCCCGCCGGGGCCGACTACCGCCGCGATGGCTCCGCGCCCTTCCGACCGGCGCCCGTCCCCCGGGACCTGGTCCGCGACCTCGCGCGGGTCGCGGCCCGGGAAGGGCTGCGCTTCTGCGGGGCGGACGTCATCGAGACCGCCGACGGCCCCGTGCTCATCGAGGTGAACCCCATGCCCGGCTACCACGCGTTCGAGAAGGCCTACGCCCCGGACACGCCGATCACCGACGCGCTCTATGCATCGCTCTCAGGGAAGGGAGGCCCCGCGTGAAGTACGAGATCACCAGTGAGACGAGGACCGTCGCCGGCGTCGTGGTCCGTCGCATCCGAGGGCTGGACGGCCGGACGGGCGGCTTCGTGGAGTCCGAAGCCAACCTTTCGCAGGAGGGCGCATGCTGGCTGCATGGCGATTCCCTGGCCTTCGAGGACGCCGAAGTCAGCGGCGACGCCCAGGTCTACGGGACCGTCAGCGGCCGGGCCCGCGTCCGGGGATCGGCCGCCGTCCACGGCGAAGTCTCGGGCGACGCCGTCGTCGAAGGCAGGGCCAAGGTCTATGGCGTCGTGAAGGGCCATCACGTCGTCGGCGGCGACACCGTGGTCTACGGGGTTCTGGATTAGCCTGCGCGCGCGGTCTGCTCCACCACGTCGGCCAGCCGTTCGGCGGCGTCGGGGATGGCCACCGAGCGGGCGGCGGCGGCCATGCGGGCCAGCCTCGCCGGATTGGTCAGCAGCTTCTCCAGGGCGCCGGCCAGGGAATCCACCGTGAGCTGGTGCTCGCGGGCGATCTCGGCGCCGCCGGCGTCGGCCAGCAGCTTGGCGTTCTGGCCCTGGTCATCGTCCAGGGCGATGGCCAAAGGCACCAGGATCGATGGTTTGCCCGCGACGGCGAACTCACAGACCGAGCCCGCTCCGGCCCGGCCGATGACCAGGTGGGCGTCGCGCAGGCGGCTGGCCATGTCCCGGAAGAAGGGGGCGATCTCGGCGTCCACCAGCGCGTCCTGATAGGCGCGGCGCGCCGTGGCCATGGATTCCGCGCGGGTCTGCTGCTGGACGACGAGGCGCCGGCGCAGGTCTTCGGGCAGGGCCTTCACCGCCTCGGGCACCAGTTCGGAGAGCAGGCGTGCGCCCTGGCTGCCGCCGGTGATCAGCAGTCGGATCGGCCCGTCGGGTTCGGGCGGGACGTAGGCGACGTCGGCCAGGGCCCGGATCGGCGGACGGACGGGATTGCCCACCACGACCGCGCGGCCGGCCACCTTCTCGGGGGCCTTCTTCAGCGTCGGGAAGGCGCAGGCCACGGTGCGCACGTGCGGGGCCAGCAGCCGATTGGTCCGGCCCATCACCGCGTTCTGTTCGTGGATCACGGTCGGGCGCCGATCGAGGATCGCCGCCACCAGGGCCGGGGCCGAGGGATAGCCGCCGAAGCCCACCACCACGTTCGGCCCGATCTCGCGGAAGGCGGCCCGGGCGTGCAGGGCGCCGCGCATGACAGCGAAGCCCGCCCGCATCATGCCGACGGGGTCGCCCGGCCGGTAGGTGGCGGCGGAGAGGCCGATGCGGCGCTCGGCCGGAAAGTCCTGGGCGAAGCCGGCGACCCGCTCGTCCGAGGCCAGCACGATGCTCCAGCCACGCGAGATCAGGGTCTCGGCCAGGGCCTGGGCGGGAAAGAGGTGGCCTCCGGTGCCCCCGGCGGCGACGACGGCGATCTTACGCATGCAACCCGAGGGTTAGGCGAACGCGCCCGCCTTGGCGAGCCCTTCGGTGGGAGTGTAGGCGCCCGGACGGCGGCGGGTGAGGGCCAGCGCCATGCCCAGGGTCAGGCCCATGGCCATCATGGACGAGCCGCCGTAGCTGATGAAAGGCAGGGTCATGCCCTTGGTCGGGATGAGGTTGAGGTTCACGGCCACGTTGATGATCGCCTGCTGGCCGACCAGCACGAAGAGGCCGGCGGCGGCCACCTGCTCGAACGGGTCCGACAGCTTCATGGCCCGGTAGAGGCCGCGGATCACCACGAAGGCGAACAGCGAGATCAGGAGCAGGCTGAAGATCAGGCCGTACTCCTCGGCTCCCACCGAATAGATGAAGTCGGTGTGCAGGTCGGGCACGTGGCGCTTCATGACGCCCTCGCCGGGACCCCGGCCGAAGAAGCCGCCGGCCGCGATGGCCTCGGCCGCCCGGTCCACCTGGTGGGTATCGGCCTTGTCGGGGGAGAGGAAGCGGTCCACCCGGCTCGCCACGTGCGGGAACAGGAAGTAGGTCGACGACAGGCCCGCGATCGCCATGGCCCCCAGCAGCATGACCCACGACAGCGGCACGCCCGCCATCCAGAACGCCGCCCCGAAGGCGACCGTGATCAGCACCGTCTGGCCGACGTCCGGCTGGATCAGCAGCAGGGCCACCGAGACGGCGTAGAGCCCGAAGGCGATGGAGACGCCTGGCACGCCCTGGCCCTTCTGCCCCTCGGCGAACATCCAGGCGACCAGGATGATCAGGGCGGGCTTCATGTACTCCGACGGCTGGAAGGTGAAGCCGGCGAACTCGATCCACCGGGTCGCCCCCTTGGCGTTGTGGCCGATGAACGGAAGCGCGATCATCACCGCTATGGCCGCCGCCCAGATGAAGAAGGCGGCCCTTCGTACCCCCCTTGTGTCCAGCATCGATACGCTGATCAGGATCACGGTCGCGCCGACCGCGAAGACGCACTGGCGGACGGCGAAGTGGAACGGGTCGCCCACGTTCATCCGGGCCGCGGCCGCGGGGCTCGCGGCGAACGACATCAGGACGCCGATGAAGATCAGCAGGCCCACGACGCCCAGCATCCAGCGGTCGACGGTCCACCACCACATGCCGAGGGCCGAGCGGTCCGAGCGCGGGAAGGCGTGGGCCTGGGAGGCGTGGCTCATGCGGCGTCCGCCTGACCGTTGGCGAGGCGCTGGACGGCGGCGCGGAACGCCTCGCCCCGGGCTTCAAAGTCGGGGAACTGGTCGAAGGATGCGCAGGCGGGCGAGAGCAGGACGATCGCGTCCTCGCCCTTGGCCCTTGCGTCGGCGTAGGCGGCCTGGACGGCGGCCTCGATGGTTCCGCTCTGCACCGCCTCGGCCTTGCCCTTCAGCGTCTCTGCGAAGGCGGGGGCCGCCTCGCCCACGAGGTAGGCCTTCTCGACGCGCGGGAAGAGGTCGGCCAGGCTGTCGATGCCGCCGGTCTTCGGCAGTCCGCCGGCGATCCAGCGGAACTTCGGATAGCTCGACATCGCCTGGCGGGCGGCGTCGGCGTTGGTGGCCTTGCTGTCGTTGACGAACCGCACCTTGCCGAGCACGGCGACGGTCTCCATGCGGTGCGCGAGCCCCGGGAAGGTCATCAGGTGCTGGGCGGCTTCATCGCCGCCGACGCCCAAGCCCTTGGCGGCGGCGTAGGCGGCCGCGGCGTTCTGCCAGTTGTGGCGGCCCGGCAGCGAGCGGGCCCGCTTCAGGTCGGCGACTTCCTGGGCGCGCTCGCCCGTGGCGTCATAGAGCAGGCCGTCCAGCGCATAGACGCCCCGGCTCATGGCCTTGGACGCCGAGACCGGCACGATGGTGCGGCGGTTGGCGGCGGTGATCTCGGTGCAGATCCGCTGGCCCCAGGCGTCGTCCACGCCGATGACCGCCGTGTCGCCCTTGCCCTGGTTGAGCAGGATGCGGCGCTTGGCGGCCACGTAGTTTTCCATCGTCCCGTGCCGCTCCAGATGGTCGGGCGAGATGTTCAGGATCACCGTGACGTCGGCGTGCAGGCTGGACGTCAGGTCGAGCTGGTAGGACGACAGCTCCAGCACGTAGACCGCGCCGCCGTGCATGTCTTCCAGGCCGAGGATCCCGTAGCCGAAGTTGCCGCCGATGCGCACGTCGCGGCCGGCCTCGGACAGGATGTGGGCCACCAGCGCCGTCGTCGTGGACTTCCCGTTCGTGCCGGTGATGGCGACGATCTTCGGCCGCTTGTGCTCCGGGCTGGCGTTCACCGTGCGGGCGAAGAGTTCGACGTCGCCGACGATCTCCACCCCGGCGGTGCGGGCCTTCTCCACCGTCCAGTGCGGCGCGGGATGGGTCAGCGGCACGCCCGGAGACAGCATCAGGGCGGCGAACTCGCTCCAGTCGACCGTGGTCAGGTCGGTCAACTCGAAGCCCTCGGCCTGGGCGGCCTCGCGGGCGGCGGCCTTGTCGTCCCACAGCGCCACCTTGGCTCCGCCGGCGACCAGCGCGCGCGCGGCGGCCAGGCCCGTGCGGGCGAGGCCGAACACGGCGACCGTTTTGCCTTCGAAGCCCAGGACGGGGATCATGGCGCTCGCTAAACCCTCCCCTACCGCAGCTTGAGGGTGGCGAGGCCCAGGAGGGCCAGCATGATCGCGACGATCCAGAAGCGGATCACCACGGTCGATTCCGACCAGCCGAGCTTCTCGAAGTGGTGGTGGATCGGGGCCATCAGGAAGATGCGCCGGCCGGTCCGCTTGAACCAGGCGACCTGGACGATGACCGACAGGGTCTCGGCCACGAACAGGCCGCCGATGATCGCCAGCACGATCTCGTGGCGGGTGGCGACCGCCACCGCGCCCACCGCCCCGCCCAGGGCCAGCGAGCCCGTGTCGCCCATGAAGATCTTGGCCGGCGGGGCGTTGTACCAGAGGAAGCCCAGGCCCGAGCCGATCAGCGCCCCGCAGAACACCGCGATCTCGCCCACGCCCGGGACGTGGTGGAGCTGCAGGTAGTTGGCGAAGATGAAGTTGCCGACCAGGTAGGCGATCAGGCCGTAGGCGGCCGCGGCGATCATCACCGGCACCGTGGCCAGGCCGTCCAGCCCGTCGGTGAAGTTCACCGCGTTGGCCGCGCCCACGATGATGAAGGCCCCGAACAGCAGGTAGAACCAGTTCAGGTCCAGGAAGTACTGCTTGAAGATCGGGAAGGTGACCGAGGTCAGCAGTTCCGGGGTCTCGGCGGGCTTCTGGGCGAAGGCGATGATCAGGGCCACCGCGGCCATGGCGATGCCCGCCTCCAGCGCCAGCCTGAGCTTGCCCGAGACGCCGGCGGTCGTCTGGCGCGTCACCTTGGCGTAGTCGTCGGTGAAGCCCAGCAGGCCGTAGCCCGCCGTCACCAGCACCACGGCCCAGACATAGACGTTCGAGAGGTCGCTCCACAGCAGCGTGCCGACCAGCAGCCCGGCCAGGATCATCACCCCGCCCATGGTCGGCGTGCCGGCCTTCTCGATCACGTGGCGCTCGATGCCCTCGGCGCGGATCGGTTGGCCCTTGCCCTGCTTGGCCTGCATCCAGCGGATGAACCGCGAGCCCAGGGCCACCACCACGAACTGCGCCGTGAACAGGGCCAGGAAGGTGCGGAAGGTCTGGTATTTCAGCAGGTTCAGGATCGGGACGTAGCCCGAGGCCGCGAACTGTTCGTACAGCCAGTAGAACATCAGGCCGCCTCCCCCGAACCCCGGTCGAGCGCCTTCAGCGCGGCCGCCACGGCGGACGCCTTCGACCCGTTCGACCCCTTCACCATCACCACGTCGCCCGGCTCTACGGCCTGCGCGACCTGCGGCGCGAGTTCGGCCGCCGTATCGGCGTACCCGCCTCTCCGAGTCGGCGGAAGGGCGTCCCACAGGGATTTCATCAGGGGGCCGGCGCAGAAGACGAGATCGATCCCGGCCTTCTCCAGCGGCCCGGCGAGGCCGGCGTGGAAGGCCTGGGCCTCGGGGCCCAGCTCCAGCATGTCGGTCAGCGCGACCATCCGCCGCCCCGCCGCCGGCCGCCCGCCCAGGGTGGCGATGGCCGAGGCCATGGAGATCGGGTTGGCGTTGTAGCTCTCGTCGATCAGGGTGAAGGCGCCGCGTTCGGCCCGAACCTCGGTCTCGGCCCCCCGCCCTGCCAGCGGCTCGAACGAGCCCAGCGCCGCCAGGCCATCGTCCAGGTCGACGCCCAGGGCCTCAAGCATCAGCAGCACGGCCATGCTGTTCAGGCCCCAGTGGAGCCCGGTCTGCAGGATCGGGAAGTCCAGCGCCTTGCCGTGCAGACGCGCCTGGACGACGGCGTGGGAGGCCGGAACCTGGAAGTCGATCAGGCGCGCGTCGCAGCCCTCGCCCGTCCCGAAGGTGCGCACCTCGGCGCCCGCCTTCAGGGCCTCGCCCTTCAGGAACTCGAACCAGCGGTTGTCGGCGTTCAGCACCGCCACGCCGCCAGGCTCCAGCCCTTCCAAGATCTCGGCCTTGGCCCGGGCCACGCCCGCCTCGCCGTCAGGGAAGTTCTCGGTGTGGACGGGACCCACGGTGGTGATCGCCACGGCGTGCGGGCGCACCATCCTCGTCAGCGGCCGGATCTCGCCCTCGTGGTTCATGCCGATCTCGAAGACCGCGCGCTCGGCGCCCCTCGGCATCCGGGCGAGCGTCAGCGGCACGCCGATGTGGTTGTTGTAGGACTTCACCGATGCGTGCGCCGGGCCGGCCAGGGTCAGGCCCGCCATGATCGCCTGGGTGACGCTGGTCTTGCCGACCGAGCCGGTCACGGCCCCCCGGCGGACCTGCGGGGCCCGATCGCGCGCGGCGACGCCCAGCTTCTCGAGCGCGGCGAAGGTGTCCTCCACCATCACCGCCGGCCCGAACACCTGGCGCGAGGCCAGGACGCCCGCCGCCCCCTTCTCGAAGGCCTGCTCCACGAACTCGTGGCCGTCGCGGACGCCGGCAAGGGCCACGAACAGGTCGCCCGGCTCGACGGTGCGGGTGTCGATGGAGACGCCGGTCGCCGCGAAGGCCGCCCCCGCGGACTTGCCGCCCACGGCGCGCGCGATCTCCTCCGAGGTCCAGAGCGGCTCAGCCATGCACCAGCTCCAGCGCCTGGGCGGTCTCGGTCACGTCGTCGAAGGGATGGGTCACCCCGCCCACGATCTGGCCCTGCTCGTGGCCCTTGCCGGCCACCACCAGGATGTCGCCGTCCGACAGCATGGCCGCGCCGGCCCGGATCGCCTCGCGCCGGTCGCCGATCTCCTTCGCGCCGGGGCACCCGGCCAGCACCTCCGCGCGGATCGCGGCCGGAACCTCCGAGCGGGGGTTATCGTCGGTGACGATGGCCACGTCGGCGAACTCGGCCGCCACCCTGCCCATCAGCGGACGCTTGCCCCGGTCGCGGTCGCCGCCGGCGCCGAACACCACGACCAGCTTGCCGCGCACGTGGGGCCTGAGCGCCTTCAGCACGGTCTCCAGGCCGTCGGGGGTGTGGGCGTAGTCCACATAGGCCTCGCCGCCGCGCGGGCCCTGGCCCACGCGCTGCAGCCGGCCCGGCGCGCCCTGCAACGCCTCAAGGCCGGCGAACACCTCCTCGAGGCTGAGGCCGGCCGCCAGGCACAGCCCCGCCGCCACCAGGGCGTTGGAGGCCTGGAAGCCGCCCGCCAGCGGCAGGCGCACGTCGTGGGTCACGCCCCGGGCGGCGATGATCAGCCGCTGGCCCTCGGGCAGCAGGTCGCGCTTGACCAGCTTCAGGTCGTGGCCCGCCTCGCCCACGGTCATCACCGTCTGGCCGGCGATGGCGGCGGCCGCGGCGAAGGCCGGGAAGGCCTCGGAGTCGGTGTTCAGCACCGCCACCCCGCCCCGGGGCAGCAGTTCCTCGAACAGGCGCAGCTTGGCCGACCGGTAGGCCTCCATGGTGCCGTGGTAGTCGAGGTGGTCCTGGGTCAGGTTCAGGAAGCCCGCCGCCGCCAGCCGAACGCCATCCAGGCGCCGCTGATCCACGCCGTGGGAACTGGCCTCCATGGCGAAGTGGGTGACGCCCATGCCGGCGATCCTGGCCAGCAGCTCGGCCACGTCGCCGGCGTCGGGCGTGGTGAGGCCGGGCGGAGTGATCTGGTCGTTGGTCCCGTCGGGGCGCGAGACGGTGACGCCCAGCGTGCCCATGCTGGCCGAGGTGCGGCCCGCGTGGGCGAACATCTGGCGGCAGAAGTTGGCGACCGAGGTCTTGCCGTTGGTGCCGGTGACCGCGACGCAGACCTCGGGCTGGCGGCCCCAGAACGCCGAAGCGGCGAGCGCATAGGCCCGGCGCGGGTCCTTGGCCACGATGGTCGGGACGGCGAGGCCCAGATCCCGCTCGGCGATCACCGCGGCGGCGCCGGCCTCGACCGCGCCGGCGGCGAAGGCCGCCCCGTCCGCCTTGCTCCCCGGCAGGGCGGCGAACAGGAAGCCCGGCTTCACCTTGCGGCTGTCGGCGGTGACGCCGGCGATCTCCGGATCGGCGGCGAGGTCGCGTTTGACGATCTGAGACAGGCGCATCATTGGCCCTCCCCCGACGGCGCGGCGGCGACGGCGACCTCGGCGATCTCGGGCTGGCGCGCCACGCCGAGGAACGGGGCGATGCGCTCGATGACCCGGCCGGCGGCCGGCGCGGCGACCCAGCCGCCCGTGGCGTAGCCGGCGCTGCGAGCCGTGCCGTGCGGCTCGTCCAGCAGGATCAGCACGAAGTAGCGCTTGGCCTCGATGGGGCCGCTGGTCGGGAACACGGCCGCGAACGACGAGACCTGGCGCTGGTGGTTGTAGCCGCGAATGGCCGGGTCGTACTTCTCGCCGGTGCCGGTCTTGCCGCCCACCGACAGGCCAGGGATGTTGGCCGAGCGGCCGCTGCCGGCCTCGCCCGCCACGTTGGCGCGCATGATCGACAGCATCTGCAGCGAGGTGCGCTCGGACATCACCCGGGGACCGTCGACAGGCGCGCCCGGTTCCTTCTTGCGGATGGTCAGCGGGATCCGCCGGCCGCCGTTCAGGATGGCGCCGTAGGCCTGGGCGAGCGCCAGCGGCGTGACGTTGATGCCGTGGCCGAACGAGGTGGAGGCCACCGCGTCCTCGTCCCACTTCTTGGGCGTCAGCGGCCGGGCCGTCTCGATCAGCTCGATCGGCGCGGGCTTCGTCAGGCCCAGGTCGTTGAAATACTTGCCCATCCGCTGCGGACCGATGCCGACGGCCAGCTTGGCGGTGCCGATGTTGGACGAGTGCTGGAACACCTCCACCAGCGTCAGCACCTTCCGGGCGGCATGGTAGTCGTGGATCGTCCGGTAGCCCAGCTTGAAGGGCTGGGTGGCGTCGAAGGTGGAATCGGGCGTGGCCACCCCGCTGTCGAGGCCGATGGCGACGGTGAACGCCTTGAAGGTCGAACCCATCTCGAAGACGGTCGCCGCGGCGCGGTTGGTCTGGGCGTAGACGCCGGCCTTGCCCGGATTGTTCGGATCGAACACCGGCCAGCTCGCCATCCCCAGGATCTCGCCGGTGTGGACGTCGGTCACCAGGCCCACGGCGCCCTTGGGCGTGAACTCGTGCACGGCCTTCCAGAGCTCGTCCTCCAACGCGCCCTGGACCCGCAGGTCGATGGAGAGCGGCACCTGGCCGGCCGCGGCGGCGCGGATGTCCTCGTTCAGCGCCGCCTCGGCGCCCGACACGCCCTCGCCGCCGGAATCTGCGAAGCCGATGATGTGGGCTGCGGTCGGACCCAGCGGATAGACGCGCCGCTGCTCGGGCTCGAAGCTGACGCCGGGCAGGCCCAGGTCGTGGACCCGGTTGCGCGCCTCGGGCGTCAGGGCGCCCAGGACGAAGATACGGCGCTGGCCGCGCAGCGCCCGCTCCAGCCGCTGCGGATCGAGGTTCGGCAGGGCGGCCAGCAGCGAACGGCGGGTCTCGTCGGCGTCCCAGATCTCGCGGGGATCGACGTAGAGGCCGTAGTGCAGCAGGTCGGCCGCCAGCAGCATGCCGTTGCGGTCAACCAGGTCGGCCCGCGAAGCGCCGATCGGCGCGAGGCGGCCATCGGCCCGGGCCGCGTCCGAGAACAGCGCCGCCCGGGTCGCCCCGATGGCGAGCGTGACGAAGCCGAACGCGAAGAGCGCAAGCACGAAGAAGATGCGCAGGCGCGTGTCGTCCTCGGCCTTGCCGGATGCGCGGGCGCGCTCGAAGGCGTGCTCCAGCCCCCAGACCCGCGCCTTGAGCCAGCGCGAGACGGTCGAGCCGCCGAAGGTCTGCTGGCCCAGGCTCATCGCCCGGCCTCGGCGACGCGCAGCGGCTGGGCCTCGGGCGGCGGGGGCGGCGGCACGCCCGGGATGGCGTCGCCGCCGTTGACCATGGCGGCCACGACCGACGGCGCCTTCTCCTTCTTGGGCGGCCCGGACCGGGCGAGGTCGATGATCTGGTCGACGGTGGCCTCACGCCCGGCCGTCACCGGCTCCATCTTAAGATAGGTCACCGACAGGCGCTCGATGCGGCCCGGCTGCTCCAGGTGCGCGACCTCGGCCTGAAGCAGGCGGATGCGGGCCTTCTCCACCGAGATCTGGCGTTCGACACGGGCGATCTCGGCCCGCTCGCGCCCGGCCATGGTCTTGGCCAGGTAGACGCCCAGGATCAGCGCCACCAGCAGGCTCAGGCCCACCAGGTCCACCAGCCGGAACCCGCGAACGCGACGGTCGAGCAGGCTCATGCCGCTTCCCTCCAGACCGGCGCGTCGGTGCGCACGGCCGCCCTCAGCTTCGCCGAGCGGGCTCTGGGGTTGGCCGCCACCTCCGCTTCCGTGGGCCCGCGGGCCCCGTTGAACAGGAGCCGGAAGCTCGGCGCCGGGCCTTGTCGGACGGGCGGCGCATGGCGCGATCCCGTCGGCGTTCTACCCGCTCGCACCGCCAGGAAGCTCTTCACGATTCGGTCTTCCAGCGAATGGAACGTGACGACGCAGAGCCGCCCGCCCGCCTTGAGCACGCGCTCGGCGGCGACGAGACCCGCCTCCAGTTCGGAAAGCTCCTCGTTCACGGCGATACGAAGGCCCTGAAAGGCCCGGGTCGCCGGATGGATCTTGGCCCCGCGCCGGCCGCCCAGCGACTTCTCGATGAATTCGGCGAGCTCCAGGGTGCGGGTGAAGGGCCGCTCCTCGCGTCTCTTGGCGATGGCCCGGGCGATGCGGCGGCTCTCTCGCTCCTCGCCATAGACGAAGAAGATGCGCGCCAACTCGGCCGGGTCGGCGTCGTTCACGAGGTCGGCGGCGGTCGGGCCGCTCGCACCCATCCGCATGTCCAGCGGCCCGTCCTGCATGAACGAGAAGCCGCGCTCGGCCTGGTCGAGCTGCATGGACGAGACGCCCAGGTCGAGCGCCACGCCGTCGGCCACGCCCTCCCCCAGGATCTCGTCCATCTCGGAGAAACGGGCCTCGACGAGGCGGAAGCGATCCCCCGGCAGACCTTCGGTGAAGCGGCGGACCGTGGGGTCGCGGTCGAAGGCTATGACCGAGGCGCCGGTCGCCAGGATCGCGCGGGTGTAGCCGCCGGCGCCGAAGGTGCCGTCGACGATGGTCTGGCCGGGCGCGGGGGCGAGCGCGTCCACGACCTCGTTCATCAGGACGGGGACGTGCGGGGCGCTCATCCCGCGCCTCCCGCCACCTTGGCGGCGCGCTGCTGGGCGCGGAGCTGGGCGAGGCCCTGGCGGGCGAGGTCGCGCTGGGCGGCGCGGTGGACGTTGAAGGCGTCGCGCTCCCAGATCTGGAAACGGTCGCCCATGCCGACGATCACGACCCAGTCGGTCAGGCCGAACATGTCGCAGAGATTTTCCGGCAGGGTGATCCGGCCGGCCGTGTCGAACGACAGCCGGGCCATGCCGCCCAGCACCGAGGTCTCCAGGGCCGAGCGCAGGGGATCGCCGAACTCGAGCTCCTCGATGACGCCGTTGTAGCGGTCGAACAGGGCCTTGCCGCCGCCCTCGATGCAGTCGGCCTCGATCGAGGGGAAGCAGAAGACGCCGTCGAAGGGGCCGGCGGCGAGCGCGCGGAATTCCTGCGGCACGACGATGCGCCGCTTGGCGTCCAGCTGTTTCTCGAAGGTCGAGAGAAACATCTCGCCCAAAGCCCCTGCCCGCAGCCGGAAACGGCCGCTCCACCCTCGCAACCCCCGCGCCGCCCCAACGCGGATTTGGTTAGCGAGACCTTGATTGGGGTATCATGGGATTAATTGGGACACAATGACTCTGAATGACTCTTTCAGGCGAAATCAAAGGTGTCGGCGCCAAGTATGGTTAACGGTTATTAGTTTTCCACAGAACATACATGGAACTCGTTAACCAATGTGGGTGCATGTGGCGTGACTGAACTGAGGGCGAACGGATCAGACGGCCTATAAGCCGGGTTCTGTGCCGCCCCGCCGAAGCGGAGCGCGGCGATCATTCCTCTGGACCGACCCTCGCGGGCCGGTTCTCGCGACCTACCCGGACCCCTCGGGCCGACGACGGCCCTACCGGCCAGTTTCCCCAGAGGGACTTGGCCGGCGCGGGATCCCTATTCGGTCTTGCTCCTGGCGGGGCTTGCCATGCGGCCTCTGTTGCCAGCGACCCGGTGGGCTCTTACCCCACCCTTTCACCCTTACCCTGGCCGAGGCCGGGGCGGTTTGCTTTCTGTGGCGCTTTCCCTGGGGTCGCCCCCGGCGGGCGTTACCCGCCGCCATGCCGTCGTGGAGCCCGGACTTTCCTCGACCCGCCCCGTGAGGAGAGAGCCGCGACCGCCCGGCCGTCTGATCCGCCCGGAGAGATGGTCCTCCGGCGCGGGCCGGTCAAGCCGAGAGCCGCAGGAGCGCGATCAGCCGCGCCCGGGTCTCGCCGTCGGCGATCCCGTCCACCCGCTCGGGCCGCCAGTGGCGCTGGAAGGCGCTGACCACCGTCGTGGTGTCGGCGTCGAACTTGCCCGAGGGCGGCAAATCGTAGCCCAGGCGGGTGAGCCCCGCCTGCAGGGCGAAGACGGCCGCCCCCTCCTCGCCCTCGCCGATCGGCGCGCCCGGCGCGGGAGGCGCCTCGGCCCAGAGGCCGTGGCCGGCCTGCGCCAGCCGCTTCCAGGGGAACAGTTCGCCCGGATCGATCTTGCGGCCCGGGGCGACGTCGGAGTGGCCGACGATCTTGCCGTCCTCGATGGTCCACCGGCCGCGGATGTCGGCCACTAGGTCGATCACCGCCGCGATCTGGGCGTCCGGGAACGGCCGATAGCCGAACTCGTGGCCGGGATTGACGATCTCGATCCCGATGGAGGTCCCGTTGACGTTGCGCTCGCCCTTCCAGAACGAGACGCCCGCGTGCCACGCCCGCCGCGCCTCGGGCACGAGGCTGAACACCCGCCCGTCCTCCTCGACGAGATAGTGGGACGAGACCTTGGCCTCGGGATCGCGCAGGCGGTCCAGCGCCTCCTGTCCTGTCGGCATCCCCGTGTAGTGCAGCACGATCATGTCCGGCGGGACGGTGCGGGCGTCGAAGTTGGGCGACGGCGCCTCGATGAAGGTCATTGGGATCGGTTCCAGACGGCGAGCAGCAGCGGCATCACCTGATTGCGGCGGAGCGCGATGATCAGGACGCCGGCCAGGGCGACCGCCGTGCCGATGGCCATCCGCAGTCCGAACGGGTCGCCCAGGATCGCCACGCCGAGCGCGATGGTGGCCAGCGGCGTCATCAGCGTCAACGGCGAGATGAGGTTCGCCTCGTAGCGCTGGATCAGCCCGTAATAGAGCGTGTGGGCGCCCACCGAGATGACCAGGGCCGAATAGACCACGCCGACCCAGAACTGCCAGCCCGCCCGAAGGCCCGCCTCGACCTGACCGGGCTCGAAGACGGCCGACAGCAAGGCGAGCGGCGCCACCGAGGCCAGCCCTACCCAGGCCTGGAACTGGAGCGGCTTCACGCCCTCCATCTGCTTCATCATCACCGCGCCCAGAGAGCCGGCGAAGGCCGCCGCAACGATGAACATGAGGCCGGGCGAGACGGCGAAGCCGCCGGGCTCCCACATGACGAGCAGCGCGCCGGCCAGGGTCAGGGTGATCCCGACCGCCCGCCGCCAGCGGATCCGCTCGCCGAGCATGAGCATCGACAGGAGCGTGGTGATCGGCACGCCCACCTGGCTGACCACCGCCACCGCCGACGGCGTCGCGGTCTGCAGGCCCATGAACAGCAGGGCGAAGTTGCCGCCGCCCATCAGCAGCGCCACCGTGACCAGCCGCCAGGCCGGCCGGGGCATGGGGAACAGCCACGGGAAGACCGCCAGCGCGACGATCGCGAACCGGACCGCGGCGTAGAACAGCGGCGGCACGCCCAGGGTCGCGATCACATACTTCGAGACGATGTTGTTCGAAGCCCAGAACAGGCACACCAGGGCCAACAGTCCGAAGTCGCGGAGAGACATTGCGCTTTCCGGTTAGGGCCGGAGCGGCTCCGGGGCAATGCTTCCCCTAGGTCCGCCTGCGCACGAACCGCAGAGCGGTGAGCGTGTCGGAGAAGCCCACCACCTTGTTGTCCACCAAGCCGGCGGCCTTGGCGGCGGCCATGACCTCGACGTCCTTGAGGGGGGCCGCCTTGCCCTTGCGCGAGACGACCCAGAGGGCGCCGCCGGGCGCGAGCGCCGGGATCAGGTCGGGGATGCGGCCCAGTTCGGCCTGGCTGTCGGCCGCGTAGAACAGGAGGTCGAGGTCCTTCAACTCGGGGACGGGAACAGCGCCCTTCTCCCCAAGCTCGGTGGTGAAGGTCGCATCGTCCACGCCGATGACGGCGCAACGCATCCCGGCCTTCACCCCGATCTTGTCGAGGCGCGTCTTGGGGTTGAGGATCGCCTCGACCCAGCTGTTCGCCGCCCTCTCCCCCAGCGCGAAGCGCGAACCGTCAGCCAGAACGAGGTCGACGCCCTCGGCTCGCAGGCCTGCGAGCGCCTCGCCCTCGAAGACGCGCCGCTCGCGGCCGCGGAAGACCAGCTTCGCCGCCTCGTACCGCAGGCGCCCCTCGTCCGCGCCGGCGGCCAGGACCGCGCGGACGTGGGCCTCCTTGCCCAAGACCTAGGCCGCCTGGCCCAGGCTCAGGAACTCGTAGCGGGCCAGGTGGTGGTCCACCGAGCCGAACGCGCTCTGGATCATGGTCGCGCGCTTGAAGTAGTGGCCGATGGCCATCTCGTCGGTCATGCCCATGCCGCCGTGCAGCTGGATGGCGTTCTCGCCGACGAACTTGCAGGCCTTGCCGATCTGCACCTTGGCGGCCGAGACCGCCTTGGCCCGCTCGGCGTCGTCGCCCAGCTTGATGTTGGCCATGTAGGTCATCGAGATCGACTGCTCGAGGTTGATGAACATGTCGACCATGCGGTGTTGCAGCACCTGGAAAGAGCTGATCGGCACGCCGAACTGCTTGCGCTGCTTGGTGTATTCGACGGTGCCTTCCTGCAGACGGCGCAGCACCCCGCAGGCCTCGGCGCAGGTGGCGGCGATGGCCTCGTCCACCACCTTCTCGACCAGCGGCAGGCCGTGGTCGGCCGGGCCCACCAGCGCCTCGGCGGGAAGCTGGACGTTCTCGAAATAGACCTCCGAGGCGCGGAAGCCGTCGACGGTCGGATAGTCGCGGGTGGTGACGCCCTTGGCGTCCTTGGCCACCAGGAACACCGAGACGCCCTGCGCGTCGCGCTGGCCGCCGGCGGTGCGGGCGGTGACGAACAGGTGCGTGGCCCACGGCGCGCCGATGACGACCGCCTTCTGGCCGTTGAGGACCCAGCCCGAACCGTCCTTCTTGGCCGTGGTGGTCAGGTCGGCCAGGTTGTAGCGACCCTGCGGCTCGGCGTAGGCGAAGGCGAAGATGTTCTCGCCCGCGATCGCGCCGCCGATCAGGTCGGCGGCCTGCGCGTGGCCCGAATGCTTCAGGAAGCCGCCGCCGATGACCACCGTGCCCAGGTAGGGCTCGACGACCAGCGCCTTACCGAACTCCTCCATGACGATCATGTTCTCGATGGCGCCGCCGCCCAGGCCGCCCAGTTCCTCCGAGAACGGCGCGCCCAGGATGCCCAGCTCCTCGGCGAACGCCTTCCACACGGCCGGACGCCAGCCGGCGTCGCTGGCCACCGCCGCGCGGCGCTTGTCGATGTCGTAGTTGTCGGCCAGGTAGCTCGCGACGGTGTCGCGGAGCATCGACTGCTCTTCGGTGAAGCTGAAATCCACGGCGCTTGCTCCGTCTTGAAATTCTTCTGATTTACGAATGTCGATGAGGCTTAGAGGCCCAGCACCATCTTGGCGATGATGTTGCGCTGGATCTCGTTCGAGCCGCCGTAGATCGAGGTCTTGCGGCCGTTGAACATCTCGCCCGCCAGGCCTTCGGCGTAGTCCGGCCCAACGGTGACGTTTGAGCCGCGCAGGTCGCGCAGGAACGGCGCGCCGTAGTGGCCCACCGCCTCCAGCGCCAGCTCCTGCAGGCGCTGCTGGATCTCGGTGCCCTTGATCTTCAGGATCGAGCTTTCCGGGCCCGGGCCCTTGCCGCTGGACTCGCCGGCCAGGGTGCGCAGCTCGGTGAACTCCAGGGCCGTCAGGTCGATCTCCAGCTCGGCCACCTTGCGGCGGAAGAAGGCGTCGCCGATCAGCGCGCCGCCGGCGTCGGAGCGCTCGGTGCCGGCGATCTTGCGCAGCTTCTCCAGGTTCCGCTTCGAGCGGGCCACGCCGGCGATGCCGGTGCGCTCGTGCGCCAGCAGCGCCTTGGCGCAGGTCCACCCCTGGTTCTCGTGGAAGATGCGGTTCTCGACCGGCACCTTCACGTTGTCGAGGAAGACGTCGTTGACCTCGTGGCCGCCCTCCAGCGTGATGATCGGCCGCACCGTGATGCCCGGCGTCTTCATGTCGATCAGCAGGAACGAGATGCCCGACTGCGGCTTGGCGTCGGGGTCGGTGCGCACCAGGAAGAAGCCCCAGTCGGCGAACTGGCCGAGCGTCGTCCACGTCTTCTGGCCGTTGACGATGTAGTACTCCTTGCCGTCGTCGGCGGTGATCCGCTCGGCGCGGGTCTTGAGGCTCGCGAGGTCGGAGCCGGCGCCCGGCTCGGAGTAGCCCTGGCACCACCAGACGTCGCCGTTGTAGATGCCCGGCAGGAACCTCTTCTTCTGCTCGTCGGTGCCGAACGTGTAGAGCACCGGGGCCAGCATCGAGAGCCCGAACGGCAGGGTCGGCAGGCAGTCGGCCTTCGCGGTCTCTTCCGACCAGATGTACTTCTGGGTCGGCGTCCAGCCCGTGCCGCCCAGCTCCTTCGGCCAGCCCGGCGCCACCCAGCCCTTCTTGGCCAGCACCTTGTGCCACAGGAGGTACTCCTCCTTGGTCAGCGGGCGGCCCTCGTCCTGCGCCTTGCGCAGCGCGGCGGGGTAGTTCTCCTTGATGAAGGCCCGGACCTCTTCGCGGAAGGCGTTTTCTTCGGGGGTGAAGTCGAGGTTCATGGCCGTCTCCCTGGCTGGCTTACGCCGTAATTGAGCGACCCTATACGCGCGCTCCAGCAGCCTTGCAAAGGTGACGCTAACGTCAACGGAAGCATATAGCTGATCGCTGTTCACTTTGGGCCACAGGCGTCCGCCGGCCGCGGGTGAAGTTCCTCCGCCTTGCCTTCGCCGCGGTTCGGGGTCAGACCTTGCCGCCCTCATGCCGCGCATCGTCACCTACAACGTCCATCGCTGCGTCGGGAACGACCGCCGGCTGGACGTGCCGCGCATCGCCGCGGTGCTGGCCGCGCTCAATCCCGACATCGTGGCGCTGCAGGAGCTGGACGTCGGCCGGCGGCGGACCAACTACGTCGATCAGGCCCACGAGATCGCCGAGCGGCTGAAGATGGTCAGCCACTTCCATCCGGCGTTCACGGTGGAGGAGGAGCGCTACGGCGACGCCATCCTCACCGCCTATCCCGAGCGGCTGGTGAAGGTCGGCCCCCTGCCCGGCCATCCGCGCATGACGGCCCTGGAGCCCCGCGGCGCGCTGTGGGTCGAGGTCGAGGTCGACGGCCGGCCGGTGCAGATCATCAACACCCACCTTGGCCTCGTGCCGCGCGAGCAGCAGGTACAGGCCGCGCACCTGACGGGCTCGGCCTGGCTGGGCCATCCCGACTGCGTCTGGCCCGCCATCCTGCTGGGCGACTTCAACGCCACGGCCAGCTCGGTCGTCTACCGGACGCTCACGGCCAGGCTCCAGCCGGCCCGGCGGCTGGCGCGGCGAAGGACGCCCACCTCGACATTCCCCTCGCCCCTGCCGGTGCTGCGGATCGACCACGTGTTCGTCTCGCCGGGCATCGAGGTGCGGGACGTGTTCGCGCCGTTCGAGCCCCTGACGCGGGTGGCGTCGGACCACCTGCCCCTGGTGATGGATTTCGACCTCGGCTGAGACCCTAGTCGAGCTTGCGCTCGGCCAGCTCGCGGGCCTGGCGGAACAGCCGTTCGCGCCGGCGGCCCAGGCGCCAGGAATCGCTGACGTCGGCCGGGTCGCCCACGTGGTAGGTCGAGATGAATTCCCCGAGGCGCGACCTGGGCGCGCGATCGACGGGGGCCAGCCGGCCGTCGCGGTTCAGCGCATCGATGGCCGCGGCGAGACTCCCCTGCTCGGCGCGGGCCTTGGACACCGCATCGCCGGTCACGCCCAGGAAGTGGCCCACGAGCCGGTCGCGGAAGGCCGAGACGTTGAGCCGGGCGGTCGGCTCGTCGCATTCCACTCCGATCTCGCACTCGGTGTCGAAGCCGAAGGAGCGGTTGTTCAGGTTGGCCGAGCCGACGCGGACGATCCGGTCGTCGAACACGCTGACCTTGGAATGGACGATGATGTTCGAGCCCGCCGAGGTGCGGGGATAGAACGCCCGGAAGCGCCCGAACACGTCGGCGGCGCGCAGGCGCCAGACCATGGAGCCGCGAGCCTGGTCCATGGTGAGCTGGTCGAACCAGCTCGGCGAGCGGCCGGTGGTGACCAGCACCACCTCGGGCCCGTCCGGCTCGGCCAGCCGCGCGGCCAGGGCCTCGGTGACGAGCGGCGAGGTGAAGTACTGGTTCTCCAGGTAGATGGTCTTTTTCGCCTCGGCGATGCAGGTCAGGGTGAGCGACCGGATCTCGCCCACCATCGGCTTCTTGCGCCAGGCCGGCAGGGTGCGCGCGATCGCGACCTCCGCGCCGATCAGGTGGGGCGGCACATGATCGGGCCAGGGGTCGCCGCCGGCGTCCGGCGGCGGTTCGATGGGGTCCTTCTCGGCCGCCCGCCAGCGGTCGCGGAAAAGGTCGCCCAGGGCCCGGGCGGCCTCGCCGTCGACCATGGTCATCACCTCGTGCCGCGGCGGGTGATAGGCCTGGTCCGGCATGATCCGGCGCGGGTCCTCCTCCAGGTGGCCCGGCGTGTCCCAGCGGTCCACCGAGATGTCGCCGCCCCCGCAGAACGCCAGGCGGTCGTCGATCACCAGCACCTTCTGATGGTGGCACGCCCCGAAGGGCACCTGGTCGTCCAGGCGGAACTTCACATGGCTGCCGCGGAACCAGCGCCGCGCCTTATGGGGGAAGAACTCCTGGCTGGCGCTGATCGGCAGGGCCGACTTCCAGATCAGCAGGCGCACGTCGAGCTCGGGCCGCTCGGCCGCCAGCTTGAGCAGGATGCGCCCCACCTCGTCCGGGTCGGCCGGGCCGTCGTAGCCGTCGGGGAACATCCGCGTGCGCGGATCGAATCCCCAGCCCAGAAGCAGGATGGAACGACGCGCCTTGTGAAGGGCCTCGAAGACGGCCGTGAAGTAGGCCTCGGTGTCGATCAGGAACGCGACGCGGTCCGCCCGCGCCGTCCGCCAGCACGTCTCGCCCGGGAAGAAGACCGTCATCCGCGTCCTTGCGCCCCCACGGCCAGGCTTAAGGCCGCGCTAGTCGAAAGTCCTGGCCTGACCTGCGGTTCCACCGCCGTTCAGGCAAGGAAAAAGCGCGCCCGCCGGGATCGGAGCGGGCGCGCCGGCAAATCTGCCTGGAGTGGGCCTTGAGAGACTAGGCGACAGACTTGAGAGGTTCGGGCGTCAGCGCTTGGCCATGCTGGACGGTTCGCCCAGGTAGGCTTGGCAGGGTCCGGTGAGCTCGGCGGTCAGGCGGGCCTTGCGGTCCTCGCTGCGGGCCTGGCGCCTGGCCCGATCCACCTCGCCTTCGGCGCGGTCATGGATCACCGCCGAACGCTGGCCGTCGGCCATCTTCAGGTAGGCGTCCAGGGCCTGACTGTCGATGACGCCGGGCAGCCCCTCGGCGAGCCCCTTGCATCGGCTGGCGCGCAGGTAGTCCACGTCGGTGACGCGGCCGGCGGCGACGGCGGTTCCCGCAGCAGCGAGACTGGCGGCGGCAAGGGCGATGGCGGCGAATTTCATCTGAATTCTCCCTTCGAAATTCGCCCGGAAGGTGATCTCCGCCTCGATCGAACTCAAATGAAGAAGCTGCAATGAACAGTATTTGCTGATGAATAATTTGCAATGATACTGTTACGTTACATGTGAACATAAACCGCTTGTAATGATCGCGCAGAACGCGTCACAAGGCGGCATGACCACGCCCACGCCGCTGCTCGATGCGAACCAGGTCAACGCCTTGCTGGAACGGGCCTTTCCCGGCATCGGCGACGGCGGCCCGAAGGTGACGCTGGTGTCGCCTGGACGCGTGCGCATCGTGCGCCCCTACGGCGAGGGCCTCCTGCGGCCGGGCGGGGTGATCTCGGGGCCCACGCTGATGAGCCTCGCCGACACCGCGGCCTACGCCCTGGTCCTCGCCCATGTGGGCGACCAGCTCATGGCCGTGACCTCGCAGCTCGCCATGAATTTCCTGCGTGGGGCCAAGCCCGGCGACCTGCACGCCGAGGCCGAGATGCTGCGCCTGGGCCGGCGGCTGGCCACGTGCGACGTGCGGATCTGGACCGAGGGGCCCGAGCGGCTGGCGGCCCAGGCCAACGTCACCTACGCTCTGCCCGGATGAGCGCGCCCCCCGCCCCGATCAAGACTCCCTGCGTTAAGGTCTGCGTCGTCGACGGCGAGAGCGGCCTTTGCCTCGGCTGCTACCGGCGCCTGAACGAGGTGGCCGCATGGGCGAGGCTGTCCGAGGCCGAGCGCGAGCGGATCATGGCTGAACTGCCGTCCCGCCGAAGCCTGATCCGACCGGAGAAGCTGGGCATCCTCTGATTCACCGCTTGCAAACGGTGGCGGGCTTAGGCTCCGCGCTTCCCTGGGCCGAAGGGCCCCGTTTGCGAGCGACCCGGACCGTGTCCACCCTGGGCAGACATGCGGCGGTGACGATGGTGGCGAGCGCGTCGGCCGCGCTCAGCGCCAGCGCCGTCCTGGCCTTCGCGCCCCAGCCCCTGCGCGTGGCGCGGCTGGAGGTTCCCGCGTTCGGGCCGCCTCCGGCCGAAGCCCCAGCCGCGTCGGTCCGCAAGGGTCCCGACGGGCATTTCTGGGCCGCGGGCGAGGTGAACGGCGAACCCGTCCGCTTCCTCGTCGATACGGGCGCCACGGCCGTGGCGCTCACCCCGGCCGACGCCGAACGGCTGGGATTCCGGCCGCAGGACCTCGACTACGCCTATGGCGTGACCACCGCCGGCGGCCGCTCGCGGGCGGCGGCGGTGACGCTCTCGTCGGTGTCGGTGGCGGGCGCCCGGCTCGACGACGTGCAGGCCCTGGTCATCGAGAAGGGCCTCGACACCTCGCTGCTCGGGATGACCTACCTAGGCCGCCTGGCCCGGTTCGAGGCCACGCGCGAGGCGCTGTTCCTCGAGCCCTGAGATGGCCGCCAGCGCGCGGTCGATGACCTCCAGCCCCGCGCCCGCCTTCACGCCCTCGACCGTCAGGATGCGCCGCCAGGCCCGGGCGCCCGGCACGCCGTGGAACAGGCCCAGCATGTGCCGGGTCATCGCCGCCAGGTGCGTCCCGGCCGCGAGCTGTCGCGCGATATACTCGCGATAGGCCTCCACCGCCTGGAACGGGTTCACGCGCCGGTCCTCGCCGAAGATGCGGGCGTCCACGTCTCCCAGGAGGTCGGGCGTGTGGTAGGCGGCCCGCCCCAGCATCACGCCGTCCACGTGGCGCAGGTGTTCTTCCGCCTCGTCCAGCGACGCCACGCCGCCGTTGATGACGATGGTCAGCTCCGGCCGCTCGCGCTTCAGCCGCCAGACCAGCGGATAGTCGAGCGGCGGGACGTCCCGGTTCTCCTTGGGCGAGAGGCCCTTCAGCCACGCCTTGCGCGCATGGACGACAAAGGTGGTGACGCCCGCCGTGGCGCAGAGGTCCACCAGGGTGAACAGGCTCTCCTCCGGGTCCTGGTCGTCGACGCCGATGCGGCACTTCACGGTCACCGGGACCTTCACCGCCCGGCCCATGGCGGCCATGCACTCGGCCACCAGCTCGGGCTCGCGCATCAGGCAGGCCCCGAAGCGGCCCGACTGCACCCGGTCGGACGGACAGCCGACGTTGAGGTTGATCTCGTCATAGCCCTCGGCCTCCCCGATCCTCGCGGCCTCCGCCAGGTCCGCGGGCTCCGAGCCGCCGAGTTGCAGCGCCACCGGATGCTCCGCCGGATCGAAGCCCAGCAGCCTCGCCCGGTCGCCGTGCAGCACCGCGCCCGTCGTCACCATCTCGGTATAGAGCAGCGCCCGGCGGCTCAGCGTCCGGTGCAGGACCCGGCAATGCCGGTCCGTCCAGTCCATCAT
>NZ_JBKBRO010000004.1:162691-170735 GCF_046463815.1 Phenylobacterium sp. | reverse complement strand
TTGCTTCCCGCTCAGCTCGTAGCGCTTCACGCTCATCAACCCGCTCCGAATCACAAACCCGGAGACCGATTGATTCAGCACCTTTCAGGCATGGGAATCCTGAATGTGGATTGGTCCTAGCCGGCCGCCGGAACCACTGGACGCCCGTTCCGGACGAAGGGTTGCGGCTTCCATTGGACGAGCGAGCGCCATGCCCATTCGAAGGGGCCGTACTGGAACCGCTGCAGCCAGGGCCGGCTCCAGAGGAGGATGAAGGCCCAGACCCCCGCCACGACCCACAGGAGCTCGGCCCGCGACAGCTCGCCGAAGAGCCCGAAGCCGTAGCCGCAGAACACCACCGAGGTGAGGATCGAGCTCATCAGGTAGTTGCTGAAGGCCATGCGTCCGGCGGCGGCTAACCGGTCCGTCAGGCCCCGCAGCCAGCCCGCACGGATGACCAGCAGCAGGACGGCGGCATGGGCGAGCCCGATGAACGGCCGCGTCGCCTGCTGCAACGCCTCCAGCCCATGGAGGGTGAGCGGGTCGAAGCCGCTCTTCCAGATCAGCCAGGCGAGCCAGGCGGTGAAGGGGACGCAGACGACGTAGCCGAAGGCGATGAGCGCGCCGTAGGCCCGGTTCGACCAGCCGAGGGTGAAGAAGCCCAGCCGGAAGAGCGCCATGCCGACGAACATCTGGCCGATCGCCTCGGGCAGCATCTCGGTCGGGAAGAGGATCAGGTAGAAGAGGGGCAGCATGTTCGCCCGCGCCTGGAGCGCGTCCAGGAAGCCGCCCTGGAACAGCGCGATCTCGGCCGCCTTCGCCTCGGGCGGCATCTGCACCATCATCGAGGCTTCCTTCCAGGCCTGGACGACGTCGGCGGGCGCGCCGGGCGCGGCGGCCGCGGCGCGCAGGGCCTCGAGTTCGCCCGACTGCCAGACGTTCTTGGTCAGCAGCAGCGCCAGGATCGCGACGCCGATCCCGATCTGGACCTTGGGCGACAGTCTGCGGAACGGGAAGATGACGACGCCCGCGATGGCGTAGAGCGTCAGCACGTCGCCGTACCAGGCGAAAAGGGCGTGGGCGACGCCGAACAGCAGCAGCCAGAAGAGGCGCCGGTAGTGGGTCTGGACCGGCCCCAGCCCGCCCCCCTCGGCCCGCTCTGCGATCAGCACGGCGCTGGCCCCGAACAGCATGGTGAAGAGCGCCCGCATCTTGCCGTCGGTAAGCACGTTGTTGACGGCCCAGGTCCAGAGATCGGCGCCCTGCGAGCCGCCCGCGTAGGTCGGATCGACGTAGGCGAACGATGGCAGGCCCATGCCCACGATGTTCATCAGCAGGATGCCCAGCACGGCCAGGCCGCGCACGGCGTCGATCGACAGATGACGCTCGCCCGCGGGCCTCGTTGCAGCCGACATGTTTTGCGTTTCCCCCGTCTTTTCGGCGAGCATGGGCGCGGGCCGCGCCATGTCAATGCGGCGAACCCCGTTACGCGGGCCGGGCTTGACCGGAAGCGCCGCGGGACCTAGCGGCGGACGGAGCCTCAGCGGGGGACGCATGGCGCGGGCAGACGGACGATCGGGCGGTACGGCGAGGGGGCGGCGGCCGAAGGGGCAGGGGCCTGACCTTCGCGAATCGATCCTCGACGCGGCCGAGGCGCTGTTCTCGCGGCACGGCTTCTACGGCGTCACCGTCCGGCAGGTGGCGTCCGAGGCCGGCGTCGACACCGCCCTGATCCACTACTATTTCGGCGCCAAGCGCGAGCTGTTCGACAGCGTCTTCGCCCGCCGGGCCGAGATCCTGAACACCGCGCGTCTCGACGCCATGCGCGCCTACAAGGCCAGCCACGGCGGGCAGCTTGAGGTCGAGGGGATCATCGAGGCGTTCATCGGCCCGCTGGTCGAGCTGTCGATGACCAACGACGAGGGCTGGAAGAACTACTTCCGCCTGGTCGCCCTGGTGAACAACACGCCGGCCTGGGGCGGCGAGACCATGCACCGCTTCTTCGATCCGGTGGTCCACAAGCTGATCGGCACGCTGAAGGAGGCCCTGCCCGAGGCGGAGATCCGCGACCTCTACTGGTGCTACCAGTTCCTGACCGGCTCCATGATGCTGGCGCTCTCGGAGACGGGGCGCATCGACCAGCTTTCGGACGGGCTTTGCCGCTCCACGGACCTCGAAGCGGTGCGGGCGCGCCTCTACGCCTACTGCGCGGCGGGAATCGCCGAGGTCGTCCGCCGCCATCCGTGAAGCCGCCGACCGGCTTCACTGTGGCGGAATTTCATCACCTGATCAAAAAACCGACAGGCGGCGCCCGTCGGACGCTGGCGCTCCGGGCGCGGATCACTCAATGCTTCGGCTAATTCGCCTGTCGGTGAAATTTCCAGGCGTCGGCCAGGTCCAAGGGGGGCTGGAAGCGGCGCCATCGGGAGGATGCAGATGAAAGCCTTGATGAAGGCGGCCCTGTTCGCGGGCGCCGCCTGGTCCGCCGTTCCGGCGCTCGCCTATGCCCAGACCGCCGAGGAACCCGGCGTCGTCGAGGAACTGGTGGTCACCGCCCGCCGGCGTGAGGAAACCCTGAAGGACGTGCCCGTGGCCGTCAGCGCCATCTCGGGCGAGCGGCTGGCGGCGACCGGCGCGGTGGACATCACCACCCTTCAGCAATCGACCCCCAACACGACCGTGCAGGTCGCCCGGGGCTCCAACTCGACCCTGATCTCGTTCATCCGCGGGGTCGGCCAGCAGGACCCGCTGTGGGGCTTCGAGCCCGGCGTCGGCCTCTACATCGACGACGTCTACATCGCCCGCCCGCAGGGCGCGGTGCTCGACATCTTCGACATCGAACGGGTGGAAGTCCTGCGCGGGCCCCAGGGCACGCTCTACGGCCGCAACACCATCGGCGGCGCCATCAAGTACGTCACCGCCAAGATCGAGGGCGAGCCTGAACTGAAGCTGAAGGGCCAGGTCGGCTCGTACGACCAGCGCGACGTGGTCGCCTCCGCCAAGGCGCGGCTTAACGACATGGTGGGCGTGGGCCTCACCTGGGCCAGCTTCAACCGCGACGGCTTCGGCAAGAACCTGACCACCGGCGCCGAGCACTACAACAAGGACGTCTCGGCCGCGCGCGCGACGCTCGAGTTCACGCCGACGGACAACCTTTTCTTCCGCCTGGCCGGCGACGTCGTCACCGACCGCTCCAACCCGCGCCACGGCCACCGCGAGGTTCCGGCGCTGAACGTGCTGGGCCAGCCGATCCCGGGTGGCGAGGTGCTGGACGACGAGTACGACACCAAGGCCGGCTCGGGCGACCACAACCGCGTGGAAGCGCGCGGCGTCTCCTTCCTGGGCGAGTGGAACGTCAGCGACACCCTGACCTTCAAGTCGATCAGCGCCTACCGCGCCGGCGAAACCGAGGGCACGATCGACTTCGACACCCTGCCGGCGGCGCTGCTGGACATCCCGGCCCGCTACAACGATCACCAGTTCACCCAGGAGCTGCAACTCCTCTACACGGGCGAGCGGGTGCAGGGCGTGTTCGGCCTCTACTACCTGAACGCCACGGCCGCGGGCGCCTTCGACACCGTGGTGGGCCAGGCCAACCTGACCATCGCGACGGCGGGCCACGTGGATACCGAGAGCTACTCGGCCTTCGCCGACGTCAGCTACGACGTGACCGACCAGCTCTCGGTCTCGGTGGGCGGCCGCTACACCCGCGACGAGAAGACCGGCCAAGTGTATCGCCAGAACTTCACCGGCCTGAAGAGCCCGCTGTTCGGCAACGCCACCGCCGTCCCGGGCCTGGTGCGGTCGAACTTCACGAACTCGGACACCTACGAGAAGTTCACGCCGCGGGTCAGCGCCCGCTACGAGTTCAACCCGGATCTCACGGGCTATGTCTCGTACAGCCAGGGCTTCAAGTCGGGCGGCTTCGACATGCGCGCCGACGCGATCCTGACCCCCACCTCGGTCGACGGCTACCAGCCCGAGAAGGTCGAGAGCTACGAAGGCGGCCTGAAGGGATACTTCTTCGACCGTCGCCTGACCCTGAATTCGGCCGTGTTCTACGCCAAGTACAAGGACCAGCAGGTCACCCTGCAAACCCCGGTGGGCGCCTCGATCGCCTCGCAGGTGCTGAACGTCGGCAAGTCGCACATGTACGGCGTCGAACTGGAAGGCGTGGCCAAGCTGGCCGATGCGCTGACCGCGAACTTCTCGCTGGGCTACATCAAGGCCGAGTTCGACGAGTACCGCGCGCTCGACCTGACCGCGACGCCGCCGGTGGTGCGTGACTTCGCCGACAGCCGGGTGTTCCAGAACACGCCGAAGTGGAACGGCTCGGTCGGCTTCACCTACACCCACGACCTGGGCGATCACGGCTCGATCGCCTTCATCCCGTCGGCGTCGTACCGTTCGTCGTTCCACATGTTCGAGGTGCCCTCGATCCTCGATCAGGACGGCTACTGGCTGGCGGACGCGAGCGTGGTGTGGACCTCGGCGGACGACAAGTACCGCGTGGGCCTGCACGGCAAGAACCTGACCGACGAGCGCTACCGCGTCGGCGGCTATAACTTCCCGCAGTCGGCGGGCGTGCTGTTCGGCAACTCGGTGACGGCCTACTACGGCCCGCCGCGAACCGTGACGCTCTCGCTCGAAGCGAAGTTCTAGTACCTACGGACGCCCGGCTCCTAAGGAGCCGGGCGTTTCTGATTCCTCGGAGTTCCCATGGCCCAGCGCGCCGGCGGCTACCGGATCGTCGTGCTGTCGATCCTGATCCTCGCCTACACCTTCAACTTCCTGGACCGGCAGATCCTCGGGATCCTCGCCGGGCCGATCAAGCAGGAGCTGGGGCTCACCGACAGCCAGCTCGGCCTCATGGGCGGGCTGGCCTTCGCGCTGTTCTACACCGGCCTCGGCATCCCGATCGCCTGGCTGGCCGACCGCTGGAGCCGCACCTGGATCATGACCGGGGCGCTGGCGCTGTGGAGCGGCTTCACCGCGCTCTGCGGCCTGGCCGGCGGCTTCTGGCAGCTCTTCCTGTGCCGCATGGGCGTGGGCGTCGGCGAGGCCGGCGGCGTGGCGCCGGCCTACTCCCTGATCAGCGACTACTTCCCCAAGGAGCAGCGGGCGAGGGCGCTGGCCGCCTATTCCTTCGGCATCCCGGTGGGCTCGGCGCTCGGCATCCTGTTCGGCGGCCTGATCGCCCACGCCATCGACTGGCGGGCCGCGTTCGTTGCGGTGGGCCTGGCCGGCGTGGCGCTGGCGCCGATCTTCCGCCTGGTCGTCAAGGAGCCGCCCCGCGGCGGCATGGACAGCGCGTCGGCCGCCCAGGCTCCGGTCGTGCGGGCTCCGGCGCCCGCCTCGGCCGGCGGGCTGGCCGTCCTGCTCGCCAAGCCCGCCTTCTGGCTGATCTCGCTCGGGGCCGCGGCTTCGTCGGTCTGCGGCTACGGCGTCGCCTTCTGGCTGCCGTCGTTCTTCGAGCGCAGCCTGGGCATGAGCCTCGTGGACCGCTCGGTGTTCCTGGGCGCGATGACGCTGGTCGGCGGGGTGGCGGGCGTCTGGCTCGGCGGCTGGCTGGGCGACCGCCTGGGCAAGGCCAAGCCCGCCTACTACCTGCTCGTGCCGGCCGTCGCCTTCCTGATCGCCCTGCCGTGCTTCCTGCTGGCCATCCAGGCCAAGTCGCTGGTCCTGGCCTTCGTCCTCTTCCTCATCCCGACGGGGCTCAACCTGGTGTGGCTGGGGCCGGTAATTACTGCGGTGCAGCATCTGGTTCCGGCCAGCCAGCGCTCGGTCGCCTCGGCCTGCTTCCTGTTCGTGAACAACCTGATCGGCCTGGGTCTGGGCACCTGGTTCTTCGGCGCCGTCTCCGACGCCCTGACCCCTCGTTTCGGGGCGGAAGCCCTTAGATACGCTATCTATTCCGGCCTGGGCTTCTATGTCGTCGCGGCCGCCCTGTTCACCCTGGCGGCCCAGGGCCTGCGCCGCGACTGGGTCGAGTAACGCAACATTTCACGCCGACATGAAATTGTGACTTGCGTGCAGTGCAGCAAAAGGCCATAACGGTCTTGCCCTTTTGGGCGTTTCCTCCCTTTGACTGCCGCGCCCTCACCGGCGCGGCTTTTTTTTGGTCCGATCTCGGGCTGAACAGGACGCATGCAGGGCATACCGCCGCCGAGCTTCGCGGCGCCCGCCCGCCCGCCCGCCAGCCGGCCGGGCCGTGCCTCAGGCTGCGTCGGTCCTCTGGGCTCCCCGAGGATTTTTCCGCAGCCAAGTTGGAACCTCTGGCTGCGACCCTCCGTTTCCCTTGAAGGGCGGGGTGTGACCCTGCGCCGGGCAGGGCTGGCGCAGCGGCGTATCCCCCCATGCAGCAACCGCATGCCCTCGGGGGAACCATGTCGAACGCCGAAAGGACCGCGAAGCCGGCCCGCGCCCGGTCGAACGCCAGGCCGGATATCGATACCGCCGAGCTGCTGGCGGCGCTTCGGGCGTTTCGGCGCGGCGACTTCTCGGTGCGTCTGTCGCGCGGGCTTTCGGGCGTCGCCGGCGAGCTGGCCGAAGCCTTCAACGACGTGGTCGAGCTCAACGACCGCATGACCAAGGAGTTCGAACGGCTGGGCGATACGGTCGGCCGTCAGGGCAAGATCAGCCACCGCGCCAAACTGCCCGGAGCGCAGGGGTCCTGGGCCGCAAGCGTGGACGCGGTGAACACCCTGATCACCGACATGATCCACCCTACCGCCGAGATGGCCCGGGTGATCGGCGCCGTCGCCAAGGGCGACCTCTCCCAGACCATGGACCTCGAGAACGAGGAGCGGCCGCTGCGCGGCGAGTTCCTGCGCATCGGCAAGGTCGTGAACACCATGGTGGGCCAGCTGGGCTCGTTCGCCTCGGAAGTGACCCGGGTGGCGCGCGAGGTGGGCACCGAGGGCAAGCTGGGCGGTCAGGCCCAGGTGAAGGGCGTGACGGGCGCCTGGAAGGACCTGACCGACAACGTGAACTTCATGGCCGCGAACCTGACCGGCCAGGTGCGGAACATCGCCGAGGTGACCACCGCGGTGGCCAACGGCGACCTCAGCCGCAAGATCACCGTGGACGTGAAGGGCGAGATCCTCGAGCTGAAGACCACCATCAACACGATGGTGGACCAGCTCAACGCCTTCGCGTCGGAAGTGACGCGGGTGGCCCGCGAGGTGGGCACCGAGGGCAAGCTGGGCGGTCAGGCCCAGGTGAAGGGCGTGACGGGGGCCTGGAAGGACCTGACCGACAACGTGAACCTGATGGCCGCCAACCTGACCGGCCAGGTCCGCAACATCGCCGACGTCACGACGGCCGTGGCGCGCGGCGACCTTTCCAAGAAGATCACCGTGGAGGTCCGGGGCGAGATCCTGGAGCTGAAGAACACCATCAACACCATGGTGGACCAGCTCAACGCCTTCTCGTCGGAAGTGACCCGCGTGGCCCGCGAGGTGGGTACGGAAGGCAAGCTGGGCGGCCAGGCGCGCGTGGAGGGCGTGACGGGGGCCTGGAAGGACCTGACCGACAACGTGAACTTCATGGCCGCCAACCTGACCGGCCAGGTGCGCAACATCGCCGAGGTGACGACGGCCATCGCCAACGGGGACCTTTCGAAGAAGATCACCGTAGACGTGAAGGGCGAGATCCTGGAGCTGAAGAACACCATCAACACCCTGGTGGACCAGCTCAACGCCTTCGCCTCGGAAGTGACCCGGGTGGCCCGCGAGGTGGGTACGGAAGGCAAGCTCGGCGGCCAGGCCCAGGTGAAGGGCGTCGGCGGGGCCTGGAAGGACCTGACCGACAACGTGAACCTGATGGCCGCCAACCTGACCGGCCAGGTGCGCAACATCGCCGAGGTGACGACCGCCGTGGCCAACGGCGACCTTTCCAAGAAGATCACCGTGGACGTGCGCGGCGAGATCCTGGAGCTGAAGAACACCATCAACACCATGGTGGACCAGCTCAACTCGTTCTCGTCGGAAGTGACCCGGGTGGCGCGCGAGGTGGGCACCGAGGGCAAGCTGGGCGGCCAGGCCCAGGTGAAGGGCGTCGCCGG
>NZ_JBKBRO010000004.1:0-162591 GCF_046463815.1 Phenylobacterium sp. | reverse complement strand
CGCGCGAGGTGGGCACCGAGGGCAAGCTGGGCGGCCAGGCCCAGGTGAAGGGCGTCGCCGGCACCTGGAAGGAGCTGACCGACAACGTGAACCTCATGGCCGGCAACCTGACCGGCCAGGTGCGCAATATCGCCGAGGTGACGACCGCCGTGGCGCGCGGCGACCTTTCCAAGAAGATCACCGTGGACGTGCGCGGCGAGATCCTGGAGCTGAAGAACACCATCAACATCATGGTGGACCAGCTGAACGCCTTCGCCTCGGAAGTGACCCGGGTGGCCCGCGAGGTGGGCACCGAGGGCAAGCTGGGCGGCCAGGCCCAGGTTCCGGGCGTCGCCGGCACCTGGAAAGACCTCACCGACAACGTGAACATGATGGCCGGCAATCTGACCGGCCAGGTACGCAACATCGCCGACGTGGTGACCGCGGTGGCCAACGGCGACCTGAAGCGCAAGCTCACGCTCGACGCCAAGGGCGAGATCGCGGCGCTGGCCGACACCATCAACGGCATGATCGAGACCCTGGCCACCTTCGCCGACCAGGTGACC
Source organism: Phenylobacterium sp. (assembly GCF_046463815.1). Taxonomy (GTDB): domain Bacteria; phylum Pseudomonadota; class Alphaproteobacteria; order Caulobacterales; family Caulobacteraceae; genus Phenylobacterium. Next base: position 162,046 of record NZ_JBKBRO010000004.1, on the reverse strand, counting down.
AACGTGGCCCGCGAGGTGGGGATCGAAGGCAAGTTGGGCGGTCAGGCCCGGGTGCCCGGCGCCGCCGGCCTGTGGCGCGACCTGACCGACAACGTGAACGAGCTGGCCGCCAACCTGACCACCCAGGTGCGCGCCATCGCCGAGGTGTCCACCGCCGTGACCAAGGGCGACCTGACGCGCTCGATCACCGTCGAGGCCTCGGGCGAGGTGGAGGAGCTGAAGAACAACATCAACGAGATGATCCGCAACCTGCGGGAACAGACGCTCAAGAACACGGAGCAGGACTGGCTGAAGACCAACCTCGCCCGGTTCACGCGGATGCTGCAGGGCGAGCGCGACCTCTCGACGGTGTCGAACCTGGTGCTCTCGGAACTGGCCCCGCTGATCAACGCCCAGCACGCGGTGTTCTACGTCACCGGCCGCGACGACGAGGGCCAGACGGTGCTGAACCTGGCGGCCTCCTACGCCTTCAACAACCGCAAGCGCCTGGCCAACCAGTTCAAGCTCCGCGAAGGCCTGATCGGCCAGTGCGCCTACGAGAAGTCGCGGATCCTGCTGACCAACGTGCCGAAGGACTACGTGCAGGTTTCCTCCGGCCTGGGCGAGGCGGCGCCCGCGAACATCATCGTGCTGCCGGCCCTGTTCGAGGGCGAGGTGAAGGCGGTCATCGAGCTCGCCACCTTCGGCCAGTTCAACGAGACCCAGATGGCCTTCCTCGACCAGCTGATGGAATCCATCGGCATCGTGCTGAACACCATCGCCGCGAACATGCGCACGGAAGGCCTGCTGAAGCAGTCGCAGCTCCTGACCTCCGAGCTCCAGGCCCAGCAGGAGGAACTGAAGAAGACCAACGACCGGCTGGAGCAGCAGGCCGCCTCGCTCCGTCAGTCCGAGGAGCTGCTGCGCACCAAGCAGGAGGAGCTGCAGCAGACCAACGCCGAGCTTCAGGAGAAGGCGCACCTGCTGTCGATCCAGAACCAGCAGGTTGAAGCCAAGAACCGCGAGGTCGAGCAGGCCAAGCTGGCTCTGGAGGAGAAGGCCGAGCAGCTCGCCCTGACGTCGAAGTACAAGTCGGAGTTCCTGGCCAACATGAGCCACGAACTCAGGACGCCGCTCAATTCGCTGCTGATCCTCTCGAAGCTGCTGGCGGACAACGCCCAGGGCAACCTGTCGGACAAGCAGGTGGAGTTCGCCCGCAACATCCACGACGCGGGCGCCGACCTGCTGGGCCTGATCAACGACATCCTCGACCTGTCGAAGATCGAGTCCGGCACCGTCACCCTGGACATCGGCGAGATGTCGTTCGCCAGCCTCAAGGACCAGGTCGACCGGACGTTCGCCCAGATCGCCGCCGACAAGAAGCTGGACTTCCAGGTGGAGCTGGACGGCGCGCTGCCGCGCTCGATGTACACCGACGACAAGCGCTTGCAGCAGATCATCAAGAACCTGCTGTCGAACGCCTTCAAGTTCACCGAGAAGGGCCACGTGAAGCTGAAGGTCGCCCGGGCGCACGGCGGCTGGAGCCCGGCGAACGACCACCTCAACACGGCCGGCCAGGTCCTGGCGTTCCAGGTCGAGGACACCGGCATCGGCATCCCCGAGGACAAGCAGCGGATCATCTTCGAGGCCTTCCAGCAGGCCGACGGCACCACCAGCCGCAAGTACGGCGGCACGGGCCTCGGCCTGTCGATCAGCCGCGAGATCACCCGCCTGCTGGGCGGCGAGCTGAAGGTTGAGTCCAAGCCCGGCAAGGGCTCGACCTTCACGCTCTACCTGCCGCTGAACTTCAGTCCAGCCCAGGCGCCGGCCGCGACGCGGTCGCTCGGCGGGGCCCAGCCCCCGCGGGCGATGATGCTGTCCTCGTCCTTCTCGGACGAGCCGACCGAGGCGGTGGCCGACGATCGGGACGGCATCAGCGCGGGCGATCCCGTGGTGCTGATCGTCGAGGACGATCCGCGTTTCGCCTCGATCCTGCTCAACCTCGTCCACGACGCCGGCTTCAAGGGGGTGGTCACGGGCGAGGGCGGAGCAGCGCCGTCGCTCGCCCGGCGCTTCGGGCCGGACGCCATCATGCTCGACCTCGGCCTGCCGGACATGGACGGCCTGGCCCTTCTCGATCTCCTCAAGCGGATGCCCGAGACCCGGCACATTCCGGTGCACGTCATCTCGGCCGACGACCAGAAGGGCCTGGGCCTGTCGATGGGAGCCTTCGGGTTCACGCACAAGCCGGTGGAGCGCGAGGTTGTGGTCTCGACCCTGCAGGGCGTGAGGAGCTTCGTCGACAAGTCCGACCGGCGCATCGCCCTGGTGGGCGGTGAGGGCGAGGCCGCCGAGACCCTGCGCCAGTGCTTCGCCGAGGTGGAGATCGTCGAGGACTTCGCCGGCGTCGCCGCGCGCCAACCCGCCGAGCGTCCGGACGCGGTGGTGGTGGAGAGCAGCGCGGTCCCGGCGGCGCAGCTCGTCGACCAGCTCCGGCAGGCCGAAGGCCGCTGCACGCCGGTGGTGGTGTATGCGCCGATCGAACTCGATCCCGAGGACGACCGTCGCCTGCGCCTGGCGGTCTTCGGCGGTCTGGCCCGCCTGGCGCGAACCCAGGACCAGCTCGTCGACCAGGCGAGCCTGCTGCTGCACGCCCCGGTGGACAAGCTGCCGCCGCCGGCCAAGGCCAAGCTGATCCAGAGCAAGCACGACGACGCGGTGCTTACCGGTCGCAAGGTGCTCGTGATCGACGACGACATCCGCAACATCTTCTCGCTGGCCTCGGCGCTGGAGGAGTACGGCATCGAGCTGAGCTACGCCGAGAGCGGCCGGGCCGGGCTGGAGGCCCTCGACGTGGGCGGCGACGTCGACGTGGTGCTGGTCGATATCATGATGCCGGACATGGACGGCTACGAGACCATCCGGGAGATCCGCGCCCGGGCGGACATGGGCGACCTGCCGATCGTGGCCGTCACGGCGAAGGCCATGAAGGGCGACCGGCAGAAGTGCATCCAGGCCGGGGCCTCGGACTATGTGTCCAAGCCGGTGGACATCGATCACCTCATCTCGGTGCTGCGGGTCTCCATCCAGCGGGCCGACGCGCTGAAGCTGGCCAGCGACACCGTCGCGCCCCTCCTGCCGCAGGCGAGTTGATGTGACCCAGGCCGTCCGCGCCGGCAGTTCGGGACGCCCGTGGCAGGCGGAGCCCTCGGCTCCGCCCGATCTCGACGCGCCGCTCAAGGCCCGCATTCTAGTCGTCGACGACGACGAGCGGAACGCGTTCGCCGCCGTGCAGGCGCTGGAGGAGCTCGGCCATGAGCTGGTGGTGGCCCGCTCGGGCGAGGAGGCGCTGAAGCGCCTGCTCACAGAGGAGTTCGCGCTGATCCTGCTCGACCTGCACATGCCGGGCATGGACGGCTACGAGACGGCCGAGTTGATCCGGTCGCGCAAGCGGACGGCCGACACCCCGATCGTCTTCCTGACGGCCATCTTCCGGGACGAGGCACACATCTTCCAGGCCTACTCGGCCGGAGCGGTGGACGTGGTCTTCAAGCCGGTGGACCCCTTCATCCTGAAGGCCAAGACCAAGGTCTTCGTGGACCTCTACCTCAAGACCCAGGAGGCCAACCGCCAGTCGGCCTACAAGCAGTGGCTGCTGGACGAGCATACGCGGGTGAAGGCCGAGAAGGAGCAGACGGTCCGGGCGCTGCGCCGGGCCGAGGCGCGCCAGGAAGCGATCCTGAAGTCCCTGCCCATCGTCTTCACCTCGCGCAGCGTCGAGCCGCCCTACGCGCCGCAGTTCGTGTCGGAATCGGTGGTGGATATCACGGGCTTCCCGGCCAGCCGCTTCGTGGAGGAGGCGGAGTTCGGCTCCAGCCGCATCCACCCCGACGACCTGGAGCGCGTGGTCCAGGCGATGGACCGCGCCGTGAAGATCGGCCGCTACTCCTGCGAATTCCGCTGGCTCTGCGCCGACGGCCAGTACCGGGTCCTGCACGACCAGGGCGTGCTCGCGCCCAGCGACAGCGGTGAGGCGCGCGAAATCTTCGGCGTCATCCTCGACGCCACCGACCGCCGAAGCCTGGAGGAACAGCTCGCCCAGGCCCGCAAGATGGAGGCCGTGGGCCAGCTCACCGGCGGCGTGGCCCACGATTTCAACAACCTCCTGACGGTGGTGCTCGGCAACATCGACATGTTGGCCCGCAGGCAGGAGGAGGAGGCCCGCCGCGCGCGGCGGATCGACGCCATTCGCCAGGCCGCAGAGCGGGGGCGCGACCTGACCCGCCAGCTCCTGGCCTTCTCGCGCCGGCAGCACCTGTCGCCCGTGGTCCTGGACGTCAACGCGCTGATCCGCGACTTCGCACCCCTCATGCGCCAAGCGGTGGGCGAGGCGGTCACTCTCGATCTCGATCTCGAGGGCGAGGCCCTGAACACCCACGTCGATCCGACCCAGCTCGAGACAGCGCTGCTCAACCTGGCGGTCAACGCCCGCGACGCCATGCCCGAGGGCGGGCGGCTGACGGTCCGGAGTCGACGTCTGCCGGCGGAACAGGGGCGGGGCTTCGTCTCGATTGAGGTCCGCGACACCGGCGTCGGCATGAGTCCCGAGGTGCGGGAGCGGGTGTTCGAGCCCTTCTTCACCACCAAGGAGGTGGGCAAGGGGTCGGGGCTGGGCCTCTCGCAGGTCTACGGCTTCGTGCGCCAATCGGACGGCGAGGTGCATGTGGAGAGCGAGCCCGGGGCGGGCACGGCCTTCCGCCTGCTCCTGCCGGCCAGCCGGGGACGGGCCCAGGCGCGCGCCGTGGAGCGCCCGAGCGCGGCGGTCGGCGGCAAGGAGCGTATCCTGCTGGTGGAGGACGACGCCACGGTCCTGGCGCTCACCCTCGATGTGCTGACCGGCCTCGGCTACCGGGTGACCTCCGCCACCAACGCCGCCGAGGCGCTGGAAGTCATCCAGTCGGACGCGGCCATCGACCTCCTCTTCACCGACGTGGTCATGCCGGGCGGCGTCAGCGGGGTCAGCCTGGCGCGCACCGCCCGCGAGCTTAGGCCCGGGCTCAAGGTGCTCCTGACCTCGGGGTTCGTGGGCGAAAGCCAGGTCCTGGACGGCGCGGAGTTCCCGCTGCTGGACAAGCCCTACGAGACCGCGGTCATGGCCTCGATGCTCCGCAAGCTGCTGGACGGCCCCCGCCGGCGCAAGCGCAGCCGGGAATCGGCGGCCGCGGAATAGTCACCGGGCCTCCCTGGCCAGGCGACGGAGGGCGGCGGCCAGCTTGCGCGCATGAACGCGGTCCATCTCGGCGTCACGGCCCCCTGTCGACAGGGCCTCGGCCATCTCCTCCAGGACCTCTCCGCCCGCATCCGAGGCGAAGGCCTGCGCCAGGATCTTCGCCTCGGTCATGAGCTCTTCGCGCTCGCCCGCGGGACAGGCGTCGATAAGAGCTTCGCCGAAGTCTATGACTTCGCAGGTGGATTTATCCGGATCACTCTTCTGTGCATGGCTCATGCCGCCCTGTAATGGCGACGGGCGCGATCAGGTTCCGACGGCCAAGGCGCATAGCCGCACCTCATAGGACGTTCGCCCGCCCGGCGGCAGGCGCGCCATGCCGGTGTCCACCTCCGCGGGCCAGACCTCGCCGAAAGGGTCGGCGAGGTTGAACTGGGGCTCCAGCGCGACGAAGGGCCGGTCCGGCGGCGCGAAGACCTGCACGGCCTTCACCGCGGGGCTGGGCGTGTCGATCCGGAAGCCCAGTCCGCCTGCCGGATCATGCACCTCGACGCTCGCCCGTCCGCCCTCGCGGCGCAGGCCGGTGAAGCAGTCGTCGATGTGGAGATCGCCCAGGGCCGCGCCGGTCTCGCCGCCGAAGTCGTAGACCGAGCCCCGGGTCCGTTGCAGGCGCCCGGTGGGCAGCACCTCGTCATAGTCGTTGACCTCGGCCCGGAGGGCGGCGGCCAGGCGCAGCCGCGCCTGCCGGCGGTCGCCGCTGGGCAGGGCGAAATAGGGGTGCCAGCCGATCCCCATGGGCAGGACCTCGGCGCCGACGTTGACGGCCTCGATCCGCAGCGAGAGCGCGCCGTCGTTCAGCCGCCAGTCGAAAGCCAGTTCCGTCTGCGAGGGCCAGCGGCCGCCGAAGTCGCCGGCTTCGAGACGGCCGGTGACCCGTTCGGGCCCGGGCTGCTCGAAGGGTACGGCGGCGTCGAGGATCAGGCCGTGCATGGCGTATTCCTCGGCGCCGGGCGCCTTGCCGCCCCAGTTGCGGGGGAGGCGGACCCGGCGGCCGTCGACGTGCGCCTCGATCTCGCGCGTCTCGCGCAGGGGCCGCCCGCGGATGCGGTTGGCGAACGGGGCCAGGATCGCGCCGCCGAACAGGAAGGCCTGGTTGCCGGCGAAGTCGTCCGGACCGCCGTCCAGGCGCCGCGCGGCCTCCTCGACCGGAGGGGCGAAGAGCGCGTCGAGGATGTCGCCCGGAGGCCGTCGGACCCTGGCCTGCAGCAGCATCATGCCGCGGCCGGGCAGGATGGTCGCCTCCACGAAGCCGGACCTGCCCGGCGGCGCGTCGGCCTTGAGCGTGACGACCGGCGCTCCGCCGATCTGCGGCATGTCTCCCATGGCGATCCTAGCCCGTCTCGCCGCTGAGCTCGGCGTCGCGCAGGTGGCGGGCGTCGCTCCGCCGGCGCTCGGCCACGGGCTCGCCGTATTCGCCGGGCGGCGCGACGGGCGCGGTCAGGCAGATGCTTTGGGTGGGCAGCACCTCACGCCAGTCCTGGATGAGCTGCTTGTAGGAGAGCCCCACGGGCCGGATCTCGCGGTTCAGGTCGTACAGGCCTACGGGATGCACCCGGTTGTTCTGTTCGCGCAAGCCCACGTCCCAGTCGACCTGGTCGGTGAGCGAGCACCAGGTGAAGCCCACCGTGGGGATTCCAGAGGCCGTGGAGGGCGGCGAACCGGTCCAGGTCTTCGGGCGGTCGTGGTGGCTGGAAAGGACGGTCTGGTCGTGGAAGGCGGAGCCTGCCCGGTTCACGGCGCACTCGTGACCGCCCCACGGTTCGAGGTTCCGCATCAACCTGGCTTTCCCGTCACAACCGCCGGCTTTAAGCCGCCGTTGGGCGAATTCGTTCCAGAAGCCGCGGCGGGCGCTGGAACTGGCGGCGCGGGCGGTGAATGATCGCGGCCATGGATCGGGGATCGAAGCCCGCCGTCCTGGTGACGGGCGGGGCCGGCTACATCGGTGCGCACACGGCCAAGGCGTTGAGCGAACGGGGCTTCTTCCCGGTGGTGTTCGACAGCCTCAGCTCCGGCTTCCGCGAGGCTGTGCGCTGGGGCGCCTTCGTGCACGGCGACATCCGCGACACGCGGGCGCTCTCCGAGGCCCTGGCGGAGCACGGCGTCAAGGCGGTGATCCACTTCGCGGGTCTGATCGAGGTGGGCCGCTCGGTGGCCGAGCCCGACCTCTTTTGGGAGATCAACGTCGGCGGCACGGTCAGCCTGATCACCGCCATGCGCGAGCGCGGCGTGGGCCGGCTGGTGTTCTCGTCCAGCGCGGCGGTCTACGGACAGGGCGGCCGGGGCGGGCTCGAGACCATCCCGGAGGCGGCCGCCAAGACGCCGGCCAGCCCCTACGGCGACACCAAGCTCGCCTGTGAATGGATGATCGGGGCCCAGTGCCGGGCCTATGGGCTGACGGCGGTGGCGCTGCGCTACTTCAACGCCGCCGGCGCCGATCCGTCGGGCCTGATCGGCGAGGCCCATGAGCCCGAGACCCACCTGATCCCGCTGGCCATCGCCGCCGGTCTCGGCGCGGGCAAGCCGCTGACCGTGTTCGGCGACGACTTCGACACCCCCGACGGCACCTGCCTTCGCGACTACATCCACGTGAACGACCTCGCCGCCGCCCACGTGGCCGCCCTCGAGGTGGAACTGCCCGCCGGCGTCTTCGAGGCGGTGAACGTCGGCACGGGGCAGGGCCGCTCGGTGCGCGAGGTCGTGGACGCCGTGGGCCGGGCGATCGGCGCGCCAGTGCCCCACAGCATCGGCGCCCGTCGGGCGGGCGACCCCCCCAGCCTGGTGGCCGACGTTTCGCGGGCCCGCGAGCTGCTGGGCTGGACGCCTCAGTGTTCGTCGCTGGATCGCATCGTCGCCGACGCGCTGAGGTGGGAGACCCGGCCCGCCTATGGTTCCGGCCGCAGGGCGTCCAACAGGCCAAAGAAGACGATTGGTTGAAAGTCGGCTTTCAGACTTAAGTCGTTCTTAAATTGATCGTCCAATATATACGTTGATTAATGAAAACCTGTTTCTGAAATCAGAAACGAAGCGGAACCATTTCTGACGTCTGGAGTGTAGTCTCGGGGCTTCGTGTGACTCCAGGTCAAAGGAATGCGCCCTTGAAAACGCCTTGGGTTCCGTCAGCGCCGTTTCCATCCCACGCCGGACTGTATTCCAAGGGTCGAGAGCCCCTGATCTGCGTCTCCCATCTGCGATGGGATTTCGTCTTCCAGCGGCCCCAGCACCTGATGACCCGCTTCGCGCGGGGGGCAGGAAGGTGATCTTCTGGGAAGAGCCCGACTGGACCAAGGCGGGCGCCCACCCGCACCGACACCGACGACCGCTACTTCACCGACCGGTTCCAGGCCATGCCGGCCCAGGGCTACACCGCGATTTTCGAGAACATGCTGGACCAGCCGCGGCTTTCCCTGGAGCTCGGCGTGGAGTTCGAGGACGTGCGCGACGAGGCGGTCTTCGAGCGGCTGGTCTTCACCGGCCCCATCGACGAATACTTCGACCACCGCTTCGGCAAGCTGCCCTACCGCAGCCTGAGGTTCCGCCACGAAACCCTGGACCGGGAATGGGCCCAGCCCGTGGCGGTCATCAACCACCCCGACGAGGCCCTCGCCCTCGATACCCCGACGTCCACTTCGTCGGACGCCTCGTCACCTACCGCTACTGCAACATGGACCAGGTCACAGGACAGGCTCTCGCCGCATTCCGCGGGATCGCCGCGAACTGACCATTCCCGTCTCGCAACGTGTGCGGCCCCCGGCCACCACCGGGGGCTGCTTGCATTCGCAGCGCCGAATCCTCAGGGTGCCCGCACAGGGGGCGCGATGAGTCACGATCCGGAGCACGCCAGGAGACTGGCCCAGAACCTGGTTGAGCTGCTCGCGCCGTATGAAGAGGAGCTGATCGCGCTCGAACGCGCGACGCCCGCCGTTGGCGCGCTGCGGCGCGCCGTCGGCATCGTCATCGCCGAGGCCTGCTACTGCATCTCCGACCGGCCCGCCTCCCAGGAGGACTGGGCGCCGCCGACGGACGATCAGGCCAGCCGGGCGCGTTAGAGCGGACTCGCAAGGACTTTCGGAGCGCCAATGGCCAGCAAACCCGATGCGGTTCCCGATCCCGTGGACGTGGCGGTGGGCGCACGTATCCGGCTGCTGCGCAAGCTGAAGGGCCTGTCGCAACAGGCCCTGGCGGAGGCCGCGGGCGTGACGTTCCAGCAGATCCAGAAGTACGAGCGCGGCGCGAACCGCGTCAGCGCCTCGATGCTCACCCGCATCGCCAAGACCCTGAACGTGCCGGTGGCCGAGATGTTCGGCGAGGCTTCGCCCACCTCCAGCGCCGTCGACGAGGTGGCGACCCTGCTAGCCGAGCCCGGCGCGCTGGAACTGCTCAAGGCCTACGCCGACCTGCCGCGCGGCGTCTCCCGCTCGGCCCTTGTGGAATTCGTCCGGAGCCTGCGTAGTCAGCCGGGCTGAGTCCCGGAGCTTCGCACATGAGTCCCTTCCGCAGCGCCGCCGCAGGCGCGCTTCTGTTCGCCCTTGCAGCCGGCCATGCCCCCGGTCAGGCCTGGGCCGCGCCGCGCGATCTCGCCGAGAAGCGGATGGTGGCGACCGTCCGGGCCGAGCACGAGCGCAACGTGAAGCTGCTGGAGAACCTCGTGAAGGTGAACTCCGGCACCATGAACTTCCAAGGCGTCGAGCAGGTGGGCCGCATGATGCGGGCCGAGCTCGAGCCGTTGGGCTTTTCCGTCCGCTGGGTCTCGATGGAAAGGGCCGGTCGCGCTGGCCACCTGATCGCCGAGCACAAGGGGAACGGGCGCGGCAAGCGGATGCTGCTGATCGGTCATCTCGACACGGTGTTCGAGCCCGACAGTCCCTTCCAGGGCTGGAAGCGGGACGGCGAGGTCGCCGAGGGGCCGGGCGTCGGCGACGACAAGGGCGGCATGGTGGTGATCGTGGCCGCGCTCCGCGCCATGCAGGCCGCCGGGACGCTGAAGGACGCCGACATCGTCGTCGTGCTGACCGGCGACGAGGAGAGCGCGGGGACCCCGCTGTCCGTCAGCCGCGGGGACCTGATCGCGGCGGGCAAGGCCAGCGACGTGGCGCTGGACTTCGAGGGGCTGTCGCGGGACGCCGCCGGGCGGGACATCGGCGCCATCGCCCGGCGCTCGGCCAACAGCTGGACCCTGAAGGCCCGGGCGGCTTCGGGCCATTCGTCCGGCGTGTGCATGGAAGGGCCGGGCTGCGGCGCGGTCTATGAGCTGACCCGCATCCTCGACGAATTCCGGCGCGAACTGCCCGAGCCGAACCTGACCTACAACGTGGGCCTGCTGCTGGGCGGGGCGAGCGCCTCGATCAATGACGGCGAGACGGGCGGGCAGGCGACCGGCAAGTCCAACATCATCCCCGCCGAGGCCATCGCGGTGGGCGACATCCGCACGCTGTCGAACGAGCAGGAGGCCCGCGTTCGGGCCAGGATGCAGGCCATCGTCGCCCGCCACCTGCCCAAGACCGAGGCGACGCTGAGCTTCGACGAGAGCGGCTATCCGCCCATGGCGCCCACCGAGGGCAACAAGGCGCTTCTCGCCCGGCTGAACGCGGTGAACCGCACGCTGGACCTGCCCGAGATGCCCCAGGGCGACCCGGCCAGCCGCGGGGCCGGCGACATCTCCTTCGTCGCCTTCGTCGACGGCCTGGTGGGGCTGGGGGTGGCGGGCGAGGGCTCGCACGCCCCTGGCGAGACGGCGGACCTGAAGAGCCTGGACGTCCAGGCCATGCGCGCGGCGCTCCTGATGACCCGGCTGTCGAAGGAGCCGCGCCCCCGCTAGGCCGGCGTTCCCAGGGCCGAGAGCGCGCGTTCCTTGATGGCCTTGTAGTCGACCTTGCCGTTGGGCGCGCGGCCGATGGTCTCGACCAGCACCAGCTCGCGCGGGGCCTTGTAGCCGGCGAGCTGGCCGTGCACATGGTCGGACAGCTCCGGCAGGGTGAGCTGCGCGCCCGCTTCGGGCTCGACCACGGCGCAGATCCGCTCGCCGAAGCGCGGGTCGGGCACGCCCACCACCACGGCGTCGCGGACGCCGGCGTGGGTCTTGAGCGCCTCTTCGACCTCCTCGGGGAAGACCTTCTCGCCGCCGGTGTTGATGCAGACCGAGCCGCGGCCCAGCAGCTTCAGCGTGCCGTCGGTGTTCACCTCGGCCCAGTCGCCGGGAATGCTCCAGCGCAGCCCCTCGATGACCTTGAAGGTCTTGGCTGTCTTTTCGGGGTCCTTGTAGTAGCCCAGCGGCACGAAGCCGCTGACGGCAACCAGGCCGCGCTCGCCCGAGCCCGGGACCACGCGGCGGCCGTCCTCGGTGAAGACGGCGGTGTTCGGCCCCAGCATGAAGGCGGCGGTCTGGGCCTCCTGGCCCGCGGCCGAGGCCGAGGCGCCCAGGCCGACCGCTTCCGACGAGCCGAAGCTGTCGGCGATCACGGCCCCCGGCATGTGGCGCAGCAGGCCGCGCTTGTTCTCCTGGCTCCACATCGAACCCGACGAGCTGAGCCCTCGCACGCAGGTCAGGTCCCAGCGGCCGGGGTTGGCCTCGAGCGCCTCCAGCATTGGCGTGGAGAAGGCCAGGCCCACGAGGACGACGTTGGTGGCCCGCAGCCGCTCGACCTCGTTCCACAGCTCGACGGCGTCGAACTTGCGCGAGGGCAGGGCGCAGACCGTCCCGCCCACGTTGAAGGCGATGAAGGCCGAGAACTGGCCGGTGCCGTGCATCAGCGGCGCGGCGACGATGGAGACCGGTCGCAGGTGTTCGGGGCCCTGGATGCGCTCGACGAGTTCCTGGATCGAGGTCACGGGGGGGATGCCCAGGGCCGCATTGCCCCCGGCGCCCAGCACGTTGAAGAGGTCGTCCTGGCGCCACATGACCCCCTTGGGCATGCCGGTGGTGCCGCCGGTGTAGAGCAGCAGCAGGTCGTCGCCCGAGACACCCCAGGGCGCGCGGACGGGCCGGTTCGCAGGCGCCTGAGCGACGATGACCTCGTAGTCCTCGGCCCACGCGGGGACGGCATGCCCCGGCTCGGCGACGGCGATCCAGGCCTTCACCTTCGTGAGCCGGTCGCGGAGGGGCTCCAGGGTCTCGGCGAAGCCCGCGTGGAAGACCACGGCCTCGGCGTCGGCGTTGTCGAACAGGTAGAAGAGCTCCTCGGCCCCATAGCGGTAGTTGGTGTTGACGGGGGCGAGGCCGGCCTTGAAGGCGGCGAAATAGGCCTCCAGGTACTCTGGCGCGTTGAACAGGTAGGCGGCGACCTTGGCCTGCCGGCCAAGCCCCTTGGCGATCAGGCGGGCGGCCAGCGCGTCGGCGCGGGCATCCATCTGCGCCCAGGTCACGACCCGTTCGCCCTGGATCAAGGCCGGCCGGTCGGGCTGGGACCGGGCGATCGCTTCCCACACCTCGGCCAGGTTCCATCCCGCCATCTCGTCTCCTCCCGGTGTTCTCTTTTGCGGGCAGTTGAGGAGGTGGACGCCCGGGAAGTCAACGCGCTCGGGCGAGCCGCGGGAACGCGCCCCGCGCCGTCAGTGAAGCGGCGACCCATGCGGAGTACGACATGGTGGAGGCCGCCGCGGGTGACGACGACATCCAGCGCTCGCCCGTGGCGCATCGCACCGTTGAGCGCGACGTGTTCCGCGCTCCGGAGGCGTCCACAGGCTCCACCCGCCCCTAGGGAAAGGCGCTTTGCTTCTCCTGTGGCGCGAAGCGTACGTCGCGTTAGGATACTCGCAAGCGACTCAGTCCGGCGTCCCCGGGCGCCCGGGCTGGCGCGGAACTCTTAGCTGGGGGAGCCCATGGCCACTGGAAAGAACACGAACGCCCTGCAGAAGCCGCTGACGCCCTCGTCGGAACTGGCGGCTGTGGTCGGGTCCGGGCAACTGTCCCGCGGCGAGACCGTTTCGAAGATCTGGGACTACATCAAGAAGAACAATCTTCAGAACCCCCAGAACAAGCGCGAGATCATCGCCGACGCCAAGCTGAAGCCCATCTTCGGCGGCAAGGACAAGGTCTCGATGTTCGAGATGAACAAGCACCTGGCGCAGCATCTGAAGTAGGCTGCTTTCCGCGGCGCCGCTGCGCCGCGGACGCCATGCGATGAGACGCAAGAAACCCCGCAGGCCGCTCGCCTTGCGGGGTTTCTTCACATTTCCGGAACGTCAACTAGATATGGCCCCGTCGAACCTCCCGACGGTTCCGCCTCCGCCTGACCTTCTCCCACGGATAGGTTCGTGACCACGCCCAAGAGAGCCATCATCCTCAGCGCCGGGCAGGGCAAGCGCCTGTTGCCCCTGACCGAGACGCGCCCGAAGTGCCTGGTGCCGCTCTCGGGCCGGTCGCTGCTCGCCTGGCAGCTCATGCGACTGGAGGCCGCCGGGATCGAGGAGGCGGTGATCGTCACGGGCTTCCGGGCCGACGCCGTTGAGGCCGAGATCCGCGAGCTCCCGCTGAAGCGCCTCAAGGCGCGGCTCTGCTTCAATCCCTTCTACTCGGTGGCCGATAACCTGGCATCGTGCTGGATCGTGCGCGAGGAGTTCGACCGCGAGGTGCTGGTCCTCAACGGCGACACCCTGCCGGGCCCGGGGATCGTCGAGCGCCTGCTGGCCGCGCCCGAGGCCGAGATCACCGTCACCGTGGACCGCAAACCGTCCTACGACGCCGACGACATGAAGGTGCTGAGCCGGGACGGCAAGCTGCTGGCCATCGGCAAGACCATCGAGGCCTATGACGCGGAATCCATCGGCTTCCTGCGCTTCTCGGCGGTCGGCGCGGCGAAGTTCCGGGCCGGCGTTGAGCACGCCCTGCAGAAGACCGAGGGCCTGAAGCGCTGGTATCTCAGCGTCATCGACGAACTGGCCAAGGCCGGCGTGGACGTGCGCATCCAGTCCATCGAGGAGCTGGAGTGGGGCGAGATGGACTTCCCGGAAGACGTGGAGAACCTCACCCGCCTTAGCGCGGGCTGGGTGAAGGCCGAGGCCGCCAAGGCGCCTGCCTAGCCCCCGGTCAGCGACCGCACCAGATCGAGGTCGGCGGGCTTGTCCACGTCGACGGCCGCTAGGCCATAGGGCGTCGCCACCACGGCCGCCTCGACGCCTGCCAGATCGCCCAACCGCCGCGCCGCGCCCGACAGGCTGAGACGACCCAGGATATACCGCACGAGCACGCCCGGCCCCAGGATGCGGGCCATGCGCCAAGGCCGCTTGCGCTCGGCCTCCAGCCGCCGCCAGAAGGCCACGGCCCCCAGGGCGCGCTTGTTGCGCAGGAAGAACAGGTTGCAGCCCGACCAGTCGCCGTCGGCGAGCCTGAGGTAGGTCCGCTTCGTGCCGGGCGCAGCGGCCTCCACGGCGGTGCGGGACGCGACCATGGCGGCGATCTCGGCCTCGGCGGGCAGGTCGGCGAGGAAGCGCGTGATCCACTCCGGGCGCAGCAGGGCGTGGTCGGCGGTGGTGACCAGCAGGGGAAAGCCCAGGGCTTCGGCGCCCTGCTGGACACTCAGGCTGGGACCGGCGGCGGCGTCCAGCACCTCCAGGCCGAGGCGGGTCGCCAGCTCGCGAACGGCGGGATCGTTGCAGGACACCGCAATGCGACCCGCGCCCGCCGCCCGCAGGGCCTTGGCCACGCGCGCGAGCAGGGGGCGGCTCTCCAGCTCGATCAGCGCCTTGTGGGCGACGCCCGCGTAGTCGGCGACCGGGTCCGCGCCGCCGCGCGACCCGGCCAGGATCAGGGCCGAGAAGCCGGTCACGCCAGGGCCTTCTCGTAGAGGCGGTAGGTCTTGTAGACGCGCGCGCCGCCCGCCTCGCAAATCCGGCGCATGGCCTGGTTGTCCTCGAGGATCCACGACAGCTCGTAGCTCCGGTAACCCTGCTTGCGGGCGGCCTGCACGACGGCGTCGATGAGCTGGAAGGGCAGGAGCTGTCCCCGGTGCGTGCTGGCGAACCTGCGCTTCACGCCCATCAGCGGCACCCGGCCGGTCTTCAGGCCCTTCACCTTCAGCCGCCACAGCAGCTTCGCCCAGCCGAACGGCAGCAGCCTGCCGCCCAGGTCGGCGATCGCCTCGTTGACGTTGGGCAGCAGCACCATGAAGCCCGCGGGCTCGCCGTCGATCTCCGCGAACCAGGTCAGGCGCGGATCAATGACGGCCTTGAGCGCGGTGGCGAGCTGTTTGGTCTCGGCCTCGGTCGTGGGCGTGAAGCCCCAGTTGCCGGACCAGGCGTCGTTCAGGATGCCGGTGAGCGTGCGGACCTCCTCGCCAAAGCGCTTCATGTCCAGCATGCGCAGGGTCACGCCCTCGGCCGGGCCCTTGCGGATGCGCCGGCGGATGGACTCCGGCAGGTCGTCGGCGACGCTGCACTGGTAGGCCAAGAGGTCCTTCGCCTTGACGTAGCCCTGCGCCTCGATTCGGGCGCCGGTCCAGGGCGCGTCATGGCCCATCATGAACATCGGCGGGGTGTCGTGGCCCTCGACCAGCAGGCCCACCTCCTCGTTGGTGGACAGGTTGACGGGGCCCAGCGCGGCGCGGCAGCCGCGCGCCTTCAGCCACGCCTCGGCCTCGGCCAGCAGGGCGGCGAAGACCTCGGGATCGTCCTCGGCGGCGATAAGGCCGAAGTTGCCGTAGCCCTCCTTGGTCTGGGGGTTGAGATGGTCGATCTGGGCGCTGATCCGGCCCACGTCCCTGCCGTTCCTCACGGCCAGCCAGAACTGCACGTCCGCGTGGTCGAAGAAGGGGTTGGACCTGGCCCGCAGCGCCTCGCGCCGTTCCAGCATCAGGGGCGCGATGTAGTTCGGATCGCCCGCTCCCAGGCGCATCGGCAGGCGGATGAACCGCTCCAGTTCGCGCGGGGTGGAGACGGGGACGATCTCGACGGCCGCGCCCGGACGATCGTAGGCCATCAGCCCTCCAGGTAGAGCAGGGCGGTGGCGCCCAGAGCGGCGAAGATCGCAGGCGCGGCCCAGGCCGCCAAGATCGCCGGCGCAGCGCCGTTCTCGCCCAGCGCCGTGAAGGCCCCGTCGAAGACCAGGAACAGCAGCCCCGCCGCCAGGCACTGTGCGATCAGGGTGGCGCTGCCGCCTCGGAAGTTCGCGAGCGCGGCCGGCGCGGCCAGCAGCAGCATGACGAGGCAGGCGGCGGGGCCTGCCCAGGCGCGCTGGACCTGGGTGTCGTAGAAGGTCTTGGGCCGAACCGAGACGCCGCCCCGGAGCGCGCGCCTGGCCTCGGCGGGGGTGACGGTGGACTGGCTGGACTGCAGCGCCACGATGTCGGCCGGGCGGATGTTCTGGGTCCAGATCATGGTGCGGGCCGCGCCCGTGCTCACCCCCGCCGCCTGGATCGCCTCGAAGCGGGGATTCTCCAGGCGCCAGCCGTCGGCCTGATGGACGGCGGCCTGGGCGCTGGTGCGCTGGACCAGTTGGCCGGCGGCGTTTCGCCGGTAGATGATCACGTCGGCGAGGCGGCGTCCGTCCTCGCTGGGCCTGGCGGTCACGATCTCGTCGCCGACCCGGAAGGTGAGGCTGGAGGCGGGTTTGACCTCCTCTCGCGGGGTGCTCGCCTGCCACCAGGCGCTGAGCGTCGCGTCCGCCTTGGGGGCGACGTAGAGGCCGATAACCAGTTGGGCGGCCGCGAGGACCGCCGCGGCCGGCAGGGCCATGACGGTGATCCGGTAGGCCGAGACGCCGGTGGAGCGCAACGCCGTCACGGCGCTTTCCTGGGCCAGCTTGGCGAAGGCGAAGAGCGACCCCGCCAGCACCGCGAGCGGCGCCGACTGTTCGATCAGCCGAGGGAGGCGCAGGAGGGCGTAGTAGGCGATCCCGGCCGAACCGAGCTTGCGGTCGAGGATCTCGGTCGTCACGTCCAGCAGGTCCAGGATCTGCAGGATGCCGACGAGGACCAGCAGCGCCGCCAGGATGCGGCCCGCCACCAGCTTGAAGAGATAGGCGCCCAGCTTCACGCCGTCGCTCCCTGGGGCTCGGGGCGGATCCGGGCGCGGATGCGCGCGGCCACGTTGGCGAGGTGCTCCATCAGCCGGCCGATCGGCGTCTCGCCCGGTCGCTTGCGGCTGGTCAGGAAGACGGTGAAGCAGATGGCGGCGAAGCCCAGGAACGGCAGGCCGACGCTCAGCTCGGCCGGCGCGCGGCCGGTCTGGGCGAAGCTCTGGCCGAGCTGGATCAGGTGGTGGAAGGCGAGCAGCAGCAGGCCGCCCACGATGACTCCGGGCGCGCGCCCGCTGCGCTTGGCGGAGAGCCCCAGGGGCACCGCGAGCAGGGGCAGGAGCGGCAGGGCGAACGCGCGGGCCAGACGCCCATAGAGCTCGGCCAGCAGGGTCTCGCGCGGTATCACGGAGTGCGGGTTCCGCGCCTGGGCGGCCAGCTCGAAGAGGTTCAATTCCCGCTCGTCGCCGCCGCGGGCCCGCAACAGCCGCGCAGGGCCCTTGAGCGGAAGCTGCATGGTGAAGTCTCTGAAGCTCAGCAGCTCGGGCTCGCCCCGGGCGTTGAAGCGGAGCTGCTGGCCGTTCTGCAGGTGCAGGGTGACGTTCTGGCCGTCCATCGTGCGGCGCAGTTCGGCCATGCCGGCGGTGGTGATCTCCTCGCGTCCCTGGGGCGTGACGCGGCGGATGAACACCCGCGTGAGCCGCTGGCCTGCGGCGTCGGCCTCGTCGGTGGTCATGGTGAGGTTGTCGTCGGGCTCGATGATCGTGCCCTCGGGCACAGCGCCGCTCCAGCCGGCGTTCTGGGCCGCATGCAGCACCGCGCGGTAGGCGTAGCGGCTGTAGGGCTGGAGGGCGCCGAACACGATCAGGGTGACGACGCTGAGGCCCGCCGCCAGGCAGAGGTAGGGAGCCGCCAGACGTGTGAGCGAGACGCCCGCCGCGAGCAGGGCGTCGACCTCGGACGCCTGGTTCATCCGGTTCACGACGATCACCAGGGCGATGAAGAACGCCGCCGGCAGGGTCAGGCCGATGTAGTGGGGGACGAGATTGACCGCGAGCTGGGCCACGAAGCCGAACCGGTCGCTGCTGCCCGACAGGAGGTCGAGCAGGCGCAGGATGCGTTCGAGCAGCAGGGCCACCAGGGTGACGCCGGTCGCCCCGATCATGGGCCACAGGGCCATCCGGAGGAGATAACGGTCGATGAGGCTCACGTTCCCCCCCGGTACGCGGAGTGTCACGACCGCCAGCGGGCGGCGAAGTCGGCGGCGAGCGCCGCCGCCGCGTCCTCGTCCAGCGCGACGTGGGTTGAAAGCTGCGGCGGCCCCGGCCAGCCGGCGTCGGCGAAGGTCCGGCCGCCGTGCTCGCGGGCGCCTTCGTAGCGTGGCAGGACATGGAAGTGGACGTCCCGGTCCACCATCATCAGCATCAGATAGTTGATCCGCTGGCAGCCGACGGCTTCGGACAGCAGGGACTCGATCCCGCCCACGGCGACCTTCAGGTCCGCGAACGCCTCGGGGCTCAGGTCCGAGAAGGCCTCGGCCGCATCCTTGCAGACCAGGACCAGCGCGCCGAACGTCGGCTGCTGCGGCCGCACGAGGACCAGCCAGCGGTCCGTCTCGGCGACCAGGGTCCGCGGATAGCCGAATTTTCGGGCGGTGGGATTCGTCACAGCGGGATTCGTCTCGGGCGCGTGCATGCCAGATGAGCGGCGGGGCGGCGACAGATCATAGGGAGCCCGTCACGTCCATAAAAGGGTGAACGGCCGATCAGGCGGTAAGCGCATAGGCGCCGAGGGGTTCGATCCGCCGGTCCGGGCCAACGCCGCGGGCGACGATCCGGGTGCGGAAAACGCCGGTCTTGCGGGTGATCTCGATGGCGTGCCAACGGGCGGCCGGATCGTGCTGGCCGTGCGGCGTCGACGCCGAAGGGACGCCCAGCACGGGAATCGCGCCGCCCGGTCCCTGCACGCGATGCAGCAGCGGCTCGTGCGCGTGGCCGTGCAGCACGAGTTCGGCGCCCGCCTCCGCAAGCACGCGGCGAAGCTCGGCGGCGTCGGTCAGGGACTTGCGCCGCGACACCGCTCCGGCCGCGACGGGATGGTGGAGCAGGAGGACACGGTAGAGGCCCTCGGCCTTGGTCTCCCGCAGCAGCGCCGCGAGGCGCGCAAGCTGGTCGGCTCCGAGCGTTCCCCGCGCCAGGTGGGGGGCGGTGGGGACGGCCGAGCAGAGGTTCAGGATGGCCACGGGGCCGCGGACCCTGAGCCGCGGGAAGCCCGCTTCCGGATCGTCCCCCAGCCAGGGGCGCCAAGGCGCGAAACGGTCGGGGGTAGCATGGGAAACCAGGGCGTCGTGATTCCCCGGGCTGACGGTGATCGTGGCGGGATCGCCCAGGTCGCGCAGCCAGGCGGCCGCGGCGTCGAACTCCTCGGGTGTCGCGAAATTGGTGAGGTCGCCGGTTATGACGATGTGATCCGGGGCGCTGTCACGCACGTCGGCGGCGATCGTGGCGAGGACTTCGGGGCTGTGCCGATGCCGCTTGCGGCGCCAGGCGAAACGGCTCAGCAGCCGTTTCGACGCCAGGTCCCGCCAGCGGAAGGGCAGGACCGGCGGCGAAAGGTGCGGGTCCGAGAGATGCGCGAGGCGGAAGGTGGACAATTCGGGGCCGCGTTCTATCCAAGGGGCGCCTGGCGTGGGTATCAGGTTCCGACGATTTGCGTGAGGGGCGCGCGAGAGTTTTGACGGCTGTTGAGGACAGGACCGCGCCGCTGGGCGTGACGCTGGGGTCGGGTGAGGTCCGCATCTGGGGCATGACCGCGCGCGAGCGGCTGCGCCGGATGTATGTGCGCGCCGGCGTGGAGGTGGGCGAGGTCGACTATGTGCCGCCGGGCCGGACGGTGGTCCTGACCCTGGGCGACTGGGTCTACGACGAGAGCCTGATTGGCACGCTCGCCCAGCGTCCGGGCTCGGTGCTGGTCTGCGACGACGGCCGCGCCGTGGCCGCCCATGTGGCCTCGGAGGACGCCGAGGCCGCGGCCGCCGACCTGCTGGCCGGCCGGGCGCCCGAGGGGCTGGCCCAGCTCTCCCCGGCCGAGCTCGCCTACAACGAGGCGCTGCGCAAGCGCGAGGCGCCGGTGCTGGCGAGGCTGACCGCCGACAACGTCCGCGAGATCGAGGCCCGCACCTTCGCCGGCTCGTACAAGGGCGTCACCGATGTCGTCACCAAGTACGTCTGGCCGGTCCCGGCGCGCATCGTCACCCGCTGGTGCGCCCAGGCGAAGCTGACGCCCAACATGGTGACCTTCGCGGGCTTCGTGCTGGTGCTCGTGGCCTTCTGGCTGTTCTGGATCGGCGAGTTCGGCTGGGGCCTGGTGGCCGGCTGGATCATGACCTTCCTGGACACCGTGGACGGCAAGCTCGCCCGGACGACCATGACCTCGTCCAAGTGGGGCAACGTCTTCGACCACGGCATCGATCTGATCCACCCTCCTTTCTGGTGGTGGGCCTGGTACGTGGGCTGCTTCAAGGTCGGACTGCCGCCGCCCTATCCCGAGCTGACCCTGGGCGTGATCCTGGCCGGCTATGTGCTTCAGCGCGTGGAGGAGGGCGTCTTCATGCGCCTCTTCGGCTTCCACGTGCATTCCTGGCGGCGGTTCGACAGTTTCTTCCGGCTGATCACGGCCCGGCGGAACCCCAACATGATCGTGCTGACGCTCGCCTGGCTGGTCGGCCAGCCGGGCGTGGGCCTGTTCCTGGTCGGCCTGTGGACGGCGGTCTGCCTCGTCGTGCACCTCGTCCAGGTGCTGCAAGCCATGGCCATGCCGAAGGGCCAGGTCGTGTCCTGGTTCTCGCGTTGATCCGCGCCGGCGTAATCCGCAACCTGAAGAGCCACCGCAACCAGGCGGCGGCCCCGGCCGACGCGCCGCCCGGGGTGCTCGAGGTGGTCCCGGATCAGCCGGACGACCTCTATGAGGCGCTGGCCTGGTTCGCCCAGTCGGGCGTGGACCTGGTGGTGATCGACGGCGGTGACGGCACGGTGCGCGACGTGCTGACCCGGGCCTCGAAGGCCTACGGGGACAAGCTGCCGACGTTCGGCGTCATCCCGAACGGCAAGACCAATGCGCTCGCCCTTGACCTGGGGGTGCCGCTGGAGACGCCGGTGCGGGCCATGCTGGCGGCCGCCCGCGACCCGACCAAGCGGAAGGTCCGCGCCTGCCTGGAGGTGATCCGGTCGGGACACGAGGCGCCCGAGCACCGGGGCTTCCTGTTCGGCATGGGCGCCTTCGTGCGGGGCACGGAGCTGGCCCAGGAGACCCATGGCCTGGGCTTCTTCGACAACGCGGCCATCGTGATGACCATCCTGGGGGCGGCCGCCCGCACGCTGGCGGGCGGGCCGGACGATCCCTGGCGGCGCGGCGAGCCGGCCACGCTCGCCCTGGGCGGCGCGCCGGCCGAGAGCCGGGACTGGTTCCTGGTCCTGGCCGCGACGCTCAAGCGCTTCCCGCTGGGGCTGAAGCTGTTCGGCCCTCCGCACGAGGGGTTGAAGGCGCTGGCGGTCGAGGCTCCGCCCCGCAAGCTGCCCTTCGCGGCCCCGGCCATCCTCTCGGGCTCCCAGGCGCCCTGGCTGGAGCGCGCCGGCTATCGGCGGCGCGACCTCGCGGAACTGGCCCTGTCGTTCGACGGCCATTTCACCCTGGATGGAGAGATCTATCCCGGCGGCGACCTGATCGTGCGGCAGGGGCCCGACATCGCGTTCGTGGTCACGTGACCCAGGGCCTGCGGGATCTGGTCGCCGAAGAGCTGGCCCGGCCGCTCCCCGAGCCGGTCCGGGCCCTGGCGGCCGGCCTGGCCGATCCGGCCCGCGACCTGGCCGTGCTCTACTACGGCTCTACCCTGCGCACGGGCGACCTTTCCGGCCTGCTGGACTTCTACGTGCTGACGAAGGCGCCGCACCGCAAGGGTTTCCGCGGCCTGGTCGAACGGGTGCTCTGGCCCGAGGTGAGCTACCGCGAGTTCGAAGCCCCCGGCGAACGGCTGCAGGCCAAGGTCGCCACCCTGCCGCTGGACGTGTTCCGCCGCGCCGCCGAGGGGCGGACGCTGGACACCACCATCTGGACCCGCTTCGTGCAGCCGGCGGCCATAGCCTGGAGCGCGGGCGACGAGGCGCCGGTGGTGGAGGCGGTGGTCGCGGCCGTGCGCACCGCTTCGCGCTACGCCGCCGCCCTGGGGCCGGAACGAGGGCCGCCCGAGACGTTCTGGACCGCGCTGTTCCGCAGGACCTACGCCGCCGAGTTCCGGGTGGAGAGCCCCGGGCGGGCCGACACGGTGCTGGGGCCGTACGCCGGGCGGTTCGCCAGGCTGCTGCCGCTGGCGTGGGCCGCCGCGGGCGTGGCGTTCCGGGAGGAGGGCGGTGAGTTCGCCCCGGTGAAGCGCGGTCTGCCGGGCTGGGGCCTGCGCGCGGCGCTGGGCAAGCCGCTGAACCTGGCGCGGCTGGCCAAGGCCGCCTTCACCTTCGAGGGCGCGGCGCGCTACGCGGCCTACAAGATCGAGAAGCACACCGGCGTGGCCCTGGAGGTCACCCCGTTCCGCGAGCGCCACCCGATCCTCGCGGCGCCCGGCGTGCTTTGGCGGCTGAGCCGCGCGCGCAGGGAGCCGAGAGCCTAGGCCGTGGCGCGGCGGGCGCTCGGCAGCAGCCCGAATTCCTGGCCGAGTTGCTGGAAGACGCCCAGGACGGCGTCGATCTGCTCGGGCGTGTGGGCCGCGCTGACGCTGGAGCGCAGCAGCGACTTGTTCTCGGGCGTGGCCGGCGGGATGGCGAGGTTCAGGTAGACGCCGTTCTGGAGGAGGGCGTTCCACATGGCCACGGCCATCGCCTGGTCCGGCATCTCGACGGCGGTGATCGGGCTGGCGTGGGGCCCCACCGCATAGCCCATGTCGCGCAGGCCCTCGAAGAGCCGGTCGGCGTTGGCCGACAGGCGCGCGCGCAGACCCGGTTCGTCCTGCAGGCGCTTGAGCGCCGTCAGGGTCGAGGCGATCACCGCCGGCGGCAGCGAGGCGGTGAACATGTAGGGCCGGCTGACGATGCGCAGCAGGTCGAAGTTTTCCTCGTTCGACACAAGGAAGCCGCCCACCGAACCCAGGCTCTTGGAGAAGGTGCCGACGATGAAGTCCACGTCGGCCTCGACGCCGGCCGCTTCGGCCAGGCCCCGGCCCGTCTCGCCCAGGACGCCCATCGAGTGGGCCTCGTCCACCAGCAGGTAGCCGCCCATCTCGCGCTTGACCTCGGCGAACTCCTTCAGCGGAGCCACATCGCCGATCATCGAATAGATGCCCTCGACCACGATCAGCCGTCCGCCGGGCGCGTCGCCCAGGCGCCTCAGGCGCTTGTGCAGGTCGTCGGGGTCGTTGTGGCGGAAGCGGATGACCTCGGCGCCCGAGAGCTTGGCCGCGTCATAGATCGAGGCGTGGCTGTCGGCGTCCAGGATCAGGTGGTCGCCGCGGCCCACGAGGCCCGAGATCGAGCCCAGGTTGGCCTGGTAGCCGGTCGTGAAGACCATGGCGTGCCGGCGGCCGTAGAACTCGGCCAGGGCGCGCTCCAGCGCCGTGTGGCCGCTGAACGTGCCGTTGGCGAAACGCGAGCCGGTGGTGCCCGTGCCCCATTCGCGCACCGCTGCGGCCGAGGCCTTGATGCACGCCGGGTCGAAGGTCAGGCCCAGGTAATTGTTGGTGCCGAGCAGGATGACCCGCCGGCCGTCCAGCATGCCCTCGGTCGGGGATAGCACGGCGTCGAACCGCACATTGGACGGATCGGCGCCCACCGCGCGGATGCCCTCCAGGGGGGCGCGATACCCCAGGTGCTTGTCGAGAAGCCCCATCCTTAAGCCTTCATCCGCAGGGTGTTGATCAGTTCGGAGAGATCGCCGACGGTCTGGACCGTCGCCAGCCGGTCGAGAGGGATCGAAAGGTCGAATCGATCCTCAAGCTCCATGACGATGTTCATGAGCGCAAGCGAATCGACGGCGAGATCGCGGGCGATGTCCGTCTCGGCGGTCACGTTAACGGGGCGGCCGAGAACCGTCTCGGCCGCTTTCGCGACTTCGCGAACGGTGAGATCCGTCGCGAGTTCCACCATTTCAAACGCCCCCAGTGGCTCACAGCGCTTGCGCAGCGCCGGTACCTAAGCATGTCCGCTCAGGATTTCCACCTTTCCGGCGGGGGCACGTCACAAAACCGCAGCTAATGTTTCATCCACCCCGCGCGTCTGTACCAGGCCACGGTGTCCTCGAATCCCCCCTCCAGGGCGTGGATCGGCGCCGGCAGGCCCACGGCGCGTTCCTCGGGCGCTATGGCCCAGTCCGGATGCAGCAATTCCCGCGCCTTGCCCGAGGTCAGCATCGGTGACGCCCCAAGCATGGCCCTGAAATCATTTGTGATTCCGATGGCTTGGATGAGCGCGCGCGGAACGGGCGCGAGGCGGGGCGCCCGGCCGCACGCCCGGGCGGCGGCGCTCATCAGGTCCCGCCAGCTATGGCCCTCGGGCCGGTCGTCGCTGAGGGCCACGGTGCGGCCCGCCTCGCCGCCGGCGGCGAGGGCGGCGATCTGCCGGGCCGCATCGTCCACATGGATCATGCCGATGCGCGCGGTTTCGCTCGGCACGGGCAGGACGGGGCTCGTCTGCGCCGCCTGGAACACCGGCAGCATCTCCCGGTCGCCCGGGCCGTAGATGGCCGGGGGGCGGGCGATGGTGAGGCGCGACCCCAGCGCCTCGGCCATGGCGTCCTCGGCGGCGCGCTTGCTGGCGGCGTAGTGGGAGAGGCCGGGTTCGCGGGCCGCCAGGCTCGACACCAGCACCGCGTGGGGCGTCCCGGCGGCCGCATGGGCGACGCGCCGCGCGCCTTCGCGGTTCACGGCCTCGAAATCGGTTCGCCCCGGGGCCTTCACGAGAGCCGCGGCGTGGACGAGCACGTCCGCGTCCTGGGCCAGCCGGGCCAGGGCCGCGTCGTCGGCGAGATCGCCCGGCACCACCTCAGGCTCGACGTCCCGCCAGAGCGGATCGATGGGGTCCCTCCGGGCGAGGACGCGGACGCGCCAGCCGTCGTCGGCCAGCGCCCGGACCAGCCGGCGACCGAGGAAGCCGGTGGCGCCCGTGACGGCGGCGATCCGCGTCAGGCGGCGGCCTCCGCCTTGAAGGCTCCCGCCATGTAGAGGGCGCGCGCCTTGGAGCGGCTGAGCTTGCCGGACGAGGTCTGCGGCAGGGCGTGGGCGCCCACCAGCTCCACCTGGGCCTCAACGCCGTGACGGGCGCGCAGCAGGGCGGCGACATCGTCGACGAGGGCCCGACGGACCTCGGGATCGCTGGTGCGGGCCTGGACCAGGACCACGAGCTGCTCGCCCTCGGCGCGATCCACGGAGAAGGCCGCGACATCGCCGCTGCGCAGCTTCTCGATCTCGGATTCGGCCGTCCATTCCAGGTCCTGCGGCCACACGTTGCGGCCGTTCAGCAGGATCAGGTCCTTGGCCCGGCCGGTGGGCACGACCTCGCCCTCGATCAGGAAGCCGAGGTCGCCGGTGTCGAGCCAGCCGTCGGCGTCCAGCACCTTGGCCGAGGCCTCGGGCTCGCCGAAGTAGCCCTGCATCAGGCTGGGGCCGCGCACGAAGATCCGGCCGACCTTCAGTTCGGGCAGCGGATGGCCCGCCTCGTCGCGGACCTCCAGTTCGTGGTTGGGCAGGACGGGACCGCAGCGGACGAACGAGCGGCTGCGGGCCCCGGAGCCGGGGACGACGACCCCTTCTCGTTCCATCCGGTCGACGTCGACCGTTTCGAACCGCAGCCCCTGGCCCAGCGGGGCCATGGACAGGGCCAGGGTCGCCTCGGCCATGCCGTAGCTGGCGACGAAGGCCTTGTCGCTGAAACCCGCCGGGGCGAACCGCTCGGCGAAGCTCAGGAGCGGGCCGGGACGGACCATGTCGCCGCCGCAGCCGGCGCTGCGCCAGGCCGACAGGTCCAGCCCCTCGCGAGAGCCGTCGCCGCGCCGGGCGCAGAGCTCGTAGCCGAAGGTGGGGCTATAGGAGATGGTCGCCCTGTTCTTCGAGATCAGGTCCAGCCACATCAGCGGCCGGCGCACGAACGCCCCCGTGGGCAGCAGGTCCACCGTCATCTGGCTGGCCAGCGGCGACAGCAGGAAACCGACCAGGCCCATGTCGTGATAGAGCGGCAGCCACGACAGCGCCCGGTCGCCGGGGACCACCTTCAGGCCGTCGCGGGTGATGGCCAGCGTGTTGGCCATCAGGGCGCGGTGGGTGCAGAGCACGCCAGTGGGGTGGCGCGTGCTGCCGGAGGAGAACTGCACGTAGCAGGGTTCGTCCGGCGTCGGCGCCGGCAGGTCCGCCGCGGGGGCTTCGGGAAGGTCCTGGACCCGGGCGGCGAGGGTCACGCCGGCGGCCTTGGCGGCGTCCCGCAACCAGGGGATCAGCGCCTCGGGCCCGAAGACGGCGGCGGCCTGGGCCGAGGCCAGCATGCGGCCGATCTGTTCGACGTAGGCGTCCTTGCCGCCGAGCGGCGCGGGCAGGGGCAGCGGCGCAGGGGTCAGGCGGGCGTACTGGCAGGCGAAGAAGGCGACCACGAAGTCGGTGTCGGTCTCGGCGACCAGGCCCACCCGGTCCAGCGGCTTCAGCCCCGCGGCCAGCAGGCGCGCGGCCAGCGCCCGGGCGCGCTCGCGCAGCTCGGCGTAGGGCAGGGCGAGGATCAGCTCGCCGCGCAGGCCATAGAGGTTGACGCCGGTCGGACCGCCGGCGGCGAAGTCGAGCGCCTCGGTCAGCGTGGCGAAGCCGCCCAGGCGGAACGGCCGGTCCGGAGCAGTCGGTGTCGGAGTCAAACTTCGCCTTTCAGAGTCTCTTCGGATTCGGACGCAGGCGGCGTCCCGCCCCGCCGACTCCCGCTTTCCCGCAGGATGAACCACAGCAGGCCCAGGGCAAGCGCGCCGGCGGCGCCCACGAGGCCTGCGCCGGCTCCTGTAATTCCGAAAGCGGCCACGAGGAAGGGGAGTGCGACAAGGTAGGCGGCGCTGACCGCCAGGCGGACCCGCACGGCGAGCCCCGGCTTGCCCAGGGAGATCAGCATCGGTTCGAGCGGCAGGGAGAAGATCCCGATGACGGCGGCGCCCACCTGCCAGCTCATGACGCCCGCCGCGGGCGCGAAGGCCTCACCCATGACCAGGGTCAGCAGGGGACTGCCCGCGAAGAGGGCGACGGCCAGCAGGACCGCGCCAACCGCGCCGGCCAGCAGGCCGACCTGGCGGGCCAGCCGCCACATGGCGTCATGCCGGTCGTCCGCCCGCAGCCGCGCGAGCTCGGGATAGAGCGCGGGCGTGAGCAGCTTGGCGGGCTTGGCGATGGCGTCGGCGATCTGGCGGCCGACCCGCCAGAAGGCGGCCTGGGCCGGGCCCACGAGGGCGCCGACCACCAGCGTGGCGACGTGGGTGAAGGCCACGTCGAGCGTGGAGGACAGGTTGGTGTTCCAGGCGAAGCGCCAGACTCCCGGCAGGCCCTCCGTGAGCGGTCCGCGCCAGGAGAAGCCGGCCAGCAGGCCCCGGCGGTTCAGCTCGGTGAGGGCCGTGCCCACGATGTAGATCCATCCCGCCAGCGTCCCGGCCGCCCAGGCGAGCAGGAAGGCCTCGACGCGGCCGTCCAGCGCCCAGGCGACGGCGCTGCCGACCAGGCGGACGACGGCCACCAGGGCGGTCTGGCGGGCCAGCACGTCGAACCGGTCGAACAGGCGATGCAGGCCGAGCGGCGTGGCCGAGACCAGGAAGATGATGCTCAGCATGTAGAGCGCCGCGGCGGGCGCATGGGTCCCGCCGAACCCGAGCCGGTCCGCGAACAGGAACGCGCCCCCCATGCCGATGGCCACGCCCGCCAGGGTGCTGCCCGCGTCCAGGAGGAGGGTGAAGCGCAGCACGCGCTGGAAATCGGCGGCGCGCCCTTCGGCCAGCGGGCGAGCGCCGTAGTGGATCACCGTCTGCCAGGACTGGAACTTGACCACGTCCCCCAGGAACTGGGCGAAGGCGTGGATCAGCACCAGCACCCCGAGATCGGCGGTCCCCAGCGCCCGGCCGGCGATGGCCATGTAGCCCAGTCCGAGCAGGGCGTTCACCGACCGGCCGCCCAGCAGCATGCCGGCATTGGCCACCACCCGGCGCACGATGACGCCGACGCCGTCGCGAGAAGTCTCGGCGGTCATCGGGCCGGGCCGGTCGGGTGGGAAGGGCGGCGTTTTGTGCGCATGGGCGATCCAGGGGCCTAGCCCCTAGCACACCGGCCGGAAAAGCGTCCCGGCCGGAAATTTTCTCGGCGTCCCATGAAACCAAACACCCTGTTCGACGGATACCCCAAAGGGCGGGTTTCTGGAGGAGAGCCGAAGATGCAGAAGACGACTATCCTGACGGCGCTCGCCGTGGGCGCCGGCCTGACGTTCGCCGGCGTCGCCGACGCCCAGATCCTGGGCGGCTCGGCGGCGGGCGGCGTCGGCGGAGCCTTGGGCGGCGCCACGGGCTCGCTGGGCGGGCGGGCGTCCGGATCGGCCGGTCTCGGCGCCGACACGGGCGCTCTCGGCCACCGCGTCGGCGACGCCGCCCGGACGACGGGCCAGACCGCGGGCCGGACCGCGCGCGGCGCGGCTCAGACGGCCAAGGGCGCCGCCGAGACGGGCATCGATCGGGCCCGCTCCGCCTCGGCCCAGGGCCAGGAAGCCGCGAGCCGGTCGCTCGGCCAGGCCGAGACGCCAAACCTCGCCGCCGCGGCCGGCGTGAACGGCCAAGCCGGCGTCGACGCCGGTCCGGCCAGCGCCTCCGGCGGGGCTTCGGTCCAGGGCGGCGCCAACGCTTCGCCGAATATCGGGCCGAGCACGGGCGTCGGCGCGGGCCTCTCGGCCCAGGGCTCGGCGTCCGGCCGCGCCGCCACGCCGCCGGAACGGCGCTGACCTAGCTGACGGACGGCCGGCCACGAAGCGGCTCGCAAGAGCACGCCGGCCGGCGCGGCGGGGCCGCCGGAGCGATCCGGCGGCCTTCCCGCATGGGTCGAGCCGCGCCCGAGGGCGCCTCGCGCCTTCGATCTGTCTGGAGGAAGTGGTGGGTGTACAAGGATTCGAACCTTGGACCCGCTGATTAAGAGTCAGCTGCTCTACCAACTGAGCTATACACCCGTCCCGGCTCCGGCTCCCGAGAGGGCCGGCGGCGAGGGCGCGGAAAATACGCATATTCGCGGCGTTGGCAAGGCGAATGAGGAGCGGTGGTGTGGCGCAGGCGAACGAGGCCCGCGGAGTCGTGGATTTCGAGTACCTCGAAACCTTCTGCGCCGGGGACATGCAGGTGATCGCCGAGGTGCTGGCCGTGTTCCGCGACCAGGCCCAGGTCTGGGCCGAGTCGCTGGCGAATCCCGGCGCCGACTGGAAGGACCTGGCGCACACCATCAAGGGCTCGGCCCGCGCGGTCGGCGCACGCGCCCTGGGGCAGGCGGCCGAGCAGGCCGAAAACCTCGGACCGTCGGTGCTGCCGCTGGTGAAGGCCGAGTTGGCGGAGGCCATGGCCGAGGTCGAGGGCTATCTGACCCGCATCGGCGGCGGCTAGCGGCCCGCCGTGGCGCTCCCTATGTCCCCGGCTTCAACCTTGGCCGCGGAGAACGCCACGTGTCGCTTTCACTCTATGAAGCCTCGATCCCCGTCTACCTGCAGATGCTCAGGAACCTGCAGGCCTTCCTCGACAAGGCCGAGGCGCACGCCAAGGGGCAGGAGAAGGATCCCGACGGCTACTCCGGCGTCCGCCTGATCGACGACATGCATCCCCTGAACCGCCAGATCCACCTGGCCAGCGACGCCGCCAAGGGCGGGGCCGCGCGCCTGGCCGGGATCGCGCCTCCGAGCTTTCCGGACGTGGAGGAGACCTTCCCGGAGCTGCGCGAGCGGATCGCCAAGACCATCGCCTTCCTGGAGACTATCAAGCCGGAGCAGGTGAACGGCCGCGAGGAGGCGACGATCGAGCTGCCCGTGCCCGGCCGGACGCTGACCTTCACCGGCCGCGACTTCCTGCTGAAGTTCTCGCTGCCGAACTTCCTCTTCCACGTGACGACGACCTACGCCCTCCTGCGCAAGGAAGGCGTGCCGTTGGGCAAGCTGGATTTCCTGGCGGGCGCGGTGGCGCCGGCGGAAGCGGCCTGACGGCCTAACTGCGGAGCCGGTCCCAGACCTCGAATTCGTAGGCGATGCAGCCTTCGATCAGGGTGCGCCAGACCGGCTCCGCGATGGCCTCGGAAAGGCCAGCCTTGCGGGCCTCGGCCTTGACCTTGGCGACCACGTCCTCGACGCGGGCGTTGTCGCGGACGGCGGCGCGGTCCTGCTTGATGCGGGCGGCTGCGTCCATGTAGCGCTGGCGCTCGGCCAGCAGGGCCACGAGCTGGCGGTCGAGGGCGTCCACGCCCTGGCGCACTTCCGCCATGGTGGTGCAGGCGGCGGGCGCCGGCCGGTCTTCGGTGATTAGCGTCATCCTACTCGTCTGATCGTCAGATGCCGGCGCCGTTGTCGATGGCCCGAAGCGCCTCCTCGTGCGCCCGGGCCTCCGCTTCGATCCAGCCGATGAAGGCCTTCACCTGCGGCAGCCGGCCTTTGGCCTTTGGGTGGACGAGGTAATAGGCGAAGTCGACGGCGGTGGCGATCTGCAAAGGCGCCACGAGACGGCCCGCTTCGAGATCGGCCTGGGCGAGCGCCCGCTTGGCCAGCGCCACGCCCCGGCCGTTGGCGGCGGCCTCGATCACCAGGCTGGATTGGTTGAAGCGCGGACCCCGCTGGCCGTCGATGCCGCGCAGGCCCCGGGCCGCCAGCCACATGGACCAGTCGGGGCAGGAATCGTCCGGATCGGGCGAGCCGTCGTGCAGCAGGACGTGGTTGGCCAGGTCCTCGGGCGTCTCCAGCGGTTGCCGGGCGAGCAGCTCGGGGCTGACCACGGGGATCACCGTCTCGCTCATCAGCCGGGTGACCTCCAGGCCCGGATAGCGGCCCGCGCCGTAGCGGATGGCGATGTCCACCTCGCCGGCGGTGAGGTCCACCAGCTCCATGCCGGCCGACAGCCACACGTCCACCTGCGGGTGGGCGCGCTCGAAGGCGCCCAGCCTGGGAACCAGCCACTTGGCGGCGAACGAGGGCGCGGCGGTGATGGTGAGCCGGCGGCCGTCGACGGCGGCGGTGAGCAGGGAGGCGGCCTCGGCCAGGCGGTCGAAGGCCTCCCGCAGGGCGGGCAGGGCCGTCTGGGCCGCGTCGGTCAGCAGCAGGCCCTTGGGCGTGCGCTTGAAGAGGGCCGCGCCGACGTAATCCTCGAGGTTCTGGATCTGCTGGGAGACCGCGCCGGGCGTCACCGACAGCTCGTCGGCGGCGCGGCTGAAGTTCAGGTGGCGCGCCGCCGCCTCGAAGGCGCGGAGGGCGTTGAGCGGCGGCAGCCGGCGTCGCTGGGTGTTTCGTTCCATAGAAAGTCTGACAGCCCCGGCAGAAGTCCTTGGGTTGCGAATTGGGCGCCCTGGACCCTTATTGCAAGCGTTCGCCGGTGTATCGGCCCTTTTCACCGGCGGGCGGTCGGCGGGACGGGCGCAAGTCCGTCCCGTCCTGATTCCAGACTACATGGCTTTTAGAGAACCTAAAACATGGCCCAGCAAGACCCGAAGGGAAGGCGCGCCGACCGGCTCCTGGTGCTGGACGGCAAGGCCCGCGGCGGCGGGGCCGGCAAGGTCTGGCTGGTGGGCGCCGGCCCGGGCGACCCGGACCTGCTCACCATCAGGGCGCTGAAGGTCATGCAGGGCGCTGACGTGGTGGTCCACGACGGCCTGGTGTCGGACGAGATCCTGGATCTGGCGCCGGCCCGGGCGCGGCGGATCTCGGTGGCCAAGCGCAAATCGCGCCATTCCTACAGCCAGGACGAGATCAACCGGATGCTGACGGCCTTCGCCCTTGAAGGTCTGACGGTCGTCCGGCTGAAGGGCGGTGATCCCTTCATCTTCGGCCGGGGCGGCGAAGAGCTGGAAGCCTGCCGCGAGGCCGGCGTCGAATGCCAGGTGGTCCCGGGCGTCACCGCGGCCCTGGCGGCGGGCGCCAGCGCCGGCGCGCCGCTGACCCATCGGGGCTCGGCCCAGGCGGTCACCTTCGTCACCGGCCATGCGGCGCAAGGGGCCGAGCCGGACCTGGACTGGGAGAGCCTGGCCAAGGCCAACCAGACCGTCGTCATCTACATGGGCCTGTCGCAGGCCGCCGCCATCGCCGGGCGCCTGCTGGGCGCGGGCCGGGACGGGGCGACGCCGGCCCTGATCGTCGAGAACGCCAGCCGCGCCGACGAGCGGCGGGTCGTCACAACGCTCTCCGGGCTGGCCGAAGCCGCCGCCGCGCTGCGCGGCCCGGCCCTGCTGATCGTGGGTGAGGCCATGGCCCTCGCGCGGGCCGGAGAAGGGATCGCGCAGATCGAAGTGCTCGTTCGGGAGGCGCGCGCATGAAGGCCCTGACCGCGAACCGCCTGAGCGACGGCGAGGTGGTGTTCTGGAAGGCCGGCGAGTGGGTCGAGCGCTTCGCCGACGCCGAGCTGTTCGGCGACGAGGATACCGCCCTGGAGGCCGAGGGCCAGGCCAAGAACCAGCCCACGGTGGTGGTGGACGCCTATCTGATCGACCTCGTCGAGGGGGAGGGCATCTGGGCGCCGGTGTCCTACCGCGAGCGCATCCGGGCGCTGGGGCCCACCAACCACCCGCAGCACGGCAAGCAGGCCGAGGGCGGCGCCGCCATTGCGGCGCTCCAGCAAGCGTCGGGCGCGGCGCGCTCCACCGGCCGCGTCAACCTGATCAAGCGGAAGTAGTCCCATGTACCGCTACGACACGATCGACAGGGAGATGCTCGCCGACCGGGCCGCGGAGTTCCGCGCCCAGGTGGCCCGGCGCCTCTCGGGCGACCTGACCGAGGACCAGTTCAAGCCGCTCAGGCTGATGAACGGCCTCTATCTGCAGCTCCACGCCTACATGCTGCGCATCGCCATTCCCTATGGCTCGCTGAACCCGGCCCAGATGCGCAAGCTGGCCTGGATCGCGCGCACCTACGACCGCGGCTACGGTCACTTCACGACGCGCACGAACATCCAGTTCCACTGGATCAAGCTGCGGGACGCCCCCGACATCCTGGACCACCTGGCCGGCGTGGACATGCACGCCATCCAGACCAGCGGGAACTGCATCCGCAACGTCACCGCCGACCCCTACGCCGGCGCCACCGCCGAGGAGCTGGACGACCCGCGCGTGTGGGCCGAGGCGATGCGCCAGTGGTCCACCTTCCACCCCGAGTTCTCGTTCCTGCCGCGCAAGTTCAAGATCGCGGTCACCGCGGCGCCGAAGGACCGCACGGCGGCCCGCGTCCACGACATCGGCCTCGTCCTGAAGCGCGCCCGCGACGGCGCCCTGGGCTTCGAGGTGATCGTCGGCGGCGGAATGGGGCGCACCCCGCACATCGGCCCGACCATCCGGGAGTTCCTGCCGGCCAACCGGCTGATGAGCTACCTGGAGGCGATCCTGCGCGTCTACAACCGTCACGGGCGGCGGGACAACATCTACAAGGCGCGCATCAAGATCTTGGTGGCGGCCCTCGGCGTCGAGGAGTTCACCCGCCAGGTCGAGGCCGAGTGGGAGAAGATCGGGGATGGCGTCGACCTGCCCGACACCGAGCTCGCCCGCATACGCGGCGCCTTCGCGCCCAAGGGCTTCGAGGTGCTGCCCGCGCAGTCCGAGACGCTGGAGGCGGCCAAGACGTCGAACCCGGCCTTCGCGCGCTTCGTCCGCAACAACCTCAAGCCGCACAAGACGCCCGGCTACGGCATCGTCGAGATCAGCCTGAAGGCCATCGGCGAAACCCCCGGCGACGCCACCGCCGACCAGATGGACGTGGTCGCCGACCTCGCCGAGCGCTACGGCCAGGGCGACATTCGGGTGACGCACGAGCAGAACCTGGTCCTGCCGCACGTGAAGCTGGACGACGTTCCGGCCGTCTGGGCGGCGCTGGACGCGGCGGGGCTGGCGACGCCGAACATCAACCTCGTCTCGGACATCATCGCCTGCCCGGGGCTGGACTACTGCGCGCTCGCCAACGCCCGCGCCATTCCGGTGGCTCAGAACATCGCCGAGAAGTTCCGCGACGCCGAACGGGCCGAGCTGATCGGCGAGCTGAAGATCAAGATCAGCGGCTGCATCAACGCCTGCGGCCACCACCACGTTGGCCACATCGGCATCCTGGGCGTCGATAAGAAGGGCGAGGAGTTCTACCAGCTCACCCTCGGCGGGTCGGGCGCGGAGGACGCCTCGCTCGGGACCATCCTGGGGCCGGCGCTGCCCTACGACCGCGTGGCCGACGCGGTGGACACCCTCGTCGACGTCTACCTGCGCGAGCGGAACGAGGGCGAGCGCTTCCTCGACACCTTCCGTCGCACCGGGGTCGCCCCGTTCAAGGAGGCCGTCTATGCCGACGCTCATTAGGTGGCGCGAGGGCCGGGCCGAGCCGGCCGAGGACGCCTTCACCCACGTGGCCGACGACCAGGACATTCCGCCGGGCGACGTGATCGTCTCGCTGGCCCGCTTCCAGGCCGAGGGCGAGCGCCTGCTCGGCGAGGGGCGCAAGGTCGGCGTCCGGCTGGAGGCCCACGAGGAGGCCGAGGTCCTGGCCTACGATCTGCCCAGGCTGTCGGTGGTGGCGCTGGAGTTCCCCAAGTACCGGGACGGCCGGGCCTACACCAACGCGCGCCTGCTGCGCGAACGCCTGGGCTACGCCGGCGAGGTCAGGGCGGTGGGCGACGTGCTGCGCGAGCAGGCGGGCTTCATGGTCCGCGTCGGCTTCGACGCCTTCGAGCCGGCCGACGGCGCGGGGTCGCAGGAGTGGCACGCCGCCGCCCGCCGCTACCGGCACGTCTACCAGCGCGCCGCCGACGCCCGGGCGCCGGCCTTCGTGGAGCGGGAGGGATGAGCGTGGCCTATGACTCCTCCCCGAGCGGGACGCTCGTCGCGCGCCTCGACGCCGAGCTGCGCCGGGCCCATCCGCGCACCGTCCTGGAGGCCGCCATCGAGACCTTCGGCGACCGCCTGGCCCTGGTCTCGTCCTTCGGGGCGGAATCCGCCGTGCTGCTGGACATCGCCGCCAAGGTGAAGCCGGACATCCCGGTGCTGTTCCTCGACACCGGCATGCTGTTCGGCCAGACGCTGGACTACCGCAAGCAGCTCGCCGCGCGCCTCGGCCTGACCGACGTGCGCGACCTGCGCCCCGCCTACCAGGACCTCGCCACCTCCGACCCGCAGAACAAGCTGTGGCAAAGCGACACCGACGCCTGCTGTCACATCCGCAAGGTGCTGCCGCTGGACCGCGCCCTGGAAGGCTTCGAGGCCTGGGTCACCGGGCGCAAGCGCTTCCACGGCGGCGACCGGCTGAACCTGCCCGTCGTCGAGGAGGCCGAGGGGAAGGTGAAGTTCAATCCCCTGGCCAACTGGACCAAGGAAGACCTCGACGCCTACGCTACCGAACACGACCTTCCGGCCCATCCGCTGGTGGCTCAGGGCTTCCCGTCCATCGGCTGCTGGCCCTGCACCCAGCCGGTCGAGGAGGGCGAGGACGTCCGCGCCGGCCGCTGGAAAGGGTTGGACAAGAGCGAGTGCGGAATACATCTGGTCCGCGCGCCCGGCGCCGCGAACAATGTCGGCGGCGACATCTAGGGCGGCCGAGAGAAGAGAGCTGA
The DNA here is from genome assembly GCF_046463815.1 of Phenylobacterium sp. Classification (GTDB taxonomy): domain Bacteria; phylum Pseudomonadota; class Alphaproteobacteria; order Caulobacterales; family Caulobacteraceae; genus Phenylobacterium. Next base: position 126,056 of record NZ_JBKBRO010000004.1, on the reverse strand, counting down.
TGAACGACGTGACCGCCGCCCAGCCGGCCGCCAAGGCGCCAGAGAAGGCTTCCGGCGCCTTCTTCGTCGAGACGGTGACCTGGGTCCAGCACTGGACCGACACCCTGTTCTCGTTCCGCACGACCCGCGACCCGGGCTTCCGGTTCCAGAGCGGCCAGTTCGTGATGGTCGGCCTGACCAAGGAGGACGGCAAGCCGCTGGTGCGCGCCTACTCCATCGCCAGCCCAGCGTGGCACGAGGAGCTGGAGTTCTATTCGATCAAGGTGCCGGACGGCCCGCTGACCTCGCGCCTGCAGCACCTGAAGGTGGGCGATCAGGTCCTGATCGGCCGCAAGCCCACCGGCACCCTGGTGCTGGACGGCCTGAAGCCCGGCAAGCGGCTCTACATGCTGGGCACCGGCACCGGCCTCGCGCCCTGGCTGTCGCTGGCCCGCGACCCCGAGGTCTACGAGCGCTTCGACGAGGTGATCGTCACTCACACGGTGCGCCAGGTCGCCGACCTGAACTACCGCGAGCTGTTCGAGCGCGACCTGCCGAACGATGAGTACCTGGGCGAGATGATCGCGCCGAAGCTCAAGTACTACCCGACCGTCACCCGCGAGGAGTTCAAGACCCGCGGCCGGATCACCGACCTGATCGAGAGCGGCCAGATGTTCCGCGACCTCGGGACCCCGCCGTGGGACCCGGCCGTGGACCGGGTGATGCTGTGCGGCGGCCCCTCGGTGCTGGTCGACCTGAAGAAGCAGCTCCTCGACCGCGGCTTCGTGGAAGGCTCGATCGCCGCTCCGGGCGACTTCGTGCTCGAACGGGCCTTCGTCGAGACCTAGGCGACGGCCTCCAGCACGAACGCCGCCCGCGCGGCCACGTCGGCCCGCGGCAACTCCACCAGTTCATAGCCCTGCGCCAGATAGGCCTCGGCGCAGGCCTCGTAGGTCGCCACGGCCTCGTCCCAGGTCTGGTCGCGCTCGGCGTCCTGCACGTAGATCGCCTTCCACGGCGGGGCGATGAAGGCGCGTGGGTGGTAACGCAGCGTGCGCACGGCCGTCTCGGCGGCGGGCGAGGGCGCCAGGCCATAGGCGCCGAACGTCGCCCAGGCGTCCACCACGCCCCGGTCGAAGAACGTCAGGCCCAAGGCGGCGCGGTAGGTCTCAACGTCGCGCGCCAGGATCAGCTCGCAGAACCGCGAAGGCGGCGGCCGGCCGCCCTGCGCCCGGATCACGGCCCGCGCGCTCTCGGGCGCGACCGCGTGGCCGAGCGCGGCGAGGTGGCGGATGAGGGTGGTCTTGCCCGCGCCGGGACCTCCGGTGAGGGCGAAGAAGCGGTTGGCGGGCGAGGGTGATGTTCTCATTTTGTTCTTGACATTCGAGATGGTTGAAGCGATGTTGGAACTTTGGCGATCTTGCGGTGGAGGATGGGGTGACGAACGGGCGGCGGCCGCTTCGCGGTATGGACGACAGGCGGGACGAGTATTCGTTGACGATGCGGGAGCACGCGGAGCTGGCGAAGGCGCCGAAGCTCAGGGATCGGCCGGGGCGGCTGGACCCTCGCGATGTGGCCGGGAAGCTCTGGTCGGCGCCCAACACCGCCCTGGGCCTCGCCTATGGCCTGACGGGATGTGCGGCGGGTCAGTTGAACCGGCTGCGTCCGGGCGACCAGCCGGACCCACGCATCCAGGTCGGCCACAACGCGGTGGAGTTCGTGAACAACCCGTTTGGGGGAGTCGGCGCGATCACGCTCGGCAACACCATCACGTACCGCGGTGACCCTTTCAAACCCGATGACCCGTTTTGGTCACGAGAAGGGACTGTTCCGTGGAGCGCAGAGGACGGCCGCGCGCTCGGACAGCATGAGCGGCAGCACACCGTTCAGGGGCAGCAACTCGGACCGGCCTATCTCCCGTCAAACCTGCTGGGCGGGCTCCGGTCCCTGTTCCGCGATGGCGAATGGCACGGCGATTCGAACTGGAACGAGCGAGGTCCCAACGCCGATCCGCCGCGTCCCTGGGCGTCGAGGAAGCCGGAATGACCTCGCTAGGGCGAGTGTTGGGCGGAATCGTTGCGGCCGCGGTCCTGTCGGCCTGCACGCTCCCGCCGCACATCTATGTATTCAACAATTCCGGCCAGGTTCTGCGTCTGCATACCGATCGGGTGATCGGTAACGATCGATGGGACGAGAGGGTGATCGTGGTCGCTCCGGGGAAGGGGCGAAGCCTGCATTTCGCGAAGCTTTTGCTCTATCCGGGAAGCTATATGCGCGTGGCGGTCGGAAATTGTGAGATCGCCTACGAAATCCCCCGCACCGGTTGGGACAACAATTTCAGGTACGCCACCTTCGGCGTGCGGGTGGAGCCGGACTTCACCCTGCGTCAGATCCTCCCGGCGTCAGCCGAGGGTGAGAATCGCCAGACCGCGGCGCACCCGGACTTTCCGCTCAAGCCGGTGTCCCGCGTATGCTCCTGAGCAGCCTTATATCGGCGCATCGGCCATCGGCGGTTGTCTCGCCCTGGCGCCTGGCGCGGCGGGCCTGCGTCGCCCTAGGGGCGATCTTCGCCCTCGCGAGCTGTTCGCACCCGCTGAAGGTGGATTTGACCAACGGCTCGGGGGTCGAGCTGCGCTTCCATACCTATCGGGCGTCGAGGAGCGGAACCGCCGTCCAGGAAATCGTCACGATCAAGCCGGGAAGGAAGCGAATCTTCGAGTTCGCCGAGGTCCTGCTGCCTGGCGACAGGGTTCTCATGGAAGCCGGCGGCTGCGAAGTCGCCTACCACGTCACCGAGGCGCACTGGCGGCAGTATCCCCGCATCAACCACCTGGAGCTTCTGGTGCAGCCGGATTTGAGCATGCGGCACATCGGCTCCGCCTCGCACGAGGATGACGAACTGCTCAAGCCCGTCTCCCGCGTCTGCCCCTAGAGTCCGGCCCTACGCCGGGGGGCAGCCTTTGAACTCGCCGACCTTCACGGCCGTGAGCTTGGAGAGGTTCAGCTTCTGGGCCGGCTTCATCGAGGAGGCGCCGTGGCCCGTGTAGAGGTCGATGCGCTCGCCCTTGATCGCGCCGCCGACGTCGGAAGCGTACCAGTAGCCGTCGTGCGTGCCGCCGTCTGGCATCTTCATGCCGACGGTCTCCTTGATGAACAGGACCGTGCGGCGGGGGATGACGTTCTTGTCCACGGCGACGGTGCGCATGGCCACGACCTTGCAGCCCAGGCTGTCCAGGGCCCCCACGCCCTTGGCGCCCGCATGGTAGAGCGTGGCCTTCAGGTTGAAGACCGGGGCCCCCGGCAGGGCGCCCGACATCACCGACGAAATCAGGTCGCCCACGGGATCATTCGACGCGGCTTGCGCGTTCGTGCCGGCGGCGATGAGGGAAAGGGCTGCCAGGGCGGCGAGGCGGCGTCGCATGGACGGCGTCCTCCTACGTCGTTTGTACTGGTGGCCGGACTCGTACCGGTTGAGGCCGCCTGGGGCAACCCCCGTGGGGCGGCCGCCCTGACGCCTGTTAGCTTTCCTCACAGAGCCGGCGAGTCATCGTCGCTTGATTCCGCGGCTTTTCCGGCTCACAGCCGCGCCTGGTCGCGGAGGACGAGCGCATGGAAATCTATGGGGATTCCATCTCGGGCAACTGCCTGAAGGTGAAGTGGACCGCGGACTACCTGGGCCTCCCGTACCGGTGGCATGAGGTCAGCGTCCTGAAGGCCGAGACGCGGACGCCGGAGTTCCTGGCGATCAACCCTGCCGGCCAGGTCCCGGCCGTGGTGCTGGACGACGGCCGCCCGCTCGCCCAGTCGAACGCCATCATCCTGCATCTGGCCGAGGGCTCGGACCTGATCCCCGCCGACGCCTACGACCGGGCCCGGATGCTGGAGTGGATGTTCTGGGAGCAGTACAGCCACGAGCCCTATGTCGCCGTCGCCCGCTTCCAGGTGCGCTACCTGGGCAAGGCCGTCGCCGAGCTGGAGCCGCGCCTGGTGGAACGGGGCAAGGCCGCCCTGCAGCGGATGGAGGACGGCCTCCAGGCCTCGCCGTTCCTGGTGGGCGACCGGGCGACGCTCGCCGACGTGGCGCTCGTGGCCTACACGCGCTTCGCCCATGAGGGCGGCTTCGACCTTGCCGCCTATCCGAAGGTCGCGGCCTGGGTCCGCCGGGTGGAAGCGGCGCTGGGCATCGCCTGAGGCGCTTGCCTTTGCGGAAGGGAGCCCGCAAACGGGAGGCATGAAGCGCCTCCTCTCCCTGGTTCTCGCCGCCGCCGCCGTCGCCGCACCACAGAGCGCCGCCGCCTGGGGCGGGACCGGCCACCGGATCGTCGGGCAGGCCGCCGCCCGGGCCCTGCCGGCCGAGGTCCCGGCGTTCCTGCGCACGAAGCAGGCCGCCATCGACCTGGGCGAGTTGTCGCGTGAGCCCGACCGCTCCAAGGGCTCTGGGAAGATCCACGACCAGGATCGGGATTCCGCCCACTTCGTGGACATCGACGATGAGGGCAAGATCCTGGGCGGACCGTCCTTCCTGCCCATGCCGGCCACCCGCAACGACTACGAGACGGCGCTTCGGGCCCACGGCCTCGACAGCGTGAAGGCCGGCTATCTTCAGTACGCCATCGTCGATCGCTGGCAGCAGCTCGCCACCGACTTCGCTTATTGGCGCGTGCTGAAGGCGGCCGAGGCCAATCCGGCGTGGAAGAAGAACCGCGCCTTCTTCACGGCCGACCGCAAGCGGCGCGAGGCGCTGATCCAGCACACCATCGGCGAGCTCTCTCACTTCGTCGCCGACGGCAGCCAGCCGCTGCACACCTCGGTCCACTACAACGGCTGGGGCGACTACCCGAACCCGAACGGCTTCTCCACCGCGCGCCTTCACGGCCCGTTCGAGAGCGAGCTCGTGCGCGACCGTGTGGACCCGGCGAAGGTGGCGGCCGGCATGACGCCCGTGAAGCTGTGCCAGTGCGCCATCGAGCAGCGGGTGGTCGACTACCTCTCGGCCACGAATCGTCTGGTGATCCCGTTCTACGAGCTGGAGAAGGCGGGCGGCCTGGCGCCGAACGATCCGCGCGGGCCCGAGTTCGCCACCCGCCAGCTCTCGGCCGGCGCGTCCGAGCTTCGGGACCTGATCGTCGAGGCCTGGGCGGCCAGCGCCACGCGGACCATCGGCTGGCGGCCCATCGCCGTGCAGGATGTGCTCGCGGGCAAGGTCGATCCCTATCCCGCGCTCTACGCGATCGACTGATGGCGGTCCCCCAGTTCGGCGATCCGGAGCCGGGCCGGACTTACGCGGATCGCCCCGCCGCCTTCGGAATCTGCGAGCGCGACGGCAGGATCGCCCTGGTCCGCGTGGAGAAGCCCGGCCACGCGCCTTGGCTGGACCTGCCCGGCGGGGCGCTGGACCCGGGCGAGGGACCCGAGCAGGCGGTGGTCCGCGAGTACGGTGAGGAGACCGGCCTGGTTGTCGCCGCGCTCGAGCCCTACGGCCGGGCGGACCAGGTCTTCGTCAACACCGACGGGGCGGCCTACAACAACCGGGCGGTGTTCTTCACCCTTAGGCTCGACGGCGAGGATGCGTCCCTCAAGGTCGAGGACGACCACACGCTGACGTGGGTGACGCCCCAGGCGGCCATCGAATCCCTGCGCCACGACGCCCACGCCTGGGCGGTGGCGGCCTGGCTGAGATTGCGCGCGCGCGCCCAAGCGGCTAGCAGCGCGCCATGACGGCAAGCATCATCGACGGCAAGGTCCTGGCCGAACGGCTGCGCTCGCAGGTGGCCGAGGAAGTCGCCCGGCTCCGCGCCGACTACAAGCTCCAGCCCGGCCTGGCCGTGGTGCTGGTGGGCGAGGATCCGGCCTCCCAGGCCTATGTGAAATCCAAGGGCGAGCACTCGCTGGCGGTGGGGATGCACTCGGTGACCCACCGGTTGCCCGCCGACACCCAGCAGGATGAACTGATCCGGCTGGTGGCCGAGCTGAACGCCGATCCCCTGATCCACGGCATCCTGGTCCAGCTCCCGCTGCCGAAGCACCTGGACGAGAAGGCGGTGATCGCCGCCATCAATCCCGACAAGGACGTGGACGGCCTGCACGTGGTCAACGCCGGACGGCTGGCCAGCGGCCTGCCGGCGCTGGTCCCCTGCACGCCGCTCGGCTGCATGATCATGCTGCGCGAGACCCTCGGCGACCTGACGGGCCAGCGGGCCGTGGTGGTGGGCCGCTCGCTGCTGGTGGGCAAGCCGATCGCCCAGCTCCTGCTGGCGGCCGACTGCACCGTGACCATCGCCCATTCGCGCACGCGGGACCTGCCGGACGTCTGCCGCGAGGCCGACATCCTGGTGGCCGCCGTCGGCCGGCCTCGCATGATCCGCGGCGACTGGATCAAGGCGGGCGCGACGGTGATCGACGTGGGCATCAACCGCGTCCCGTTCGACGATCCGGTGAAGGCCGCCGAGGGGCGCACCAAGCTGGTGGGCGACGTCCACTACAAGGAGGCGCTGCAGGTGGCCGGGGCCATCACGCCGGTGCCGGGCGGCGTGGGCCTGATGACCGTCGCCTGCCTGCTGCAGAACACCGTCACAGCCGCCAAGCGCATCGCCGGCATCGAGAGCTAGTTCCAGAGGCGGCCCTGTTCGGCCAGGTCGCGGCCCTGGGCGAAGAGCTTGGCCATGGCCTCGCGCTCGAAGCGCATCATGTTGCTCCCGTCGAATGCGGCGGGGATGCAGGCGCTGTGCAGAGTGAAGCCCCGCAACTCGCACATGGCCTCCACCGAGCGCAGGGCGACGCGGTACGTCGAGCGCAGCATCAGCTCGAAGCTGCGCATCAGGATCGGCACGACGCCCAGGGCCGTGGCGCGTGGCGTCGCCTCCAGCACGGTGTTGATCAGGACGTAGACGTCCGCGCCGCCCGGGGCGCGGTCGGCGGCCGTCCGCTCGATGAGCGCCTCGGGAATGATGAACAGGGGGCTGATCGCGCCGCCGTCCACATGCATCTCCTCGTAGACCGTCCCGCCGCTCTCCACCGGGATCAGCTTGGGCGGGAAGAGGCCGGGCACGCTGGCCGAGGCGATCAGCACGTCGGCGAACAGCCGCTGCGCCTCGGGGCCGTCTTGGGCGGCGATGGCGCCCATGTCCCAGATGCAGGTCGTCTGGGAGTCGAGGTTGGTGGTGGCGACGAACAGCCGGCGGCCCGCGGCGTGGGCGGCGGCCACGGCCTCCAGCAGCCGAGCGTCCACGTAGCGGCCCACGAGACCCGCGAGCCGTTCGGCGGGATAGAGGCTCGGTCCCAGGCTGACGGCGGTGAGCGCCAGCATCTCGGCCGCGTAGCCGTCGGTGTAGGCGTCGGTGAGCTCCGGGTCCCAGTCGGGTCCCAGGAAGGCGAAGGGGGCGATGAGGGCCCCGGTCGAGACGCCGGTCACCATGTCGAAGAGGGGGCGGCGGCCCGCCCGGGTCAGGCCCACAAGCGCGCCGGCGCTGAACGCCCCGCCCGAGCCGCCCCCCGAGAGGGCCAGCACCTTCAGGGGCGCGCTGGAGGCGGCGGGCCGGGCCTGGTCGAAGAACTGGGCGGCGGCCTCGAGTTCGTCGGCCAGCGACAGGCGCACACCCGAGAAGCCGACCGGCTCCGCCAGCGCTCCGGGCGGCGGCGGGGGCTCCCGCCGCCAGGGCCAGACCGGCCGGCCGGACGATCGGCGGGCGAAGCCTCCGCGCGGCATCTAGGCGCCGGCCTGCACCTGGCCGTTGGTCCAGGCGACGATCTGGCCCAGCACGTCGGCCGTCGCCTTGTCATAGGCCCGGACGATGGCCGCCACGCGGTTGCCCGAGGCCGGGACGCGGGCCTCGAAGATCTGTTCGCTCACCTCGCGGCGTTCGGCGCGGATCATCACGGCGCGGGCGCGGACGAGCACGGTGGGCGCGGCCTTGGGACCGGCTTCGTAGCGGGTCTCGAAGTTGCGCACGTCCACCCGCAGCACATAGTCGGCCGCGGCGGGCTCGCCCCGGGACACCAGCCGGACAGGGCCCGGGTCGGCGTCGAAGGCCGCCGCCAGGGCCTGGTCCCACAGCACCGCGGCGGGCGCGACCCAGCGGGTCTCGGCCACGTACGCCGCCTTGCCGCCGGTGATCGTCAGCAGGCGGTCGCCCGCGGACTCTCGCTGGAAGGCGCCGGCGTTGCGCACCACGCCGACGGACCCGGCGGCCGGCGCGCTCGCCTGGGCCTGCGCCGTGTCGCCGAACCGGTAGAGGTGCGCCGGCTTGCTCTTGGGCAGCAGCGAGATGCAGCCGCTGACGGCCAGGGCGCACGCGACCACGAGGCCGGGGCGGAGGAGCACGGAAACGCGCGTCATTGCGGCACCTTCACTTCTTCGGCCTTGGGCTTGCCGAGCGCCCACGAGGGGTTGGCCTGGATCTCGTTGACGAGCCGGTCGAGGGACTCGGCGGCGTTCTGCAACTGGACGAGCGCGGCCGTCGCCTGGGGCAGGCCATTGGTGGCGAACTCGGTGGTGGGGCCCTGCAGGCGGCTCACCATGACGCGCACGTCGGCCGCCGCGGCGCGGGCCTCCTCGGCGGCGTCGGCGATGTTCTTGACCGCCCGCGAGCCATCGCCCTCGACCACCTGGCGGGTGGAGCGGGTGAGCAGGGTGATCTCCGCCGTGGCCTCGTCGATCCGCTGCAGCGCCCGCTGGGCGTCGGCGACGATGGCCTTGCGCTCGCGCAGTTCGGCGGTGACCGCCTGGGCGTCGGAGAGGGCGGCCGAGAAGGTCTGGATGTTCTGGTCCGACAGGACGCGGTTCATGCGGTCCAGCGCCTCGATGGTGCGGGTCAGCACCGTGCCGCCGCCTTCGAGCAGGTCCGACAGGGTGCTGCGCTGGCTGCGGACGACGGGGATGCACTCCTGGCCCAGGCCGATGCCCTCGCGCTGGCAGCGCTTCTGGGCCTCGTCCTTCAGGAGCGGCTTGGATGGCGTGCCGGCGGTGATCTGGATGTAGTTCACCCCCGTGATGCCCTGGGGCTCCAGGGTGGCGTAGGAATCCACGCGGATCGGCACGTCCGAGGTCACCCGCGCCCTGGCGATCACCCGGCTGGGGTTGGTGCGGTCGAGCGCGATCTTGGTGACCTCGCCCACCTTGATGCCGTTGAACTGCACCTCGCCGCCCTCGGAGAGGCCGCGCACGGGACCCTGGAAGAGGATGTCGTAGATGTCGTTCTGCTGGGTGAACTGGAAGCGTGCGAGCCAGACGACGAAGATCGCCAGGGCCGCCACCAGGATGACGGTCGACAGGCCCACCAGCGCATAGTTGGCGTTCTTTTCCATCAGGCCTCCGTCCTGACCCTTGCGGCCGCGGCGGCGGCCGCCCGCCCGCGCGGGCCCAGGAAATATTCGCGGATCCACGGATGGTCCGCGGTCTCCAGTTCGTGGACGGGAGCCGTGGCGACCACCCGCTTGTCGGCGATCACCGCCACCCGGTCGGTGATCTCGTAGAGGGTGTCCAGGTCGTGGGTGATCATGAATACCGTCAGGTCCAGGCTGTCCGACAGGTCGCGGATCAGCCGGTCGAAAGCCGCGGCCCCGACGGGGTCGAGGCCCGAGGTGGGCTCGTCGAGGAACAGCAGTTCGGGGTCGAGCGCGAGCGCGCGCGCCAGGGCCACACGCTTGCGCATCCCGCCGGAGAGTTCGGAAGGCTTCAGCGCCGCCGCGTCGGCGCGCAGGCCCACCAGGGCGATCTTCAGGGCCGCGAGCTCGTCCACCTCCTTGCGGGAGAGGTTCGTGTGCTCCTGCATCGGCGCGGCCACGTTCTCCTTCACCGTCAGATTCGAGAAGAGCGCGCCCTGCTGGAAGAGCACGCCCCAGCGCCGCTCCAGCGCCGACCAGCGCCGGCGGCCGGCGTGGGCGATGTCGGCGCCCAGGACCTGCACCGTGCCGCCCTCGGGGACCTTCAGGCCGATGATCGTGTTGAGCAGCACCGACTTGCCGGCGCCCGAACCGCCGACCACGCCCAGCACCTCGCCGCGACGGACGGTGAGGTCGAGGTCCTTGTGGACCACGTGGTCGCCGAACTGGGAGAGCAGGCCGCGGACCTCGATGGCCGGCCCTTCGCCGTCCAGCAGGGCTTCGTCCTCGGCCGTGTCCGCCAGCGGGCCGCTCACAGGTCGAGTTCCTTGTAGATCATGGCGAAGACGGCATCGATCATGATGATCGAGAAGATGGCGTGCACCACGGCGGCGGTCACCCGGCGGCCGAGGGACTCCACGTCGCCGCCCGTATCCATGCCCTGGCGGCAGCCGATGCCGGCGATGACCCCGGCCATGACGGGCGCCTTGGACAGCGCGATCCAGAAGTGGGTGATGCCCACGTTGTCCACGATCCGCTGGAGGAAGAAGGCGGGCCCGAGCCCCAGCACCGACCAGGTCACGACGATGCCGCCCAGCAGGCCCGCCAGCGTCGCCACGAAGGTCAGCAGCGGGATGGTGATGAGCAGGGCCGCGAAGCGCGGGAACACCAGGGCCTCGAAGGGATCGACGCCCATGACCTTCATGGCGTCGATCTCCTGGTTCATCTTCATCGCCCCAAGCTCGGCGGCGAAGCTGGACGCCGAACGGCCGGCCAGCAGCACGGCGGTAATGACGATGTTGAACTCCCGCATCATCGAGATGCCGATCAGCTCGACGGCGAACACCTCGGCGCCGAACTGCTGGAGCATGCCCGCGCCGATGTAGGCCACGACGGCGCCGATGAAGAACGTGGCCACGGCCACCACGGGGATGGCGTCCAGTCCCGCCCGTTCGATCAGCGAGAACACCGCCGGCCAGCGGATTCGGCGCGGGGAGACGAACAGCCAGAACAGACTGCGGGCCACGACGACCAGCAGGTGGCCCAGGAAGTTCATGGTGTCGAGCACGTCGTGGCCGAAGCCCACCACGCCCTTGCCGATGCGCACCGTCATCTCGTGGAAGCCGCGCGGCGGGCGCCGCGCCTCGGGCTCCTCGCGGGTGGCCTGCTCGACCACAGCCAGCAGGCGCAGGGCCTCGGGCCGGCCCCTGATGCGCGCGAGGTCGAAGGACGCGCCCGCCGCCCGCACCACGGCGAGCGCGCCGGCGGTGTCCAGGCGGCGCACGTCCGTCAGGTCGACGGCGAAGTTGGCGAGCCCGTCCAGCGACTCGGCCAGCGAAACGCCCGCGCCGCCAAGGCTGCGCGCCGTCCAGTCGCCGGACAGCGCCACGGTGGGGTGATCCGTCGCGGCCTGAAGCGTGAAGTCGGCGGGTCTCTCCATGGGGGCGTTCTAGCAGGCTCCGCGGCGTTCCGGCGTCGGGGACGCGCGAGTCATGTCCCTCCCGAAACTCTCGATAGCGTAACAGAGCCGGCGGAAGCGCGAACGTCCATATGGCGAAGGCTGTTCCCATCGCGCCCGATCTTGCCGCCGCCACGGCCAAGCCGAGCCCACTTTTGGTCCCATTCGGGCGCGTAACCATGGGGCGGTCCCGCAGCGGACTTTCGACTCAAGCTGCCCAGTGGAGAGAGTAGGTTTGACCCGCCAGATCGAGCTCACCGGAAAGTCCGGCGCCCGCTACCGGTATACGTCCATCGAGGAGGAGCGGTTCCTGCCGCCGGCCGGCGCCAACTATGTGATCGCCCGCGTGACCTCGGGCGAGCCGCTGGTCGTCTATGCGGGGGAGACCGGCAACCTCGCGAGCCAGGATTGGCGTCCCACCCTGGAGAAGGCCCGCGAGCAGTACAAGGACGCCAAGGTGCTGACCCGGCTCAACGTCACCCGGGCGGTGCGCGAGGCCGAACGCGTGGACCTGATCGAACAGTACAACCCGCCGATGAACCAGTAGGCGAGGGAGCCTCGTCCCGGCATTCTGACGACATGAACGGACCGCCGCTCATCGCCATCTTCGGCGCCGCCGTCCTGGCCGACGGGCGGCCCTCGCCCTCGCTGCTGCGGCGCATCGGCTACGGCGCCGAGGCGGCCCGGGCCCACCCCGAGGCGCCGATCCTCTGTTCGGGCGGCGTCGGCCGGGTCGGGCCGTCGGAGGCGTCGGTCATGGCCGAGGTCCTGATGGCGCGGGGCGTTCCCGAACGGCGGCTGATCCTGGACGAGGACAGCCTCGACACGCTGCAGAGCGCGCTCGTGGTCCACCGGCTCAGCCGCCGGCACGCCGTCCCGCGCGTCGTGGTCTGCAGCGACGCCTACCATGTGCCGCGCATCCGTCTGCTGCTGGGCGCCATGGGGGTCGCCACCGCGCCCGGGCCGCTCGCGCGGGGCGCGGGCGGGGCTGGGCTCGGCCACTGGACCCGGATGACGCTCCGCGAGGGGCTGGCGATCCCGTATGATCTGGCGATCGTGCTGGCGCGGCGGCCGCACCTGGCCGCGCCGTCATAGTCCTGTCCAACTCGGCGGGAAGAGGTGATCCCGCACGTTTTCGACCCGAGACGCCCATGGCCGACCGCGACGACGCCAACCCCTACGCCCGCAACAGCGCCTGGCCGAGGATGCCCCAGGCGCCGTTCCGTGTGGGCCCGCTGCCGAAGGCCGGACAGGCGCCGGCCCCCGAGCCGCCCCCGGGAGCTCCGCGGGTCGAGCCGCCGCCTACGGTCACGCCGGTGTTCACGCGGCCCGCCGGGCCGCCCCCGGCCTTCACTCGGCCCACGCCCGCGGCGCCTCCCGGCTCGCGCCTGCCGCCCCAGCCCGCCCCCACGGCGACGCTCCAGCCCGCCGTCTTCGCCACTCCGCCCGTCCGTCGCGCGGCCGCCCAATCCAAGGAGCCGCCGTGGGCCGCCCTGGCCGCGGCCGCGGGGGTGGGGGTCTTGGGCCTTGCCGGCCTGGCGTTCACCCTGACCCGCGAACCTCAGCCGGCCCCGCAGCCCGCGGCCGCCGCGGCGCCCGTCGAGGAGTCCGCGATCCTTCCGACGTCAACGCCAGCGCCGCAGACCCCGGACCTCCCGCCCGCGGCGACTGGGCCCGCCCCGCGGGCGGAAGACGCGCCGCCCCGCCTGGCGCTCGCCTCCCGGCCTCCCAGGGCCGCGCCGGCCTCGGTCGCCGAGACGGCGCCTGAGGTCTCCGAGGCTCCGCCGCCCGTCCTCGACCTCCCGGCCCCCGCGCCGCCGGCCGCCAACGGCCCCGTCGCGCTGCCCATGCCCACGCCGGCGCTGAAGCCCTACACGCCGCCCCCGCCGCCCGATCCGGACGCGCCGATGGAGAAGCGGCGGGACTATTAGTGGGGGCGTATCCAGGCCGGTCCGGCATGCTAGAACCCCGCCGAATCCGGAGCGGAGAGACCCCATGAAGACGCGTGCGGCGGTGGCGTTCGAGGCGAAGAAGCCCCTGGAGATCGTCGAGGTCGACCTCGAGGGCCCGCGCGCCGGCGAGGTGCTGGTCGAGATCAAGGCGACGGGCGTCTGCCACACCGACGCCTACACCCTGGACGGCCTGGACTCCGAGGGCGTCTTCCCCTCGATCCTGGGCCACGAGGGCGCCGGCGTGGTGGTGGAGGTGGGGCCGGGCGTGACGAGCGTGGCGCCGGGCGACCACGTGATCCCGCTCTACACGCCGGAATGCCGGCAGTGCAAAAGCTGCCTCAGCCGCAAGACCAACCTCTGCACCGCGATCCGCGGCACCCAGGGCAAGGGGTTGATGCCGGACGGGACCAGCCGCTTCTCGTACAAGGGCCAGACGATCCACCACTACATGGGCTGCTCCACCTTCTCGAACTTCACGGTTCTGCCCGAGATCGCGGTGGCCAAGATCCGCAAGGACGCTCCCTTCGAGACCGCCTGCTACGTGGGGTGCGGCGTGACCACGGGCGTGGGCGCGGTGGTCAACACGGCCCAGGTGGAGCCGGGCGCCAACTGCGTCGTCTTCGGGCTGGGCGGCATCGGGCTGAACGTCATCCAGGGCCTGAAGCTGGTGGGCGCGGCGATGATCGTCGGGGTCGACATCAATCCGGCCCGCGAGGAGTGGGGCCGTCGCTTCGGCATGACCCACTTCGTCAATCCCAAGGACGTGCAGGGCGACCTGGTGGCCCACCTCGTGGAGCTGACCGGCGGCGGCGCCGACTACACCTTCGACGCCACGGGCAACACGACGGTCATGCGCCAGGCGCTCGAGGCCTGCCATCGCGGCTGGGGCGAGAGCATCATCATCGGCGTGGCCGAGGCCGGGAAGGAGATCGCCACGCGGCCCTTCCAGCTCGTCACCGGCCGGGTGTGGAAGGGCACGGCCTTCGGCGGCGCGCGGGGCCGCACCGACACGCCGAAGATCGTCGACTGGTACATGGACGGGAAGATCGAGATCGACCCGATGATCACCCACAAGATGCCGCTGGAGCGGATCAACGAGGCCTTCGACCTCATGCACCGGGGCGAGAGCATCCGCAGCGTGATCGTCTACTGACGTGGCTCTCGAGACCGTCTCGCAGAACCGCAGCTTCGGGGGCGTCCAGGGCGTCTATCGGCACGCGAGCCGCGAGACCGGCACGCCGATGACGTTCAGCGTCTACGTTCCGCAACAGGCGGGGCGGGGCCCCTGTCCGGTGGTCTGGTACCTGTCGGGCCTGACCTGCACCCACGCCAACGTGACCGAGAAGGGCCAGTTCCAGCGGGCCTGCGCCGAGCTCGGCCTGATCCTGGTGGCGCCTGACACGAGCCCGAGAGGCGAGGGCGTCCCCGACGATCCAGCCTACGACTTCGGCCAGGGCGCGGGCTTCTACGTGGACGCCACGCAGCACCCTTGGGCGGCCAATTTCCGGATGGAGAGCTACATCGTCTCCGAGCTGCCGGAGATCGTCGCCGCGAACTTCCCCGCCGACATGGCTCGCCAGGGGATCACCGGCCACTCCATGGGCGGCCACGGCGCGCTGACGCTGGCGCTCAAGACACCCGGCAGGTGGAAGAGCGTCTCGGCCTTCGCGCCGATCGCCTCGCCCATGCGCTGCCCCTGGGGCGAGAAGGCGCTCACGGGCTATCTGGGTGACGATCGCCAGGCCTGGCGGCGCCATGACGCCACCGCCCTCCTGGAAGACGGCGCGCGGCTTCCCGGACTGCTGGTCGACCAGGGCGGGGCCGACGCCTTCCTGGCCGAGCAGCTCAAGCCCGAACTTCTGGCCCAGGCCTGCGAGGCGGCCGGCGTGCCGCTGACGCTGCGCCTCCAGCCCGGCTACGACCACAGCTACTACTTCGTCTCGACCTTCATGGCCGACCACCTGGCCTGGCACGCCGAGCGGCTGGTCTAGAAGACTGGCCTGAAAGAAAAGCGGCCCGGATCGCTCCGGGCCGCTCCGAACCTCCGAAGAGGTCGTTCTTACGCCTAGTACTTGAAGCGGACCGTGGCCCCGAAGGTGCGCGGGGCGCCCAGGAACGCGTCGTAGACGCTGATCGCGTCGTTGTTCTCGTCGACTTGGAACGGGCCGTTGAAGCCGACCTGCACGTAGTCCTTGTCGAACAGGTTGTTGGCCCAGAGTTCGACCGTCCACTTCTCGTCCTGCGAGCCCAGGCCCACCCGGCCGTTCACCAGCACCATGGAGTCCTGGATCTTCGAGGGGTGCAGGTCCGAGCCCGTGTTGTACTTGGACGTGAACTTGCCCGACAGGTTGGCCCGGAACATCAGGTTCGAACCGACTTCACGCTCGTAGGAGCCGGCCAGGGAGGCCGACCACAGCGGGGCGAACGACAGGCGGGCGCCGGGCAGGCGGCGCAGGCTGTTGAAGCGGCTGGGGTTGATGAGTTCCGAGGCCGTGAACGGCTGGACCTCGGTTTCGGCGTAGGTCACGCCGCCCTGGAAGGTGAGGCCCTCGACCGGCGGCAGGTAGATGAAGTCCAGGTCGACGCCGCGCGACACCACCTCGGGCAGGCTTTCGACGATAAAGGCAGTCCCGACGTAGGTGTTGAGCTGGAAGTCCGTGAACTTCTGGTAGAACACCGCCGCGTTCAGCAGCAGCGAGTTGTCCAGCCAGCTCGTCTTGGCGCCCAGTTCGTAGGAGTCCACGAACTCGCCCTTGAAGTGGGTGTCCGGGTCGGCGGTGAAGTTCGGGCCCGTGGCGGTCGCCACGATCCGCTGCTCGCGGTCGAGGTTGAAGCCGCCGGCCTTGTAGCCGCGCGAGTACGACGCATAGGTCATGATGTCGTCGTTCCAGCGGTAGGCCAGCTTGGCCGTGCCCGAGAACTCTTCCTCGGTCGCCTTCTGGGTCACGATGCCCAGGTCGTCGAAGTCGTTGTTCTCGTGGTTCAGGCAGAGGCCGCCCACCAGCGTCGTGGCCGTCGCCTGGCCCAGCAGGCCCGCCAGCGTGCCGTAGCGCGCCTCGGCCTGGTCGCACGACGTGCCCGTCGTGGTGTAGTCGGTGACGAGGGTCTTCTTGTCCTTGGTGTAGCGCAGGCCGACGGTCAGTTCGAGCTGGTCGGTGATCGCGAACGAGTTGTTCGTGAACAGCGCCCAGGTCTTGTCGTCCTGCGAGTACCGGTCGTCCGAGCCCAGGCCCTGCTGGAAGATCGTGCCGGGGGTCAGGCCGACCAGGGCCGGCACGCCGCTCAGAACGCGGCCGGCGAAGTAGCTGTAGTAGTCACGGCCGTATTTCAGCACCGAGCGGACGTCGAGGTCCTCCTTGGCGTAGAAGCCGCCGACCAGCCAGTTGAACCGGCCGTCCATAAGGTCGCCCGCGAACCGCAGCTCCTGCGAGAACTGGCCGAACTCCACGTTGTTGGAGCCGTCGTTCGGGCGGTAGACGATGTCGGCGGCGGTGAAGTCGCTGTCCTGGCCGGTCTCGGCGCGCCAGTTGCGGACCGCGGTGATCGCGGTCAGCTTCACGGCGTCGCTGAGGGTCCAGTTGACCTCGGCCGACACGCCCTTGTCCTCGACGCGCTGGTCGGTGGGACGGTTGGCGTAGCCCTGGCGGTCGAACGGGGTGCTGGTCAGGTCCAGCGAGCCCGGACGCACGGCCTCGATCATGCGGGCGCGGCTGTTGGTCGCCTGGCCCACGAAGAGCTGGGTGCCGACGCAGCAGTCCTCGTTCCGCTTGGTGTAGTCGGCGATCAGGCGCACCGACAGGTCGGTGGTCGGGTCGAGCTGCAGCTGGCCGCGGACGGTGTAGAAGTTCTGGTTGTTGTCGTCGTGCTGGCCGCGCGGGCCGTCGCCCGTGTTGATGTCCTGGTAGCCGTCACGGGTGCGGGCGGCGGCGAAGATCCGGCCGGCCACGCCCTGGGTGATCGGGCCGCTCAGCGAGCCGGTGAAGCCGAACTGGCCGAAGTTGCCGACCGTGACTTCCGACTGCGCCCGGACGTCCTGGGTCGGTCCGGCGGTCATGATGTTGATGACGCCGGCCGAGGTGTTCTTGCCGAACAGGGTGCCCTGCGGGCCCTTCAGCACCTCGATGCGGGTCACTTCGCCCAGGTCGCCGAACGACACGCCGTTGCGCGGGCGATAGACGCCGTCGATCACGATCCCGACCGAGGACTCCAGGCCCGGGTTGTCGCCCACGGTGCCGACGCCGCGGACGCGCGCTGTGACGATGGTCTCGTTCGAGGTCGAGGTGACGGTCAGGCCGGGCGTCAGCACGGTGAGCTCGCGGATGTCGCGCACGCCGGCGTCCTGCAGCAGTTGGCCGCTGACCGAGGTCACGACGATCGGCACGTCCTGCAGGCTCTGTTCGCGCTTCTGGGCGGTGACGACGATTTCCTCGATCTCGCGCCCGCCGGCGGTTTCCTCCTGCGCGTACGCGCTGGTGGCGAAGGCTGCGGCCAGGACGCCCACGAGGGCGGAGCTGCGCAGCAGGTTGGTGGTTCTCATTGGTTTTCTTCTCCCCGAGCCGGGCCCCGTTGGGGGGATGCGCGGGCGCCCGCTCGAGGGCCGGTAAAGGCGGGTCGGGGAAGCGCGGCAATGACGGCTAGGTCAAAAAACGCCGGTCGGCGGCGGGTGTGGCGCCCCAGACACGAGATCATCCCATCCCCTGCGACGCTTCGCCACAATCTGGCCACAGACAGGATAATGCGGTTCCGTCAAAAATATGACGGAGGCGTCACCTATTGGGCGGCGAGTCGGCGTAGGGCGGATCTCCCGACCCGATATAGCCCAGGGTCGCGGCCCGCCGGATCGCCTGCGAACGGCCGGCGACGCCCAGCTTGCGGGCGGCGTTGTTGATGTGGAACCGCACGGTGGGCGTGGAGATCGCGACGATGCGCGCCACCTCGGCGTCGGTCTTGCCGGCGGCCGCCCATTTCAGGCACTGGATCTCCCGCCGCGTCAGGTGGGCCGGGGCGGCGGCGGCCAGGCGTCCGGTGGCGTCGGCGTAGGTGGCGACGAACTTCAGCGCCAGGGCGTGGAGTTCGCCTGCGCGCTCGGCGAACACGCGGCCGACGTCGAGGTCCGCGTCGGGGGAGGCCCAGACCACGGCGCCGATCACCCCGTCGGGCAGATAGGCGGGGGCGACGATGGCGGATCCCACGCCGAACGTCTCGATGCGCCCCTCGGCGGCCACAGCCTCGAGCGCGGCGTTCGGCCGCCAAGACGCCAGCCGCCCGCCGGCGAAGTAGAACGGCTCGGAGCAGACCCGGGCGGCGTGGATGAAGGCGGCGCGCAGGGCGAAACCCCGGTCCTCCCAGTAGCGCAGGTCGGGGTCGATCCAACTGAAGACGGTTTCGGCCAGGGCCCGGCCGTCCGATCCGTACATCGGCCGCGGATTGCCGATGTCGGAGGCCGCGGCGATGTAGGGCAGGCCGATGGCCCGCCCGACCTCGGCCACCTGGCGGGCCAGCGCCGTCGCCGCCTCCAGCTTTCCCGACACGTTCCCGTCCGCCGCCATGCCCCTCAAGCCGCCTGGCCCTATCAGTTTTGATAGCTTGTTCCCGCGCGGGGGCCCCCGCAAGTTTCGAGAACGTGCTGCCGCCGGCGGAAGGAAACAATAACCGCCACCAGAACGGCAGCCGGGGAGGACGAATGAAGAAGCTCTATCGGGCGGCGTCCGGCGCCGTCATCGCGAGCGTCTGCGCAGGCGCGCCGGCGTTGGCCCAGGAGGCGGCCCCGACCGTCGAGACCATCATCGTGACCGCTCAGAAGCGCGAGCAGAACCTGCAGGACGTGCCCATCGTGGTGAACGTCGTGTCGGGCCAGCAGCTTCAGGACGCGGGCGTCCGCGACGTGAAGGACCTGCAGGTGCTGACGCCCGGCCTCAGCGTCACCTCGTCCACGGGCGGCGCCCAGACCTCCATCCGCATCCGCGGCGTCGGCACCATCGGCGACAACCCGGGCCTGGAATCCTCGGTCGGCACGGTCATCGACGGCGTCTACCGCGCCCGCTCGGGCGTGGCCTTCGGCGACCTGGGCGAGCTGGAGCGGATCGAGGTGCTGAAGGGGCCGCAGGGCACCGTGTTCGGCAAGAACACCTCGGCCGGCGTCATCAACGTCATCACCAAGGCGCCGGAGTTCGACTTCAGCGCCCAGGGCGAGCTGACC
The DNA here is from genome assembly GCF_046463815.1 of Phenylobacterium sp. Classification (GTDB taxonomy): domain Bacteria; phylum Pseudomonadota; class Alphaproteobacteria; order Caulobacterales; family Caulobacteraceae; genus Phenylobacterium. Next base: position 106,648 of record NZ_JBKBRO010000004.1, on the reverse strand, counting down.
TACGGCAACCACGACGCTCGCGGGGCGTCCGTCTCGGTCACCGGCCCGATCAGCGACACCCTGGCGGCCCGCGTCTACGCCGCGCGCCGGGTGCGCGACGGCTTCTACGACGTGAAGAACGGCGCCGGGCCCAGCTCCCAGGGCGACAACGACGACCAGGACGTGACGACGGTCCGGGCCCAGCTCCTCTGGCTGCCCAGCGACCCGCTGCAGTTCCGCTTCCTGGCCGACTACACCAAGCGCGACGAACACTGCTGCCTGGACGTCACCACCTCGGTGGGCGCCACCGGCGCCATCATCGACGCGCTGGCGACCGACGCCGGCCTGGGCCGCCCGGCCGATCCGTTCAGCCGCCTGGCCTACGCCAACCGCGAGTCCAACCAGAGCATCGAGGACTGGGGCGTCTCGCTGCAGGCGGACTGGGACCTGTCGAAGGACGTCACGCTCACCTCGATCACCGCCTGGCGCAACTGGGACAACCGGCAGGCCAACGACATCGACTTCTCGTCGGCCGACATCTGGTACCGGCCCGACGACGGCCGCACGTTCTCGAAGTTCGAGGTGTTCTCGCAGGAACTGCGGCTGGCCGGCGCGAGCGGCCCGCTCGACTGGATGATCGGCGGCTACTACTCGGACGAGCAGCTCGACTCGAGCGCCTTCACCCCGTTCGGCGTGTCGTACGAGACCTACTTCAGCCTGCTGCTCTCCGGCGGGACGAACCCCACCGCCGTCTCGGCGCTCACCGGCCTGCCGGCCGGGACCAACTACATCCCCGGCCAGGGCTCCTACGACCGGTTCGACCACAGCTCGACCGGCTGGGCGCTGTTCACCAACAACACCTGGCACGTCACCGAGGCGCTCGAGGTGACCTTCGGCCTGCGCTACACCGACGACACCAAGAAGGTGTTCTCGCTGTACCGGAACACCGCGCCCGGGAACGCCTGCGCCGCGGCGCTGGTGCGGCCGATCCCGGCGGCGGCGCGCACGGCGCTGTGCGCCCCCGGCGCCGACCCGGCGTTCAACAACGTCGACACCCGCCAGAAGCGCACCGAGGACCGCCTGGGCGGCACGGTGAAGGCCAGCTACCGCTTCAGCCCCGAGCTGATGACCTATGTGTCCTACGCCAGCAGCCACAAGAGCGGCGGCTTCAACCTGGACCGCGCCCGCTTCGGCCCCGGCCAGATCAACCCCGACACCAGCTTCCCCGCCGAGACGGTCGAGAGCTACGAGGCCGGCTTCAAGAGCAACCTGGCGGGCAATTCCGTCCTGCTGAACGCGGCGGTCTTCGACCAGACGTTCAAGCACTTCCAGCTCAACACCTACACGGGCATCAGCTTCGTGGTCGCCTCGGTGCCCAAGGTGACCTCCAAGGGCGTGGACCTGGACCTCGTCTACCGCACGCCTTTCGAGGGCCTGACGGTGACGGGCGGGGTGACCTATGCGGTGACCCAGTACGGGAACTTCACGCCCACGGCCGGCATCGGGCCGCGCCTGCCCACCTCGCGGCTGTCGTACGCGCCCCTGTGGTCGGCGTCCTGGTCGACGGCCTATGACCGCCCGCTCGGCGGCGGCATGAAGCTCAGGGCCAGCCTCTCGGGCCGGTACACCTCGGCCTACAACACCGGCTCGAACCTCGACCCCATGAAGCGCCAGAAGCCGCTCACGCTGTGGAACGGCCGCGTGGGCGTGGGTCCCGAGAGCGAGCGGTGGACGGTCGAACTCTGGGCCCAGAACCTCACCAACGAGGACTACTACCAGGTGGTCGTCGATCAGCCGCTTCAGAGCGGCACCTTCGCCGCCTTCCTGGGCGCCCCGCGCACGGGGGGGGCGCCGCTCCGGCCAAAATTCTTGGGGCCTGGTTCTGATCCCGCCGTACACGGCATGGACCTTGTGTTGAGTTCCGCGGACCTCGCCTTCCAGGGCGAGGTCCGCGCCTTCCTGGACGAGAACCTGACGCCCGAGTTGCGGGAGGTCGGCGCGCGTCAGACCAGCGTGTTCGTGGAGCCGCGGCACAGCCTGGTCTGGCAGCGCATCCTGCACGCCAAGGGCTGGGCCGCCCCGAGCTGGCCCCGGGAGTACGGCGGCCCCGGCTGGACCGAGGTGCAGCGCTACATCTTCGCGGCCGAATGCGCGCAGGCGAGCGCGCCCAACCTGGCGCCCATGGGTCTGCGGATGGTGGGCCCCTGCATCATGCGCTACGGCACGCCCGAGCAGAAGGCGCGCTACCTGCCCAGGATACTGTCGGGCGAGGACTACTGGTGCCAGGGCTACTCCGAACCGGGGTCGGGATCGGACCTCGCGTCGCTTCAGCTCCGCGCCGTAAGCGACGGAGATTATTACGTTCTGTCCGGATCGAAGATCTGGACGACCCACGCCCACCACGCCAACCGCATGTTCTGTCTGGTGCGGACAGGCGCCGAGGGCAAGCCGCAGGCGGGGATCACCTTCCTGTTGCTCGACATGACCCTGCCGGGGATCAAGGTCGACCCGATCATCACGCTCGCCGGCGAGCACGAGGTGAACCAGGTCTTCTTCGACGAGGTGCGCGTGCCGAAGTCCGGCCGGCTGGGCGAGGAGAACCAGGGCTGGACGGTGGCCAAGTACCTCCTGGAGTTCGAGCGGGGCGGGGGCTCTGCGCCGGGCCTGAAGGTGGGGCTTGGACGCGTGCGCGCGATGGCGGACGGCCTGCTCGACGACCCCCATTTCCGCCGGCGCCTGGCCGAGGCCGAGATCGCCGTCGAGGCCATCGACATCTCCGAGCGCCGGGTGCTGAGCGCCATCGCCGGCGGCCGCAATCCGGGGCCGGCGTCCTCGATGCTGAAGACCCAGGGGACCGAGGCCCTGCAGGGGATCGACGCCATCGCCGTGGACGCCGCGGGCGCCTATGCGGGCGTCCACCAGCCGCAGGCGCGGGAGGCGGGTTCGAACGCCGAGCCGGTGGGGCCGGACCACAGTCTGACCGCAATGCCCCGGTACCTCAACAATCGGGCCGCCTCGATCTACGGCGGCTCCAACGAGATCCAGCGTGACATCATCGCCCGGCTTGTCCTCGGGCTTTGAGGGAGGACCAACCATGTCGCTGAAACTTCGCCGTCCGCCGTTCCGGACCTATTCGATCACCCAGCTTTGCCAGGAGTTCGGCGCCACGCCCCGGGCGCTGCGCTTCTACGAGGAGCAGGGGCTGCTGTTCCCGGCCCGGCGCGAGCAGACCCGCATCTATTCCTACAAGGACCGCGCGCGCCTGGCGCTTATCATGCGCGGCCGACGCGTGGGGCTGTCCGTGGCCGAGATCCGCGACATCCTCGACCTCTACGACGAGGAGGGCGAAGTGGCCCAGAACGCCCACGCCATCAGGGTCTTCCAGAAGCGCATCGACGCCCTGCTGGCCCAGCGTCAGGCGGTGGAGGAGGCCATCGACGCCCTGAGGCAGGCCTCGGGCCGCCTGGAAAGCCGGTACTTCCCGGAAGGCAGCCTGCCGGCGTGAGGCCGCTCCCGCTGGCCCGGTGCGCCGCACCGGCGAGGCTGCCATGATCACCACCTATGGATCGGCCGCGGCCGCCGAGGCCGGCGTGGCCATGGCCCGTCCGGTGCTGCGCGGCCTGACGCTGGCGGGCGGCCTCGCCCCCAATCCCATCTCCGCGACGCCCGACGGCGGGCCGCCGGCGCCTGACCGCGCCCCACCTTGCGCCCCGCGGCCGGGCTGGCTAAGTGGAGCCCTGGCCGGCCGCTGGCCGACCGCGCGGGTGTAGTTCAGAGGTAGAACGTCAGCTTCCCAAGCTGAATGTCAGGGGTTCGATTCCCCTCACCCGCTCCAACCCTCCAGATTGGCCCCGGCGAGGTCCGTCGCGGCCCCGGTCGTCAGTATGCTGTGGCGGCCTCATGCGAGGGCGATGTGCGGCGCCAGGACTGGCTCGGGGTCGCCTCAATCGAATATCGGCGGGCTCTGCACGCCGGCGCGCACGTCGCCGATGCGGCCTGATCCGCTCGCCGGCCCGGAGGGCTCGCAAAAAAAAGAAGGAATGGTGGATGCGACAGGGATTGAACCTGTGACCCCCTCGGTGTGAACGAGGTGCTCTCCCGCTGAGCTACGCATCCGCCGGAAGGCGCGTCCCGAAGGTCGCGCGGGAAGGACGCGGCGTATAGCCGGAAGGCTCACGCGCCGCAAGCGCCGAGGAGCCTGGAAACGGCCTCGGGCAGTTCGTCGAAGTGGTGGATCAGGACGTCCGGGTCGAGCTCGGCCGCGGGAACCTCGGTGTAGCCGAAGCTGACCAGGATCAGGCCCGCGCCGGCCGCCCGGGCGGCGCCGGCGTCGGTGGCCGCATCGCCCACCAGGACCGTGCGGCCCATCTCCCCCCCCACGGCGTCCACGGCGGCGGCCAGATGGCGGGGATCGGGCTTGATGGCGGGCGCCGCGTCGGCCCCCACGATCACCTCGAACCGGTCGGCGAGGCCCAGCGCGCCCAGCAGCGAGGCCGAGAGGCCGGTGAGCTTGTTGGTGCAGACCGCCAGCTTGGCGCCGGCGTCCTTAAGGGCGTCCAGGGCCTCGACGCAGCCGGGGAAGGGCCGGCTCTCGTCGGCGATGTGCTCCAGGTAGCGGGCGATGAACCGGTCGAAGAGGGCCGGGACCTGCTCGGGCGCCAGCGGCGCGCCGGCCTCGGCGAAGCCGCGCTCGATCAGCCAGCGCGCGCCCTTGCCGATGAAGGGCCTCGCCTGATCGAGCGGGAACGGCTGCACCCCTTCCTCGGCCAGCAGCACGTTGAGCGTGCCGATCAGGTCGGGGGCGGTGTCGACCAGGGTGCCGTCGAGATCGAACGCGACGACGGCGCCTTGCAGGGAACTATCGGCCATTGATCACCGCGGTCGCCTCATCCAGTCCGGCCGAATAGTCGTTCAAAGCCTCGGCCGTGAGCCCGATATAGGTGGTCGCGTCGGCGAAGCGACGTTCCTCGATGGCCTCGCGCACGCCCGGCAGGGTCTTGGCCCCGTAGCCGGTGAAGCGGCCAGGCGCGTAGATCATGTTCTTGTACCAGGGCCGGAAGGGCAGGCCCTTCTCGCGCAGCAGCCGCTGCTCGAGGGTGAGCAGCACGGCGTCCAGGCGGGCCTTCTGGGCGGAGGACAGCGTCGCGCCCTTGGCCGCCAGGGCCTGGTCGAAGCCGCCGGCCGAGGTCTTGAGCCGGGCCGTCGCCGCGTCCAGCGGGCCGAAGTCCAGGGCGGGCGACGGGGCCAGCGGCGCCGGGTCCGCGCGGGGCAGGGTGGGGTCGTCGGCCAGCTTGTAGGCGCCGGCGGCCAGCAGGCGTCCTTGCGTCTGCGCCTCGGCGCGCTTGGCCTCGGCCAGCTTCTTCACCTCGTCCACATAGCCCGACACCGTGTCGGCGAAGTCCCCGTAGCGCTGCACCGGCAGGTCGGCGTCGGCGATGCGGATCACCATCCGGCCGATGGTGTCGGCGAGCGCGCCGGCATAGGCGTGGCCGGGGTCCACGAAGCGGCTGTGGTGCTCATAGGTGTCGTAGGCCGAGTGATAGACGCCGCCGGATTCGCCCTCGTCGCCGTAGCCGATGTTGAGCGAGGCCAGGCCCAGGTTCTGCAGGAAGGCCGAATAGTCCGAGCCCGACCCCAGCGGCGAGATCGGCAGGTCGCGGGCCGGGTCGGCGGCGATCCTGCCCAGCGCCTTGGCCTGCTCGCTGGCGCCGGGACTGGCGGCGGTCACGCCCATGCGGGCGCGCAGGCGTTCGACGACCGAGACGCCGGTCTGCGGGTCCTTCACATCTGCGCCGACCTGGTTGACGAAGTGCTGGAAGGAATGGCTGCCGCCCGCGCCCAGGAAGCCGCGCGCGTTGGAATCCGAGTTGATGTAGACGACGGCCTTCTTCTTCAGCTCGGCGGCATGGGCCTCGGCCCATTCGGTGGAGCCCAGCAGCATGGGCTCCTCGGCGTCCCAGCTCGCGTAGACGATGGTCCGCTTAGGCTTCCAGCCTGCCTTGGAGAGCGCGCCGAGCGCCTTGGCCTCGCCCATCATCGCCACGTGGCCAGACAGGGGATCGGTGGCCCCGAACACCCAGCCGTCGCGGTGGTTGCCGCGCACCACCCACTGGTCGGGCTTCTCGGCGCCCTTCAGCGTGGCGATGACGTTGTAGACGGGCTTCAGGCTCCAGTCGGACTCCACCTTCAGGTGGACCTGGCCGGCCCCGGCGCCGCCCACGTGGTAGGTGATCGGCAGGCTCCCGCGGAACGACGGCGGGGCCACCGGGCCGTCCAGCGACTTCAGCAGCACCTGGGCGTCGCCGTACGAGATCGGCAGGGTGGGGATCTTCAGGATGGTCTCGGCCTGCTCGCGCGGCACGCGCTTGGCGTTCTTCGTCGAGGCGTAACCGGGGGTGGTCGGATCGCCCGGGAAGGTGGTCATGTCGGCCACCGAGCCGCGCTGGAAGCCCCGCGGCGGACGCGCCGCGCCTTGCGGATAGACGTCGTCCACGGCGTAGCCGTCGTCGCGCGGGTCGGAATAGATGATCGCGCCCACGGCGCCGTGTTCCTGGGCGAGCTTGGGCTTCAGCCCCCGCCAGCCCTGGCCATAGCGGGCGATGACGATCTTGCCCTTCACCGACACGCCCATGCGCTCCAGGGCGTCGTAGTCGGCGGGCATTCCGTAGTTCACGTAGACGAGGGGGGCGGTGACGTCGCCGTCGCCCTGGAAGGCCACATAGGCCGGCAGGCCGCCCTGCTGGCGGGCCGAGCTCTCGTCGCCGGGGATCGGGGGTTCGGTCAGCGTGGCCTTGAACGGGGCTCCGGGTCCGCCGACGAGTTCCAGGGCCACCTCCTGCGGCGTGGGGTAGAGCACCCAGAACGTCTCGATCCGGGCGTCCCAGCCCCATTCCCTGAACTGGGCCAGCGTCATCTCGGCGTTGGCCTTGTTGTGCGGCGCGCCCACGTGGTTGGGTTCGGCGGCCATGGTCTTCAGCCAGCCGCCCATCTCGGCGGGATCAAGCATGGCGGCGAAGCGGCCCTCGAGGTCGCGGTCGGGCGCGGCCTGGACGGCGGGCGCGGCGGCGAGGGCCGAGATGGCGCAGGCAGCCAGCAGGGCGGCGAGACGCTGGGACGTTTTCATGGAAGCTCCCCCGGGAAGGTGCGGGACGCTAGCCTGTTGTCGCGCCGGGCCACAAGGCTTGCTAAGGCGTTCCCCTGACGATGACTCGCGCGCACCGGAGCCCTGCTGAATGACTGCTCGCGCCGCCGTAATCATGGCCGCCGGCCAGGGCACGCGGATGAAGTCGCCGCTTCCCAAGCTCCAGCACACCGTGGGCGGCCGGACCCTGCTGGACCGGGTGATCGACACGGTGCAGGCGGCCGGCTGCGACCGCATCCACGTGATCGTGGGGAACCACAGCCCCGGCGTCCGGGAGATCGCCGTGAAGCGCCTGGGCGAGGCCGCCGCGGTCCTCCAGGATCCGCCGCTGGGCACTGGCCATGCCGTGCTGTGCGCCGCCGACGCCCTGGCCGATTACGAGGGGGACGTGCTGGTCGTGAACGGCGACTGCCCGCTGCTGACCGCCCAGGACCTTGAGCCGCTGTTCGCCTTGCGCGACGGGGGCGCGGCCCTGGCGATCATGGGCTTCGAGCCCGCCGACCAGCTCCTCTACGGGCGCCTGATCCGCGGCGCCGACGGCCACGTCATGCGGATCGTCGAGCCCAGCCAGTGCACCGAGGAAGAGAAGGCGGTCCGCGCCTGCAACGCGGGCATGTATGTGGCGGGCCGCGCCGACCTGTTCCGGTGGCTCTCCCGGATCACCAACGACAATCCCAAGGGCGAATACTTCCTGACCGGCATCGTGGCCGAGGCCAACGCCGAGGAGCTGACCGTCCGCGCCCACATCGCCCCCGAGACGGCGGTCATGGGCGCCGACACCCAGATGCAGCTTTCCCAGGCCGAGGCGGTGTTCCAGCAGCGGGCGAGGGCGCGCTTCCTGGCCGAGGGCGTGCGGATGCCCGCGCCCGAGACGGTGCACTTCTCCTGGGACACCGAGATCGCCGCAGGCGCCATGGTCGAGCCGTTCGTGGTCTTCGCGCCGGGCGTGAAGGTCGAGACCGGCGCGGTGATCCGGGCGTTCAGCCACCTGGAGGGCGCGGTGGTGCGGGCAGGCGCCCTGGTCGGCCCCTATGCGCGCCTGCGGCCCGGCGCCGACATCGGCGAGGATGCCCACATCGGCAACTTCGTCGAGGTGAAGAAGGTCGCGGTGGGCAAGGGGGCCAAGGCCAACCACCTGTCCTACCTGGGCGATGGCACGGTGGGGGCGGGGGCGAACATCGGCGCCGGCACGATCTTCTGCAACTACGACGGCTTCTTCAAACACGACACCCACGTGGGCGAGGGGGCTTTCATCGGCTCGAACACCGCCCTGGTGGCGCCCGTCACGGTGGGCCAGGGCGCCATGACGGGTTCCGGTTCGGTCATCACCAAGGACGTGGCCCCTGACGCGCTCGCCGTGGCGCGTCCGCCGCAGGCCGAGAAGCCCGGCTGGGCCGCTCGCTTCCGCAAGCTGAAATCCGCCGAAAAGGCCGCGAAGACGAAGACATGAGCGACGCCGAATCCCAGAAGCAGGCCGCGGGCGAAGCCGCCGCGGCGCTCGTCGAAGACGGCATGGTGGTCGGCCTGGGGACCGGCTCGACCGCCGCCTGGTTCGTCAAGGCCCTGGCCGCGCGCGGGCTGGACATCGTGGGCGTGCCCACCTCCCAGGCCACGGCCGATCTGGCGACCAGCCTGGGGATCAAGGTCGCGGAACTGGGCGAGACCCGCGAGATCGACCTGACCGTGGACGGCGCCGACGAGATCGGCCCCGGCCTGTCCCTCATCAAGGGCGGCGGGGCGGCCCTGCTGCGCGAGAAGCTGGTGTGGGAGGCCTCCAGGCGCTGCGTCGTCATCGCCGACGCCGCCAAGCATGTGCCGGTGCTCGGCAAGTTCCCGCTGCCGATCGAGGTGGTGGCCTTCGGGCACAAGACCACGGCGCTCAGGATCTGCGACGCCCTGGCCGAATGCGACATCGGAATCGCACCCCGTCTGCGCCTCAAGGATGGCCAACCCGTGCGAACCGACGGCGGAAACCTCATCTATGACGCAGCCTGCGGGCGGATCGAGGAACCGGCGGTCCTGGCGGCGGCGCTGAAAAGCGTCACCGGCGTCGTGGATCACGGCCTGTTCCTGGACCTGGCCGACAAGGCGTTGATCGGCGGGCCGGGCGGCGTGACGACGCTCGAGCCCTGATTGAAGGAGCCCCAGGTGGCGGACCACGACTTCGACCTCTTCGTGATCGGCGCGGGTTCGGGCGGCGTGCGCGCGGCCCGGGTGGCGGCGCTCTCGGGCGCCAAGGTGGGCGTGGCCGAGGAGCACCGCGCCGGCGGCACCTGCGTGATCCGGGGCTGCGTGCCCAAGAAGCTGATGGTCTACGCCTCGGAGTTCGCCCATCACTTCGAGGTGGCCGAGGGCTACGGCTGGACGGTGGGCGAGAGCGCCTTCGACTGGGCGAAGTTCATCGCCGAGAAGGACAAGGAGATCGCCCGGCTCTCGGGAATCTACGTCCGCAACCTGCAGAACGCCGGAGCCGAGCTGTTCCACGGCAAGGCGCGCCTCAAGGACCGCCACACGGTCGAGATCGACGGCCACGGGACCGTGACCGCCGCCAAGATCCTCATCGCCACCGGCGGCCGTCCCTGGATGCCGCACGAGCTGCCCGGCGTGGAGCACGCGATCAGCTCCAACGAGGTCTTCCACCTGCCCGAGCTGCCGAAACGGATGGTGATCGCCGGCGGCGGCTACATCGCCGTGGAGTTCGCCGGCATCTTCAACGGCCTGGGCGTCGAGACGACCCTGGTCCACCGGGGCCCCAACATCCTGCGCGGCTTCGACGACGACGTGCGCTCGCACGTGACCGAGGAAATCGAGAAGCGGGGCGTGACGGTCCTGCTGGGCTGCCAGCACGCGGCCATCGAGAAGACCGCCACCGGCTTCCTCAGCCGGCTGACCAATGGCCATGCAGTCGAGAGCGACGTCGTCCTCTTCGCCCTGGGGCGGGAGCCCTATGTGGAGGGCCTGGGGCTCGAGGCCGCCGGCGTGGAGCTGGACGCCCGGGGCGCGGTGAAGGTGGACGAGTACTCCCGCACCAGCGTCGACAACATCTGGGCCGTGGGCGACGTCACCGACCGGATCAACCTGACGCCGGTGGCGATCCGCGAGGGCCACGCCTTCGCCGACACCGAGTTCGGCAGCCGGCCCACCAGCTTCGACCACGAGATGGTCGCCTCGGCCGTGTTCTCGCAGCCGCCGATCGGCTCGGTGGGCCTGTCCGAGGCCGAGGCCCGCCACAAGCACGGGGGAAGGGTGGACATCTACCTCTCGCGTTTCCGCCCGATGAAGTACGCCTTCACCGGCGGCGAGGAGCGTTGCCTCATCAAGCTCGTGGTGGAGCAGGGGAGCGAGAAGATCCTCGGCTGCCACGTGGTCGGCCCCGACGCGCCAGAGATCATCCAGATGGCCGCCATCGCGCTGAAGATGGGCGTGACCAAGCCGCAGTGGGATTCCACCTGCGCCGTGCACCCGACGCTGGCCGAGGAGCTGGTCACCATGCGCGAGAAACACGTTCCCCCGGCGCTGGGCCAGGCGGCTTGATCCTGCCTCGCCAAGGCTCCACGCGACCGGCCCTTCGAAGCGCCCACTCCGGGCGCGTGGAAGGATGGTGCGGCTGGGTGATGGTGGGCGCGGCCGTGCTCACGCCGCCGCTGGCCTGGGTCGGGCCGCTGGGCTTCGCGCCGCTGCTGGGGCTCGTGGGTCTCCTGTGCCTCCCGGCGTTCCGCCTGACGGACGAGGATCGGCCGATCGCCGTCGTCCTGCTGGCGGTTCTGGTCTGGGCCGCCGTGACCACGGCCTGGAGTCCCTACCGGCCCGACGATCTCGACCGCAGCGTGGCGTTGAAGCTCGCGCTGCAGCTTCCCCTCTACTGGAGCGCCTGGTGCGGGGCCCGCAGGGCGGCCCCGGCCCTGCGGCGCCTGGCGCTGTCGGTCCTGGCCTGGGGCCTGGCGATCGTGGGGGTTGTAATGCTGGCCGAGGCGGCCACCGGCGGGGCGATCTACCAGGCGCTGAGGGCCGCCATCGGCGATCCGACCCGTCCGGACCTGGCGGGCAAGAACCTGGCCCAGGGGACCTTCGTCCTGGCCGTCCTGTGGCCCGTGGCGGCGGCCGGCGGCGTGCGGGCGGGACGGCCCTGGGCCCTGGGCCTGCCCATGGTCCTCGGGACGGCGACGGCGGCCCTGGTGTTCCTGGCCGACGCGCCGGTGCTGGCCGTGGGCCTCAGCCTGCTCGTGGGCGCCGCGGCCTGGACCTGGCCCCGCTCGGCGCCTCGCGGCCTGGGCGTCGCGGCCGCGGCCTATGTCCTGCTCGCGCCCGCCGTCACCCTGGGGATGCGCGCCCTGGGGCGAGGCTTCGGCCTGCACGTCGAGGCGCCGGCCTCCTGGGCGCAGCGGATGGACTACTGGAGCCATGCGGTGGATTTCATCGCCGAGCATCCCCTGCGCGGCTGGGGCCTCGACGCCAGCCGCGCCTTCAGCCCGGCCATCCAGCTCCATCCGCACAACGGCTCGCTGCAGATCTGGCTGGAGCTCGGCGCGCCGGGGGCCATCCTGGCGGCGCTCGTCTGGCTTTTCGTGCTGCGGCGGCTGTCGCGCGAGACCCCCGACCTGGCGGCCACGGCCGGCGCCGCCTCGGCGACCGCCTACCTGGTCTTCGCGGCCGTCAACTTCGGGGTCTGGCAGGAATGGTGGCTGGCGCTCGGCGGCCTGGCCGCGGTCGTCGTCGGCCTGATGGACGGGGCAGATTTGACCCCCGCGCGCGCCGCCGATCGCCGCAGCGCAGCAAAATCATCGACCTCGGCGGGGTTCTCGGGGTAGAAGCCGCTTCCGCCACGGGCCCGAGCCCGCCCCTGGCGCGGAGTTGGATTGATGACCGAGCACTGGACGCCTGCATCCTGGAGATCGAAGCCCGCCAAGCACCTGCCGACCGACTATCCGGATCCGGCCGAGCTTGCGCGCGTGGAGCAATCGCTTCGGAAGATGCCGCCGTTGGTGTTCGCGGGCGAGGCGCGCCGGCTCAAGAGCCTGCTGGCCGACGTCTCCGAGGGGCGCGCCTTCCTGCTGCAGGGCGGCGACTGCGCCGAGAGTTTCAAGGAGTTCCACGCGGACAACATCCGCGACACCTTCCGCCTGATCCTGCAGATGGCGGTGGTGCTGACCTTCGCCGGCGGCAAGCCGGTGGTGAAGGTGGGCCGAATGGCCGGCCAGTTCGGCAAGCCGCGGTCCTCGCCGGTCGAGAAGGTCGGCGACGTGGAACTGCCCAGCTACCGCGGCGACAACATCAACGGCATGGAATTCACCCCCGAAGCGCGGACGCCCGACCCGCAGCGGCTGGTCCAGGCCTACGCCCAGTCGTCCTCGACGCTGAACCTGCTGCGCGCCTTCGCGGGCGGCGGCTACGCCGACCTCTACAATATCCACCGCTGGACCCTGGGCTTCGTGAACGACAGCCCGCAGGGGGCGCGCTACCGCGAGCTGTCCGAGAAGATCTCCGAGGCCCTGACCTTCATGGCCGCCATCGGGGTGACGCCCGAGACGCACCCTGAGATGCACCGGGTGGAGTTCTTCACGTCCCACGAAGGCCTCCTGCTGGGCTTCGAGGAGGCGATGACGCGCGTCGATAGCACCTCGGGCGAGTGGTACGACACCTCGGCCCACCTGCTGTGGATCGGCGAACGCACCCGCCAGCTCGACCACGCCCACGTCGAGTTCTTCCGGGGCATCAAGAACCCCATCGGCGTGAAGGTCGGCCCGACCATGGAGCCCGACGAGCTGCTGCGTCTGGTCGACGCCCTCAACCCGAAGAACGAGGCCGGGCGGCTCACGCTGTACGGCCGCTTCGGCTACGACAAGATCGAGGACCGCCTGCCGCGCCTGCTGCGGGCGACGAAGTCCGGCGGCCGCAACGTGGTCTGGGCGATCGATCCGATGCACGGCAACACCCTGACGGCGGCGACTGGCTACAAGACCCGCCCGTTCGACCGCATCCTCTCGGAGGTCCGCAGCTTCGTGGACACCTGCAAGGCCGAGGGCGTTCATCCCGGCGGCGTGCACCTGGAGATGACCGGCCAGAACGTCACCGAGTGCCTGGGCGGCGCCCGCGCGCTGGCCGAGGGCGACCTGGCCGACCGCTATCACACCCACTGCGACCCGCGCCTGAACGGGGAGCAGGCGCTGGAGCTGGCCTTCCTGGTGGCCGAGAAGCTCAAGGAAGACCGGGTGGACCTGTCCAAGCGGGCGGCCGTCAACATCTGATCGCGTGGCCGAAGGGCCACGCGGCGGCCCCGATCACCGCGCCGGGCCAAGCTTCGCTTGCCCGGTCGCGGGCGGCGGCGCACTGTCCGCGGCCTCTTTGAAACCTCGGATCACACGCCCATGGACCGCCCGGCGGCCCAGAACCCTTCGCTCGTCCGCGCCGACCTGGCCCAGCTCCTGAAGCTGTCGTGGCCGGTGGTGCTCGCGCGCCTGGGGATCATGACCATGGGTCTGACCGACGCCGTGGTCGTGGGGCGCTTCTCCGCCCAACAGCTCGGCTACCACGCCCTCGGCTGGGCGCCGACCAGCGTGGTGCTGACAGCGGTGGTCGGCCTGCTCTCGGGCGTCCAGGTGATGACCGCGCGCGCCATCGGCGAGGGGCGGCGGCACGAAACCGGCGCGGTGCTGCGGCGCGGCCTGGGCTACGGCTTCTGGATCGGGGTCGCCTCGACGGTCTTCCTGGCCATCGCGGGGCCGCCCTTCCTGCACGTGATCGGCCTGGAGAAGGACCTGGCGGACGGGGCGACCCGCGCCCTGCTGGTCTTCTCCCTCTCGCTGACCGGCTATGCGGTCAGCGTCGTGGCGAGCTTCTGGCTGGAGGGCCTGGGGCGGCCGGGACCGGCGGCGGCCGCCATGTGGGCGGCCAATGTCGTGAACCTCGCCCTCGTGCTGCTGTTCGTGCCCGGAACCCTGGGCCTGCCGGCCATGGGGGCGGTGGGCGCGGCCTGGGGCACCTTCGGGGCGCGCACGTTCCTGGCGCTGACCACCCTGGGCTACATCTTCCTCATGCCCGAGGCCCGCGCGCTCGGCGTCTTCGACAAGCCGGAGCGGAACCGGGCGGCCGAGGCCGAGCAGCGCCGCATCGGCTATGGGGCGGGAATCTCCAACTTCCTGGAGGTCTCGGCCTTCGCCAGCATGAACGTCATCGCCGGCTGGATGGGCGGCCTGGCCGTCGCGGCCTGGGCCATCGTGCTGAACGTCGCGGCCATCGTCTTCATGGTCCCCCTGGGACTGGCCACCGGCGCGGCGGTGCTCGTGGGCCGGGCCTATGGGGCGCGCGACCCCGCGGGCGTGGCGCGAGCGGGGGCCGTGTCGTTCGCGGTCACGGCGGTCTTCGGCCTGGTGATATCGCTCGCCATCTGGCCCACGGCCCACATGATCTCCGGGGGCTATACGCGCGACGCCGCCACCATCGCCATGGCCGCGCCGGCGCTGGCGCTCTCGTGCCTGTTCTTCTTCCCCGACGCCCTGCAGGTGGTGGCCGCCCAGTCGCTACGGGCCCGGGGCGATGTCTGGCTGCCGACCTGCACCCATCTGGCCAGCTATATCGCGGTGATGATCCCCATGGCCTATTGGCTGGCGATCCCGATGGGCCAGGGGATCGACGGCATCGTCTGGGCGGTGATCGTGGCGAGCTTCGTCTCGGGCGCCCTGCTGCTCGGCCGGTTCTGGATGCTGAGCCGGCGGGGGCTTTGACTCCCCTCCCTTAATGGGGAGGGACAGCCCGCCGGAGGCGGGCAGGGTGGGGAGTTTTGGCCGGGCTCGGCGCTTGACGATAGGCTTCCCCACCCGTCTCCCCCGGACCAAGTCCGGGGTCGCCACCCTCCCCATGAAGGGGAGGGAAAGACCTAGGCTCCCGCCCCCAGGATCCAGCCTTCCTCGCGCTCGGCGTCGAGCACGGCGTCGGGGGGCGTCCCCTTCGGTGGGCCGAACAGGGCGCCCAGCTTGTTCTGCTCGTCCAGCCTGGCGAAATGTTCAGCCGTGGCGCGCACTTGCGCCAGGTCCTTCACCTCGCCGGCGGCGGGCTGGACCTTCAGCAGCGACGGATAGACCTCGGCGGCCACCACATCGACGCCCGCGAGGTCGGACTCGGTCAGCGCCTTGAAGCCGGTTTCGAAGGGCCACGTCTTGAACGCCTCGCCGCGGGCCAGCTTCAACCGGCGGACGAGGGGGATGCCCAGGATCGCCTGACCGCCGACCGAGCCGTTGTAGTAGAGCTTCCAGATCGAGGCCGCGCCCTTGGCCGCGAGGTCGGCATGGCGGAACTCGGGCAGGTCGTCCGGCCCGTGCGCGCGGGTGCGCTTGGGTTGCAGGGTGGTCAGCGCGTCCTTGGGCGGGCAACCCCAGAAGGGGAAGGGGCCGCCGGTCAGGCGCCGGTTGATCTCGGAGCCCACGCCGAACCGGTTGTTGGTGTTGTCGGCCTTGTCCTTGACCATCCTGTCGAGCTGGTCCCACGTCGCGCGCCAGGGCTGCTCGCCGGGCAGTTTCAGCGCCTCGGCGAAGCCGCGCGGGAAGCCCAGCGGGAAGTCGAAGCCCAGCAGGGCGCGCTCGTTCCGCTTCTTCAGGTCGTCGAGGATGGCGGCGAGCCGCGTCTCGGCCTCGGCCCGGGTCGGCGGATTGTAGCTTTCGAACGCCAGGCGGAAGCGCACGTCGCGCTTCAGCACGCCGATCCAGACGGAATCCGCCCCGGTGGTCGGCTTGGCGGCCGCGCTCCAGTCGACGATCACATAGGCGCTGAACAGGCGCGGCACGGGCGGCTCCGGAGGCTCGGGGGACGAGAGGCTATTTAGCCCCTCATTCCCCGCGAACCAACGGTCAGGCCAGCTTGACCAGCATCTTCCCCAGGTTTTCGCCCGTGAAGAGGCCCAGGAAGGCGTCCGGCGCGCGCTCGATCCCCTCGAACACGGTTTCCTTCCACTTCACCTTGCCCTCGCGCACCCAGCCGGCCAGGTCGCGCTGGAAGTCGGCCAGCATGTCGGCGTGGCTGGAAACGATGAAGCCCTGGATGCGGATCTGCTTGCCCACGACCTGGACGATGTTGCGCGGGCCGGGCGGCAGCTCGGTGGAGTTGTACATCGAGATCATCCCGCACTCGGCGAAGCGGGCGAACGGGCGGGCGGCCTCCAGCGCGGCTTCCAGGTGCGCGCCGCCCACATTGTCGAAGTAGACGTCGATGCCCTTGGGCGCGGCGCGCAGCAGGGCGGCGGTCAGGTCGGGCTCGGCCTTGTAGTCGATGGCCGCGTCGACGCCGATCTCCTTCAGGAACGCGACCTTCTTGGCGCCGCCCGCCGAACCGATGACGGTATGACCCTTGGCCTTGGCGATCTGGCAGACGAGCGAACCCACCGCGCCCGCCGCGCCCGAGACGAACACCACGTCGCCATCCTTCAGGCCCGCCACGCGCAGCAGGCCCGCATAGGCGGTCAGGCCCGGCATGCCGGCCACGCCCAGGAACGCCTGCGGCGGCAGGCCCTGGGGGTCGATCTTCTGGAGCGCGCCCGCCGGGGCGTTGAACGCCTCGCGCCAGCCGAACATCGACTGGACGAGGTCGCCGGGCTTCAGGGCCGGGTCGTTCGAGGCCGTCACCTCGCCGACGGCCCCGCCCTGCAGCGCCTCGCCGAGCTGGAACGGCGGGACGTAGCTCTTGGCGTCGTTCATGCGGCCGCGCATGTAGGGATCGACGGTCATCCAGAGGTTCTTAACCTGGACCTCGCCCGCGCCAGGGGCGGGGAGTTCGACGCTCGCCAGCTCGAAGTTGTCGTGCGTCGGAACGCCCGAAGGGCGGCTCTTCAGCCGGATTTCGCGCGACACAGTCATGGCAGTCCTCCCGGGGTCGTTGTTCAAACAACTGTTTAGCCGGCGCCCCGGGTGGCGTCGAGGGCGCGGAGCGTGCTAGGCGGGCCGCGCCCACCGGAAGGAAGTCCATGCCTGAGGTCTTGAGAGGCGGCGTGATCGGCGCCGGCGTCTTCGGCGGCTATCACGCCCGCCAGTACGCGCGCCTGCCGGGCGTCGTGCTGTCGGCGGTCCTGGATGCGCATCCCGACCGCGCGGCCCAGGTCGCGCTGCCGCTGGGCGGCCGGGCCTTCCGCGAGATGGACGCCTTCCTGGACGCCGTGGACGTCGTGACCGTGGCCTCGCCGGCAACCTTTCACGCCGAGCATGCGCTGGCCGCCATCGCGGCCGGCAAGCCGGTCTATGTTGAGAAGCCCATCGCCGTCTCGGTGGCCGACGCCGAGAAGATCCGGGCCCAGGCGGCCGCCAGGGGGCTGGTGGTCGCCTGCGGCCACCAGGAGCGGGTGGTTTTCCGGGCCATGGGCCTGCTGGACGCCCCCGAGCAGCCGCTGCTGCTGGAGGCCCTGCGCCACGGCCCGCCGTCCGAGCGCAGCCGCGACGTCTCGGCCGTCCTGGACCTGATGGTGCACGACCTTGACCTGGCGCTCTCGATCGCCACGGCCGAGCCCGTGACAGCGGAAGGCGAGGGGGCGATCGGCCCCAGCGGCTCCTGGGACCAGGCCCGCGCCGAGGTGAGCTTCGATTCCGGCTTCACCGCACGCTTCGACGTCTCGCGCATGGCCGGGGGCCGCAAGCGCACCATGCGGGTGGTCTATCCCTCCGGCGAGGTGGAGATCGACTTCGTGGCCAGGACCTTCCGCAACACCACGCCCTTCGATCTCAATGCCGACTTCGCCGACACCCCGGCGGCGACGGATCCGCTGGGGGCCAGCGTGGAGGGCTTCCTCCAGGCCGTGCGCGGCGAGGCGCCTCGCCCGATCGTGAACGCCGAGGAGGCCATCCGGGCCCTCGACCTGGCGATCGCCGTCGAACGGGCGTTGGAGGACGCCGCGTAACGCAGCTACCCTGCGGCCACCATTGATGGAGGCAGGCCGTGACGTCCGCAGAGGACCCCGTCACCCGATCCCTGGATCTGGTGGCCGAGCGCGTGGGCGATCCCGCGCCGCTGGTCTATGGCCGCCTGTTCCGGGACTATCCCGAGACCGAGCCGCTGTTCTGGCGCGACACCCAAGGCGCGGTGCGCGGCGAGATGCTGGCGCGGGCCTTCGAATGCCTGCTCGACCTCGACGGGGCCTATGCCCAGAACATGATCCGGGCCGAGCGCGTGAATCACGTGGACCTGGGCGTGCCCGCCGAAGCGTTCGCCAACTTCTTCCGCGTGATCCGGGACGCGTGCCGGGATGTCCTGGCCGGCGACTGGACGGCCGAGACGGACGCCGCCTGGGACCGGTTGCTTGTGCGCCTGGATGGCCTCGTTTCGACCGTTCCCGCCTAGATCCGAAAAAAGGAGGGGCGCTTCGCCACCCCGGCGAAGCGCCCCGAAGATACCGCTTCCGACTCCCCCCTAGAAGAAGCGGTACTGAAGCTCGATCCCGTAGGTGCGGGGCGGGGTGATGGGATAGGTGGTGGAGATGCCCTGCGAGACCGGGATCACCGTCACCGGCGTTCCGGGCGCCGAGGCCGTGGCCGGGCCGACGTAGCCCTCGCGCCGCGAGGCGGTGGCGCCGCCTTCGTAGCCCACGTCGTCCAGCAGGTTCTTCACGAACAGGATGACCGTGTACTTGTCGTTGTTCGGCTTGTAGCTGATCCGCGCGTCCACCTGGTCCCAGGACGGCGAGCGCGTGTACGAGCGGTTGAAGATGCTGCCGTACTGGGCCGCCCGCCAGCTGTAGCTGACCGAGCCCGTGATCGAGGCCGCGTCCAACTCCCAGGTGTAGTTCACGTTGACCGCGATCTTGTGCTTGGGCGCGTTGGGCAGCTTCTGGCCCTTCAGGTCCTGGCCGAGCTGGAACCCGCCGCCCTGCAGCAGCGAGAAGAGGTCGGCGGCGCAGTTGTCGGCGGGGTTGGCGTTGGCCTGCCGCGCCGCGCAGTCGGCGAGCGAGCCGATCGGATTGGCGTCGGGATCGAGCGCCGCCGGGTCGGCCGGGTCGACCGGTCCGCGGGCCGAGGTGATGTGGGAGTCGAGGTACGAGTAGTTGGCCAGGATCTGCAGGTTGTTGATCGGCTGCCAGATGGTCTCGATCTCGACCCCGCGGGAGACCGCCTTGGGCACGTTGTAGAAGACCGAGTTGGCCTGGACGAGGCCGCCCGAGGTGTCCACGACCGTCAGCGGGATCTGGGCGTTCTTGTACCAGTAGTTGAAGAAGGCGACGTTGGCCTGGAAGTTCCCGAAGGTCTTCTTCACGCCGACCTCGATGTCGTCCAGAGTCTCCTTGTCGGTGTAGGGATTGGCCGTCAGCGCCGTGTCCACGCCGATCCGGAAGCCGCCGGGCTTGTAGCCCTTGGAGTAGCGGAGATAGGCGTTGGTGTCGCTGTCGGGCTCCCACTGGAAGCCCGCGCTTCCCGTCACCTGATCCCACTTGCCGTCGTACTCGCGCCGGGCCCGGCCCGTCGCCGGATCGAAGGTGAAGTCGCTCGACACGCCCTGGGGCGGCGTCGCCCGCGGGATGAACAGCGACTGGGTGATGTCCACCGCCGGCGTGAAGATGCTGAGCTGCTCGGGATAGAACCCGGGGGTGCAGGCGAAGAAGGCGAAGCAGATGACGCGGGCCTCTTCCGAGCCCTTCTTGGTGTCCTCTGAGTACCGGACGCCTGCCGTGAACTTCAGCGTGTCGGTGATCGCGTAGTCGACCTGGCCGTAGACGGCCTTGGACTGGATGTGGAACCGGGGCTCGTCATAGGTCCGCTGGAGCAGCGGGTTGGGCGGGCAGACGTTCCCGAACCGCGGGCAGCTCGAGCCGGTCGGGTTGGCGATCTGGCTCTGCTGGAAGAGATAGGTCGAGGTCGGCTGCTCGTAGTGCTCGTTCCAGTAGTAGACGCCGGCCAGCCATTGCAGCGGCCCGTCATGGGTCGAGCTCAGCGTGAGCTCGTGGCTCCACCACTCCTCGCGCTCCTGGTAGTTGTAGAGCTGCTGCGGGAAGATCGTTAGCCCGCCCGGCAGGGTGAAGCGCTCCACCGGCGCCACGTTGTCGTTCGGCGGCCGGTTCAGGTTGTAGTGGTAGCGCGCGCCGCCGGTCGTGTACTTCACGTCGAAGTTCGAGGCGTGCCACGTCCATTCGCTGGCGAAGATCAGCGTGTCGTCCAGCTTGACCTGGAAGGGCACCGTGGACGCGATCTTGCGCGGATCGTCGAGCTGCGGATTGGTGCAGCCCAGCGGCGATCGGTTCAGCACATTGGTCGTCCGGCCGCTGCAGCCGTAGCCCGGGTCGTTGGTGGTCGCCGCGTTGGCCACCTGGAAGGTCGAGTAGGGCGCGGGCGTCCAGGTGCCGCGCGAGCCCGGTCCCCCGCCGCCGTTGCGCCAGACGATGGTGGTCAGCTTCGCCCAGCCCTCGAAGTTGTCGTTGAAGTCGAACCTGAGCTGGCCCTCGACGATGTTGGTGTCGATGACGTTGCCCTCGTCGGGCATGCCCGGGACGATGTTGTCGTACCAGCCCTTGGTCTGCTTCTCCCAGTTGGCGGTCAGCCGGAAGAGGACGCCGGGGATCGCGGTCGGGCCCGAGACGGCGCCTTCGATCAGGTGGCGGTTGTAGTTGGCGTAGGTGGCCCGCGCCTCGGCGTACCACTCCTCGGTCGGACGCCTGGAGATCAGGTTGATGGCGCCGGCGATGGCGTTGCGCCCGTAGAGCGTCGCCTGGGGCCCGCGCAGGATCTCGGTGCGGTCGAGGAAGAGGGGCGTCTTGCCGGCCTCCACCGTCGAGGTGGTGTAGATGCCGTCCGAATAGACCGAGACCGAGGGGTCGGCGGCGTGCACGTTGGTGGTCCGGCCCACGCCCCGCAGGCTCACCCGGTCGAGCTGGCTGGAATACTGCAGCCCCGGCGTGAAGTTGGTCATGTCCTGGACGGACGTGATGCCGATCAGGTCCCGCCCCTCGGACGTGAAGGCCGATATGGCGACCGGCACGTCCTGCAGGCTCTGCTCGCGGCGTTCCGCCGTGACGACCAGTTCCTCGATGACGTTGGGACCGCCCTGCGCGTGGGCGGATGTCGCGATGACGGCGGCCAGCACGGCGCTGGTCGCCAGTAGGCGATGCCTGAATTCCATGAACTGCCTCCCCGCAGCCTTATCGAGCGCTTATGCCTGCGCTTGCTTGCAAAGCTGAAACACGCAAGGCTGGCCGTCAATCCAAATGAGGCGAATGAATGGCGATAACTGAATGCCCGTAAGCTGACGGCGGCGTTCGGTCCGGCCAAGGGGTTGTCGTTGTTCGACATCTGGAGGAAAGTCGGGGTCTCTCGTATTTTGTTCTTCCCGATTAACAACCTGAGGGCGCGCGGACCGCGCGCCTTCTTTGTTTGTCGTGCGGGGTCAGGCGTTTTGCATCGCAACATTCTTGCCCCAAGGGCGTTGCAAGGTCTTACCGGCCAAGGAATACCGACCGCTCAAATCCACCGGTCGGGCCTGGCGCGCGCCGCATTGCAGCGCGCGTCCAGGTAGAGCGCCGCGGGCGGGAAACTGGACCTTCCGCCCGGCCCGCCCCGCGCCTAGACCAGCCGCAACGAGTCGGAGCCCTGACCATGCGCACCCTCGGACTTCTCGGCGGCATGAGCGCCGAGAGCACGGCGATCTACTATCGAGAGCTCAACCGCCTGGTCCGCGAGCGGCTGGGCGGGCTTCACTCGGCCGACCTCCTGCTGTGGTCCGTGGACTTCGCCGGGATCGCCGAACTGCAGGCGCAGGGTCGCTGGGACGAGACGGGCCGGATCCTGGCCGACGGCGCGCGGCGGCTGCAGGACGCGGGCGCGCGGGCCATCCTGCTGTGCACCAACACCATGCACCTCAACGCGCCCGCCATCGCGGCGGCCATCGAGGTTCCCTTCCTGCACATCGGCGACGCCACGGCGGCGGCGCTGAAGGCCCGGGGCGTGAAGCGGCCGCTGCTGCTCGCGACCCGCTTCACCATGGAGCAGGCATTCTATCGCGACCGGCTGGCGGCGGCCGGGCTGGACTGCCTGATCCCCGGCGAGGCCGACCGGGGCCGGCTGCACGCCATCATCTACGACGAACTCTGCCAGGGCGTCGTCAGCCCCGCCTCCAAGGCCCGGGCGCTGGAGATGGTCGCCAGGGCGCGCGCCGAAGGGGCGGACGGCGTGATCTTGGGCTGCACCGAGGTGGGGATGCTGCTGGCCCAGGACGATCTGGACGTGCCGGCCGTGGACACCAGCCTCGTGCACTGCGAGGCCGCCGTGGATTTCGCCCTGGGGTAGAGGCGAGCCTAGAGCAGGGCCGTGACGCCCGTGAAGTACGGGTGGGCCCAGGCGAGCGCCGCCCAGACCAGCAGGGCGAGCGCGAAGCGCCACCAGCCGATCTCCCCCAGGCGGAGCTTCTGCCGCCCCTGGACGATGGCCGCGAACGGGACGTTGGAGGTTTGGGCGGCGAAGGCGTCCCACTTGGCCCCCAGCGCGCGACGCCGCTTGGCGTCGATGCTGGCCGTCCCGAACAGCGCCAGCGCCAGCAGCGAGCCGAACAGGATCAGGCTGGCCACGTCCCCGTTCACGATCAGGTGGCCGACGGCCCAGATCGCCACGCCCCACAGGAACGGATGCCGGGTGACACGCAGCATGCCGCGCACCAGGTCCGGCCGATCCAGCGCGCCCTCCTGGCGGACGCTGGTGGGGTTGGGGGTGGAGAGGCCGATGACGATGAAGGCGACCGCGACGAGTTGGAGCGCGAGCTGAAGGTGACGCGTCCCGGTGCTCAGGCCCCAGAAGACCTCGTTCCCGGGCGCGGAGCGGGCCTGGACGAAGCCGAAACCCAGCCAGATGAGCCCGACCCACGACAGGACCACGAACAGGCCCATGTAGGGCCCGCCCCCGATCCGCGCGACGAGCCCGTCGCGGACGCGCGTGCCCGAGATCAGCAGGTGGATCAGGACGAAGAAGGCGGCGGCGGCGATCAGGTTGGTCATGGCGTGAGCCTCCTTTGCGCCGAGCGTGGCTCGATAGATTTACAGCGTCAAGTCATGGCGCGGGGGGCGTCCCGGTCGTCGGGCTCATCCACGTCGAAGGACGCCTCCGGGTTGAAGGGGGCATCCTCGTCGGGCGCGGGCGCTTCGGCGATCGGAGATGGCGGGGCGGCGGCGGGAGCGGGCGCGGCCGGGGCGGGCGCCTGCGGGGCGGCTTCGCTGATCGTCGCGCCGCGACGGGGGACCGGCCGGCGAAGCAGGGATTCCATCCGAGCGATCCAGCGGTTGCCCTCCTGCAGGGCCTCGGCGGGCGTCTGGGACTTGCGCCGTCCGGCGTCGTCGGCGGTCCACAGGTCGAGCGCGAAATCGGGATAGGCTGGGTCGTCGAACACGAACCGGAGGCGCACCTGCTCCTCGGCGCCTGAGATCTGGTCGAGCGCCCGGCGCGCCTCGCCGCGGTGGGTGCGGGCCACCACCTGGCCGTCGCGGATCAGCTCGGCGCCCATCAGCTCGTCCACCCTGTAGAGCAGGCACCAGCCGCCGGATTCCCAGGTGACCGCCACGCTGTTCGATCCGAAGTCGAAGCCGACGCCCGTGCCGCTGCCCCGGGCCAGCAGGAGCGCGTGGGGCTCTCCGCCCAGCATCTTCTTCAGGCTGCGCCGCATGCGGCGGCCCTCGTCAAGATACCAGACGAACGCCCCGCCCAGCAGGGTGAGCGCGCCGCCGGTGAAGGCCATCAGCAGGATCAGGCGTGCGACCTCGTCCATCCCGTCAGCCTACGCCCGTTCTTCTGAGTCGGCCTATGGTGGAGCTCAGGCCTCCAGTTCCACCACGAGCGGCGCGTGGTCGGAGGGTTTGTCCCAGCCGCGCACGTCGCGGTGGATGGTGACCCCGCGCAGCAGGTCGGCGGCCTGGGGCGAGAGCAGGGCGTGGTCGATGCGGATGCCGTTGTTCCGCTGCCAGGCGCCGGCCTGGTAGTCCCAGAATGTATAGGCGCCGGGCGCGCCGTCCGCCTGGAGATAGGCTTCGGTGAGGCCCAGGTTCTTCAGCGCCCGGAACGCCGCCCGGCTCTCCGGCTGGAAGAGGGCGTCGCCTTCCCAGTTCTTGGGAAACTCGGCGTCGCGGGGCTCGGGGATGACGTTGTAGTCCCCGGCCAGGACGAACGGCTCCTCCAGGGCGAGCAGGGTCTGGGCGTGGCGGTGCAGCCGGCCCATCCAGTCGAGCTTGTACGCGAACTTCTCGGTCCCGACGGGATTGCCGTTCGGCAGGTAGATGGAAGCGACCCGCACCGGCTGGGGTCCGGAAACCACGGCCTCAATGTAGCGGGCCTGGTCGTCGCCGTCGCCTTCCGGCAGGCCGCGCGTCACGTCCTCCAGCGGCCGCTTCGAGAGCAGGGCCACGCCGTTGTAGGTCTTCTGGCCATGGATCGCGAGATTATAGCCAAGCCGTTCAAAGGGTTCGGCGGGGAACTTCTCGTCGACGCACTTGATCTCCTGCAGGCAGGCGACGTCCGGCTGGGCGGCCTCGAACCAGCGCAGCACCGTCTCCAGACGCGCATTGATCGAGTTCACGTTCCAGGTGGCGATGCGCATCGGGGGGCTCCGGCGAGGCTTGGACGCGGAAGCTAGTGGGGCCCGCGCTCATGCTCAATGGCTTGCGCGGCCCGTCGCGCGCTGATACTTAAGAAATAACTTAAGTGAAGGTGAGCCATGACCCTGATCCTCCACGAGCACCCCCTGTCGTCCTATTGCTGGAAGGCGAAGGTCGCGCTCTACGAGGCGGGCCTGCCGTTCGAGACGCGGCTCATAGAGCCCTACGACGAGGCCTCGCGCGCGGCCCACTACGCCCGCTGGCCGCTCGGCAAGATGCCGGTGCTGGAAGACGCCGGGCGTAGGCGGATCGTCCCCGAGACCAGCGTGATCATCGAATACCTCCAGGTCTTCCACGCACCCTCGGCCGGACTGATCCCGGCGGACCCCGAGGCCGCGCTTCAGGTCCGGACGCTGGACCGGGTGTTCGATAACTACGTCATGGAGCCCATGTCCCGGATCGTCGCCGAGAACTTCCGGGGCGGCGAGGATCCCGTGGGCGTGGCCCAGGCGGACGCCCTGCTCACCAAGGCGTACGGCTGGCTGGAGGGCGAGCTGGCCGGCCGCGCCTGGGCGGCGGGCGAGGGCTTCACCCTGGCCGACTGCGCCGCGGCCCCGGCTCTGTATTACGCCGACAAGGTCCTGCCGTTCCGCGCCACGCATCCCACGCTGGGCGCCTATCTCGGCCGGCTGGAGGCGAGGCCGTCGTTCGCCCGCACGTTGAAAGAGGCCCAGCCGGTCTGGCACATGTTCCCCGGCCGCAAGGCGGCATGAGCGGCGATCTCGACATCCTGTTCCAGGCGCTGGCCGACCCCACGCGGCGGGCCATCGTCGAGCGCCTGAGCCGCGGCCCCGCCTCGGTCAGCGACCTCGCCCGACCGTTCGACATGAGCCTGCCCGCCGTGGTCCAGCACCTGGGCGTGCTGGAGGCGGCCGGCGTGGTCGCCTCGGAGAAGGTCGGCCGCGTCCGCACCTGCCGCATCGAACCGGCCGCGCTCAGCCTGGCCGAGCAGTGGATCCACGAGCGCCGCACGGCCTGGGAGCTGCGCCTGGACCGCCTCGGCGCCTATCTCGCCGCCAACCCCGAGGAGTCCTCATGACCGACCGCAACGTGGTCCACGCGACCTTCCATATCGAGCGGACCTATCCCGTTCCGCCGGCGCGTGTCTTCGCCGCCTGGGCCACGCCCGAGGCCAAGGCCCGGTGGTTCGACGGACCCGAGGGGACGGAGATCTACGAGCGCTCGATGGACTTCCGGCCGGGTGGGTCGGAACGCCTGTGGGGCAAGCACCCCGGCGGCAAGGTCTCGGACTTCCAGGCCCGCTACTTCGAGGTCATCCCCGACGAGCGGATCATCTACGCCTACGACATGTGGCAGGACGGCGTGAAGCTCTCGGTCTCGCTGGCGACGATCGAGTTCCACGCCGCCGGGGCCGGCACGCGCCTCGTGATGACCGAGCAGGGCGCATTCCTCGACGGCTACGACGACGCCGGCGGGCGGGAGGAGGGGACGCGCTGGCTGCTGGAGAAGCTGGGTGCGGCGCTCGGCTAGACCGCGGACGCGCGTCGGGCGCTTACAGAGGGATCAGGGCCGGCATGGCGACCGTGAACCCGTCGGCCGGACATGGCGCCCTCGCCGTCGCGGGAGCCTTGATCTCCTCGCAGCTCTGCAGGATGTAGGCTAGGCGCCGGTGCTCGTCGAAGAGCGGCGCGTTCACCGGCCGCCACCAGCGTTCAACCCATTCCCCATCGGCGCCTCGTACGTCATAGCGCAGGGCGTCCATGGCGTGCGGCCGGCTGGTTTCCAGGACGACCTTCAGGGAGTCGTAGAGGATCTGGACACCCGACGCGTCCGGCTCGTCCGGATTGTCGGGGAAGGCCTCGAAGAGGGGTTTGCCCACGATGTCTTCGCGCCTCACGCCGGTGACCTCGACGAAGCGGCGGTTGATGTCGACGATGTGCAGCCCCGGACCGTGGTCGAGGAGCATGAGCATCTGGTGGGAGGCGTGGAATTCGGTCCGGAACGCGGAGAGTTCCGGCGAGTCCCAGAGCGACGGGCCGGCCGGCTTCGGACAAGGGCCGGGATGTGCGCCGTAGAGTTCGGCCTCGGCGATCGCCAGCTCGCGCTCGGCGTCCCGGAGCAGGCCCTGCAGCGTCCGCTGGGCGCTGGGGTCCGTTTCGACGGCCAGGCGCTCGCGGAAACGGGCGATGTTATGCTGCAGAATGAAGCGGCGCATGTCCCGCACTCCCTCAAGCGGGAAGGGAAGTCTGCGCCTGAGACAACTGGGCGGCAAGAAGCCAGGCGGCCTGCCTCCTCATTTCGGGTAACGAGGCAAGTTGTCGGCGATTTTGGGGAGATTCGGCCGTCTAGATCGAGAAGCTGACGCCGCAGCCGCAACTGGACTTGGCGTTGGGGTTCCTCACCCTGAACTCGGCGCCGGCCAGTTCATCTACGAAATCGATCTCCGAACCCTTGAGCAAGGCCAACGAAACCACGTCGACCAGGGCCGCGGCGCCGTCGCGCTCGACCTTCAGGTCGTCGGGCTGGGCCTCGTCCACCAGGTCGAACTGGTACTGGAAGCCGGAACAGCCCCCGCCCTCGACGGCCACCCGCAGCATGACCGGCCGGCCCTCGGTTTCCCCGATGGCGCGGATGCGCTGGGCGGCGGCGGGGGAAAGCGTGACGTCGGTGGTGGTCATGGTCTGTTAAATGAAATGACGGCGTGAACTATATGAGGGCCTGAGCGGCTTCGACCAAGGGGCCAGACGAGAAGACCGGTTCGATGCCCGCCCAAGACACCCAGACCTTCGTCGCCGCCCGCGCGGCCTTCGCCGAGGACGCCGCCCGCTCCCGAGGGCGCAAGGTCGCCGAGGCCGAGAGCCGCACGCGCACCGCCTTCGCCCGCGACCGCGACCGGATCATCCACACCAGCGCCTTCCGCCGCCTGAAGGAGAAGACCCAGGTCTTCGTCGCCCACGAGGGCGACCACTTCCGCACCCGCCTGACCCACTCGCTGGAAGTGGCCCAGATCGCCCGCTCGGTGGCCACGGCGCTCGGGCTGGACGCCGACCTCGCCGAGACCATCGCGCTCGCCCACGACCTGGGTCACCCGCCGTTCGGCCACGCCGGCGAGGACGAACTGCAGATCCAGATGCGAAATTTCGGCGGCTTCGACCACAACGTGCAGACGTTCCGGGTCGTGACCAAGCTCGAGCGCCGCTACCCGCGCTTCGACGGGCTGAATCTGACCTGGGAGACGCTGGAAGGCGTCATCAAGCACAACGGGCCGGTGACCGACAAGCTGACCCGGCCCTCGTGGAGCGCCATCGCCGAGTTCGACGCCGAATACGACCTGCGCCTATCGGGCTGGGCGTCGGCCGAGGCCCAGGTCGCTGCGCTGGCCGACGACATCGCCTACAACAACCACGACGTGGACGACGGCGTGTCGGCCGGCCTGTTCTTCCTGAAAGAGCTTCTGGACGTGCCCCTGATCGGGCCGCACGTCCATTCGGCGCTCGCGGACTATCCCGACTGCGACCAGCAGATCATCCGCCTGGAGGCCGTGCGCCGGATGATCGGGGCCATGGTCGACGATGTCATGGCCGAGACCCGCCGCCGGGCCGAAGACGGCAAGGTCGACAGCGCCGAGGACGTCCGCAACCTGGGCCACGCGCTCGTGGCCTTCTCGCGCGACATGGCCGAGGACCTGGCCCAGCTCCGCGCCTTCCTGATGGAGCGGATGTACCGCCACTGGAAGGTCAACCGCACCCGCAGCCAGGCCCGCCGCATCCTGGCCGAGATGTTCCAGCTCTTCATGGCCGAGCCCGACGTCATGCCCACCGAATGGCAGGCCAAGACCCACGGCCGCGACGAGGCCGGCCGGGCGCGGGTGGTCTGCGACTACATCGCCGGGATGACCGACCGCTTCGCGATCGAAGAGCACCGCAAGCTGTTCCACCTCGACGTCTGGGGTTGAGGGCGCGCGGCTTCGCCGCATTCCCGCCCCGGATCACCCACAGAAAATGCCGCGCGCGGGCGCTGGCGGGCCGCAGGCTTCGCTAGACTGCGCCTGAACACGCGCGATTCGCGCCCAGCGTGCCTATCCACGGAGCTCTCGCGATGTCCGACCATGAGCGCGGCGCCTACACGCCCCCGACCGACGCGCCGCTGTCGTTCGACGCCCGCCAGCCCGTGCGCGGCGCCCGGCCGATCCCCATCACGCTCATCATCAGCGTCCTGGTGCTGGCCGGCCTGGTGGCGGCGATCTTCGTCTTCTACCGCTCGGGCGTCCGCCAGGCCGGCGACGCGCCCCAGGCCGTTGGCGCGCCCGTGACGGGCATGAAGGAGGCCGCGCCGCCCGAGGCCCAGCCCCAGGACCCGGCCGCGGGCCTGCAGATCTACCGCTCGGATGCGCCCGGCGCTCCGGTGGAGACCACGCCGCAGTTCACGCCCGGCCCGGAACAGCCGCAGCCGCGCCCGGCGCCCACGACGCCCGTCGTGGTGACCCAGCCCGCCGCGCCCGCCGCGCCGCCGCCTCAGCAGGTCGCCGCCGTCCCGGCGCTGCGGCCCGCCCTGCCGGCCCAGGCGCCCGCGCAGCCGCCGCCGGTCCAGAAGACCGCCCCGGCCCCGGTGGCCAAGGCGCCGGCCGCGCCCGTTCCGAAGGCGCCCGAGCCCAAGGCCCCGGCCCCCACGGCTCCTGCGCCGAAGCCCGCGGCGTCCGGTTCGGTGGCCGTCCAGGTGGGCGCCGTCTCGACGCCGGCGCTGGCCGACAAGACCTGGAGCGAGGCCGTCGCCGCCGCGCCGGGCCTCGCCGCCGGCAAGGGCAAGAGCGTCGAGAAGATCGAGCGCAACGGCGCCACGCTCTACCGCACGGCCGTCACCGGCTTCGACAGCCGGGAGGAGGCCTCCGCGTTCTGCGCCAGGCTGAAGGCCGCCGGGAAGGCCTGCTTCGTCCGGTGAGCGCCACGGCGGCCATCCTGGGCTGCTCGGGCCCCCGGCTGACGGCGGAGGAGGCCGCGTTCTTCCGCGACGTGCGGCCCTGGGGCTTCATCCTGTTCGCGCGCAACATCGAGACCCCGGACCAGGTCCGCCGCCTGACGACCGCCCTGCGCGAGACGGTGGGCCGCGGCGATGCGCCCATCCTGATCGACCAGGAGGGCGGCCGGGTGCAGCGCCTGGGGCCGCCGCAGTGGCGGGCCTATCCGCCCGGCCGGGCCTACGGCGATCTGCCCGCCGCCGAGCGGCGCGAGGTCACTCGCCTGGGCGCCCGCCTGATCGCCCACGACCTGGCGGGGCTGGGGATCAACGTGGACTGCGTGCCGGTGCTGGACGTGCCCGATCCCGAGGGTCACGAGATCATCGGCGACCGCGCCTACGGCGATACGCCCGACGACGTGGCGCTGCTGGGCCGGGCGGCCTGCGAGGGCCTGATCGCCGGCGGCGTCCTGCCCATCGTCAAGCACATCCCCGGCCACGGCCGGGCGAAGGCAGACAGCCACCTGGAGCTGCCGGTGGTGGAGGCGTCCTGGGCCGACCTCGACGCCCGCGACTTCGCCCCCTTCCGGGCGCTGTCCGACATGCCGATGGCGATGACGGCGCACGTGATCTACGCCAGTGTGGACGCCGAGCGTTCGGCCACCACGTCCGAGATCATCTTCGAGCGGGTGATCCGCGGCGCCATCGGCTTCGACGGGCTGGTGATGAGCGACGACCTGTCCATGCAGGCGCTGACGGGAAGCTTCGCGGAGCGCGCGGCGGAATCGCTGGCCGCCGGCTGCGACGTGGTCCTGCACTGCAACGGCGACATGGCCGAGATGCGCGCCGTGATCGACGGCGCGGGCGAGCTTTCCGGCCGCGCGGCCGAGCGGGCGAGTGCGGCCCTGTCCCGCGTTCCCGGGACGCCGGAGCCGCTGGATGTGGCCGAGGCCGTCGCCCGGTTCGAGGCGGCGTTCCAGGGACGTTGGGCGGCATGAGCGGCGGTTTCCAGCCCTCCCTCGACTTCGCCGCCGCGGCTGTCGCCGCCGAGGACGGCGAGGCCCTGATCGTCGATATCGAGGGCTACGAAGGCCCGCTGCACGTGCTCCTGGCCCTGGCCCGCAGCCAGAAGGTGGACCTGCTGAAGCTGTCCGTCCTGAAGCTGGCCGAGCAGTACCTGGCCTTCGTCCAGGAGGCGCGCCGCCGCCGCTTCTCACTGGCCGCCGACTACCTCGTGATGGCGGCCTGGCTGGCCTATCTGAAATCCCGCCTGCTGCTGCCCAAGCCGGACCGGCCCAAGGCCGAGGAGCCGCCGGCCGAGGAGATGGCCGCCCGGCTCGCCTTCCGCCTCGCCAAGCTGGAGGCCATGCGCAACGCCGCCGAGGCGCTGAAGAACCGCCCGCAGCTCGGCCAGGAGGTCTTTGGCCGCGGCGACCCCGAGGCCATCAAGGTCGTGCCGTCGGGCCGCATCGAGGGCGACCTCTACGAGCTGATGAGCGCCTACATCGGCCAGCGCAAGCGCGAGGCCGATCGCCACTACACGCCCCGTCCGCCCCAGGCCTATCCGCTGGAGGAGGCGCGCGAGCGCCTGCGCCGGCTGCTGCCCGACCTCGACCGCTGGACGCCGCTCACCGGCGTGGCGCCGTTCGGCCACGGGACGGGCCCGAGCCGGGCGTCCTACGTCGCTTCCACGTTGTCGGCGTCTCTGGAGCTCGTGAAGGAAGGCGCGCTCGAGGCCCGCCAGCTCGAAGCCTTCGCCGACATCTACCTGCGGTCCAAGCGTCCTCCCCAGAAGGGTAGGGAAGACCATGTCTGACCGGATGGAGACCGCCCGCGAGGTCGAGGCCCTGCTGTTCGCCGCCGCCGGGCCGCTGACCGAGGAGGACCTGGCCGGACGGCTGCCCGAGGGCGCCGACGTGGCCGGGGCGCTGGAGGAACTCGCCGCCCGCTACGAGGGGCGCGGCGTGGTGCTGGCCAAGGTCGCCGGCGCCTGGCGCTTCCAGACGGCCGAGGACCTGGCCTGGCTGATGACCGAGGAGCGGAACGAGCCGCGCCGCCTGTCCAAGGCCGCCCAGGAGACCCTGGCCATCATCGCCTACCATCAGCCGGTGACCCGGGCCGAGATCGAGGCCGTGCGCGGCGTGCAGGCCAGCAAGGGGACGCTGGACGTGCTGCTGGAGCTGGGGCTGGTGCGGATGCGGGGACGCCGGCGCACGCCGGGCCGGCCCGTCACCTACGGCACCACGGACGCCTTCCTGGAACACTACGGGCTCGCCAGCCTCGCCGACCTGCCCGGCATGGCCGAGATGCGGGCCGCCGGCCTGCTGTCGCTGGACCTGCCCGCCGACTTCACCGTGCCCACGCCGGGCGAAGGCGCGCCCGAGGAGGACGCGCTGGAACTGGGCGAAGCGCCGGAATTCCATATGGATTTCCTGGGCGAGGACGGCGAACGGGAGTAGGGCGCTTCGTCGCCGTGGCGCGCCTCGCATCCCCGGACTATATAGGCCCCTGACGTCTCGCCGGGGGGACGCACAAGGAGTTTGGCCTCATGGGCTCTTTTTCCATCTGGCACTGGTTGATCGTTCTGGTCGTGGTGGCGCTGCTGTTCGGCGGCCGCGGCCGGCTGTCGAGCATCATGGGCGACGCCGCCAAGGGCATCCGCGCCTTCCGCGACGGCCTGAAGGGCGAGGGCGAGCAGGCGGAGGACACGACCGCCAAGCCGCTTCCCAAGGAGAGCGAAAAGGACAAGGCCCGCGGCTGAGGCCGCCGCGCTTTCGGCATCCGGCGCGCCGGTCCGCTTGATCGCGGCCGGCGCTTGCGTTTAGGCGGTCAGCCATGCTTCCCGAGATCGGCGCCACAGAGCTCCTGGTCATCGCCGCCGTGGCGCTGATCGTGGTGGGGCCCAAGGACCTGCCGTTGCTGATGCGGCGGATCGGCCAGTTCATGGCCAGGATCCGGGGCATGGCCGCCGAGTTCCGCGCCAGCTTCGACGACATGGCCCGCCAGTCCGAGCTGGACGACCTGCGCCGGGAGGTCGAGGCCATGCGCCGGGAGCAGGTGGCCGACCTGTCGATCACCGACGGGGCCATGAGCGAGGCCGCCAGCGATATCGAAAGGAGCCTGTCGGACGTCGGCGTCCAGCTCCATCCGCCGATGAGCCATCAGTACGCCGAGCCCGGGCCGTCGCCGGCGCCTGAACCCATCGCCCAACCGGCCAAGGCCCCCCGCAAGCCGCGGGCGACGGCTGCGAAGCCCAAGGCGGCGTCCGCCAAGGCCGCGACGCCGAAGGCGCCCGCCAGGGGGCGCGCCAAGAAGGTCGTGGAATGAGCCGCTACGACGATGACGACGCCGAGATCGAGGCCTCGCGGGCCCCGCTGCTCGACCACCTGATCGAGCTGCGCAAGCGGCTGATCGTCTGCGTGGCGGCCATCGTGGTGGGCTTCGTGGTCTGTTTCGGGTTCTCGACCACCATCTACGCGGCCCTGCTGCACCCGTTCGAGATGGCCGCGCGCCTGTTCGCGGCCCAGCGGGCGGGGCATTCCAGCGGCCCCTTCGACCTGCTGCTGGTGCTGGCCGGCCTGAAGGAGGTCCCCCAGCTCCAGGGCGAGAACCTGAGGCTCGTCTTCACCGCGCCGCTGGAATTCTTCTTCACCAAGCTGAAGCTCGCGGGCTTCGGGGCGGTGGTGCTGACCTTCCCGGTGCTGGCCTGGCAGGTCTACGCCTTCGTCGCGCCGGGCCTCTACAAGCGCGAGCGCCGCGCCTTCCTGCCGTTCCTGGTGGCGGCGCCCAGCCTGTTCCTGCTCGGCGCGGCGCTGGTCTACTTCGTCATCCTGCCGTTCGTGCTGTGGTTCTCGCTCAGCCAGCAGATCGTGGGCACGGGCGCGATCTCGGTGGAGCTGCTGCCCAAGGTCTCGGACTACCTGACGCTGGTCACCACCCTGCTGCTGGCCTTCGGCC
Organism: Phenylobacterium sp.; assembly: GCF_046463815.1. Classification (GTDB taxonomy): domain Bacteria; phylum Pseudomonadota; class Alphaproteobacteria; order Caulobacterales; family Caulobacteraceae; genus Phenylobacterium. Next base: position 73,067 of record NZ_JBKBRO010000004.1, on the reverse strand, counting down.
TGTGCTTCCAGCTCCCGGTGGTGCTGACCCTGCTGGGCATGGCCGGCCTGGTGAACTCGGAGATGCTGCGGACCGGCCGGCGCTACGCCATCGTCGGCGTCTTCGTCGTGGCCGCGGTCGTCACGCCGCCCGACCCGATCAGCCAGACCCTGCTCGCCCTGCCGATCATCCTGCTCTACGAAATCTCGATCTGGTGCGTGGTGATCATCGAGCGTCGCCGGCGTCGGGAGGAGGCCGAGGCGGGGACGGACGTCGTCGCGACCTGACGCCCGCTTGGCGCCCCCGCCGACGCGCACTAGAGAGAGCCCCTCTAGCGACAAGCGGTCCCCATGCACGACATCCGAGCCATTCGCGAAAACCCCGAGCTTTACGAGAAAGCCTGGGCGGCGAAGGGCTCGTCCGGCAAGGTCGAGGATATCCTGGCGCTGGACGCCCGGCTGCGCGCCGCCCAGACCGCTCTGCAGTCGGCCCAGGCCGAGCGCAACGACGCCTCCAAGAAGATCGGCCAGGCCAAGGCCCGGAAGGACGAGGCGGAAGCCGCCCGCCTGATGGCCCACGTCGAGGCGCTGAAGAAGACGCTGGAGGAGCAGGGCGAGGTCGAGCGCGCGGCCGGCGATGAGCTCAAGGCCATCCTGTCCAGCCTGCCCAACATCCCGGCGCCCGAGGTCCCGGACGGCGCCGACGAGCACGACAACGTCGAGGTCCGCCGCTGGGGCGAGCCCTTCGCCATCGGGCAGGCGAAGGACCACGCCACCCTCGGCGAGGCCATGGGGCTGATGGACTTCGAGGCCGCCGCGCGCATGAGCGGCGCCCGTTTCGTGGTGCTGAAGGGCCAGCTCGCGCGGCTGGAGCGGGCCATCGGCCAGTTCATGCTGGACCTCCAGACGCAGGAGCATGGCTACACCGAGGTCAACCCGCCGCTGCTGGTCAACGATGCGGCGGCCTATGGCACCGACAAGCTGCCGAAGTTCGCCGAGGACCTGTTCCAGACGACGGACGGCCGCTGGCTGATCCCGACGGCGGAGGTGCCACTCACCAGCCTCGTGATGGGCCAGATCGTCGCCGAGGAGGAGCTGCCGCTGCGCTTCACGGCGCTGACGCCATGCTTCCGCTCGGAGGCGGGCGCCTCGGGCCGCGACACCCGCGGCATGATCCGCCAGCACCAGTTCAACAAGGTCGAGCTCGTCTCGGTCACCACGCCCGAGGAGTCGGAGGCCGAGCACGAGCGCATGGTCGCCTGCGCCGAGGCGGTGCTGAAGCGGCTGGAGCTGCCGTTCCGCACCATGCTGCTGTGCCGGGGCGACATGGGCTTCGGCGCCCGCAAGACCTACGACCTCGAGGTCTGGCTGCCGAGCCAGGAGAAGTACCGCGAGATCAGCTCGTGCTCGAACTGCGGGGACTTCCAGGCCCGCCGCATGGACGCGCGGACCAAGAAGGCCGGCGAGAAGGGCACGCGCTACGTCCACACCCTCAACGGCTCGGGCCTGGCCGTGGGCCGCACGCTCGTCGCCGTGCTGGAGAACTACCAGGACGAGGGCGGCCGGATCGCCATTCCCCAGGCGCTGCAGCCATACATGGGCGGGCTCACCCACATCGGGGGCGAGCGTTGAGGATTCTCATCACCAACGACGACGGCATCCACGCCGACGGCCTGGCCGCGCTGGAGCGGATCGCGGCCCAGCTCTCGGACGACGTATGGGTCTGCGCGCCCGAGTACGAGCAGTCGGGCGCGAGCCGGGCGCTGACGCTCGCTGAGCCGCTGCGGGTCCGCACGCTGGGCGAGCGCCGCTTCGCCACCACCGGCACGCCCACCGACTGCGTGATGCTGGGCGTCCACGAGCTGGTGAAGGGCAGGAAGCCGGACCTGGTGCTCTCGGGCGTGAACCGGGGCGCGAACCTCGCCGAGGACGTCACCATGTCGGGCACGGTGGCCGGCGCCATCGAGGGCATGGCCCTGGGGGTGCCCTCGATCGCGCTTTCCCAGATGGGGTTCTACGAGCCTGGCGAGAGCTTCGAGCCGGCCGAGGTCTTCGGGCCGGGGATCATCAAACGGCTGGTCGAGCTGGGCTGGCCCTCGGACGTGGTGCTCAACATCAACTTCCCCAATCGCCCGGTGTCCGAGATCACCGAGGTGGAGGTCACCCGCCAGGGCTTCCGCGACGTGCACGTCCGCCACGCCGAAAGACGGACCGACCTGCGGGGCAAGGAGTATTACTGGATCGGTTTCCGCAACGCGCGGTCCAGCCCGCCCGAGGGCACCGACCTTCGTGCGCTCTACGAGGGCAAGATCTCGGTGACGCCGCTCCATATCGACCTGACCCACCAGCCGGCCGTGTACGACCTGAAGGGCAAGCTGGGCGGGCCGCCGCCGAAGATCTGACGCATGGCCGAGCCGGACACGCCCGAGACCCGCATGGCCAGGCTGATCCTGGCGCTCCGCTCCCAGGGGGTGAGCGACCCCAAGGTGCTGAACGCCATCGAGAAGACGCCGCGCGAGCTCTTCACGCCCGAGCTGTTCAAGGAGCGGGCTTTCGAGGATTCGGCCCTGCCCATCGCCTGCGGCCAGACGATCAGCCAGCCGTTCATCGTGGGCCTGATGAGCCAGGCGCTGAAGGTCGACAGGCGCGACCGGGTGCTCGAGATCGGCACCGGCAGCGGCTACCAGACGGCGATCCTCTCGAAGCTCGCCCGTCTGGTTTATACGGTCGAACGCTATCGCACGCTGATGCGGGAGGCGGAGGGACGGTTCAAGGCGCTGGGCCTGACCAACGTCATCACCCGCTTCGGCGACGGCGGGGAGGGGTGGCCCGAGCAGGCGCCTTTCGACCGCATTATGGTCACGGCGGCGGCGCCGGGCGAGCCTAAGGCCTTGTTATCGCAGTTGAAGCCGAACGGGATCCTGGTGGCGCCGATCGGCAAGGGGCCGGTGCAGAGCCTTCGCCGCTACGTCGGCGACGGCAAGGGCGGGTTCGAGGTCGAGGACCTCATCGACGTCCGTTTCGTGCCCCTTCTCGAAGGCGTGGCCAAGGAGCTTTGAGGCCGCGAGGCCTCGGCTGCGTCGGTTTGCGGGTTGGCGGGGGCGCCGGCCCGCCGCCATGATCCCCCCCTACGCCCCGATGATTCTCTTTGACCTCCACCCCGGAGCGGCGATGACGCATTTCCCCACGCGCCCGATCCTGATCCTGCTGGCCGCCAGCGCGCTGACGGCGTGCGCGACGCCGAACTTCCCGATCGAGCCGCCGGTGATCCAGCCGCCGCCGCCCGCGGCCCGGCCCCAGACCCCGCCGCCCGCGGCCGCGCGCGTCGAGGAGCCGCCGCCCGAGGCGCCGCGCGCCGCCGCGCCCGTGGAATCGCGCCCGCTCGACGCTCCCCTGCCGGCCGCCCGTCCCCCAGAGGCCCGGCCCGAGGCTCCGCCGCCTGCCGTCCAGGCCCCGCCGCCCGCGCCGGTCTACAAGACCGTCACGACCCGCAGCGTGACTGGCAAGGTCGTGGACGTCGACGGCCCGCCCAAGATCTATGAGGTGAAGTCCGGCGACAATCTGGAGCGGATCGCCAAGAAGCTCGACACCACGGTCGAGCAGCTCAAGAAGGACAACAAGCTCAAGTCGGACGTCATCCGGCCCGGTCAGGAGCTTAAGGGACCCAGCAGCGACGCCAGGGCCTATGTCGTCGGGTCCGGCGACACCCTCTATGCGATCTCACGGCGCTTCGGGGTCTCCGCCAGCGCCATCGCCGAGGAGAATGAGCTTACGCTGAGCTCGACCCTGCGGCCGGGCCAGCGCCTGCGCCTGCCCGACGGATTCAAGGACAAGGGTCCGATCGTCACGACCGAGCGCGTGCAGGTCGAGGCGCCGCCGCCTCCCGTGCAGCGTCCGGCCCCGGTGTCGACTCCAGCCCCGGTCCGGACGGCCGAGGCGAGCCCGCCGCCGACGCCCGTCCGCACCGAACCGCCCGCGCCGCGCGCCGAGGAGCCGCCCCCGCGCCTGCCCTCGCAGCCCCAGCCCTACACGGGCCGGGCCCAGCCACCGCCGGCCCCGGCGCGCACTGCGCCCCCGCCGGCCCAGGCCGCGCCCCAGGTTGCGTCCCGGCCGACGCCGCCGCCATCCGGCCCGACGCCCACGATCACCGGGGCGCCGGTCGCCTCGGCCCCGCCCAGCGACGCCCAGGTCTCGCAGATGGGCCGCGGCCGCTTCGTCTGGCCGGTGCGGGGCGACATCCTGTCGGGCTTCGGCCCCAAGGGACCGAGCCAGCGCAACGACGGGGTCAATATCCGCGCCAGCACCGGCGACCCGGTGCGGGCCGCCGCGGCCGGCGACGTGGTCTATGCCGGCGACCAGGTGCCGGGCTTCGGGAACCTGGTGCTGATCAAGCACGCGGACGGCTGGGTCACGGCTTACGGCCACCTGGCCCGCGTGGACGTGAAGATGCAGCAGAAGGTCACCCAGGGCCAGCAGATCGGCCAGGTGGGCTCCACAGGCGGCGTCACAGAGCCGCAGTTGCACTTCGAGGTCCGCTACGCGCCCAATCCCGAGGAACGCGCCCGGCCGATCGACCCGGCGCTGGTGCTGCCGAGATGATTTCCCTCCCTTAATGGGGAGGGACAGGCCGCGTGAGCGGCCAGGGTGGGGGAGTGGCGACCGGACTGGGGGTCTGCCGCCTGATCAGCACCTCCCCACCCGTCTTGCTGCGCTCGCCACCCTCCCCACGAGGGGGAGGGAAATCAGAGCGGCAGGCTTTTCCCCAGCTCGCCGGCGAGGTCGCGGATGAACTGCCAGGCGACGCGGCCCGAGCGGCCGCCGCGCATCTGGGCCCACTGGAGGGCGCGGCGCTCCAGGTCGGGGACTGTCAGGCCGTAGCGCTTCGCATAGCCCGCCACGGCGGCGAGGTAGGTCGGCTGGTCCATGGGCGGGAAGCCGATCCACAGGCCGAAGCGGTCCGAGACGCTGACCTCCTCCTCGGCGTCCTCGTGGGCGGCGACCATGCCGCGGTCCTCGACATTGGTGCGCGGCATCAGGTGGCGGCGGTTGGAGGTCGCCACGAAGAGGACGTTGGCCGGCGGGCCCGAGACGCCGCCTTCCAGGGCCGACTTCAGCGCCTTGGCGGCGGCCGCGCCTTCCTCGAACGACAGATCGTCGCATAGCACAACGAAGCGCTCGGGCCGGGTCCTGAGGTCGTCGAACAGGCCGGGGAGGGCGGTCACCTGGTCGCGGTCCACCTCGACGAGCTTCAGCGCGGCGTCGTCGGCGGCGACCGCCATGAAGGCGGCCTTGGCGATCGAGCTCTTGCCGGCGCCGCGCACGCCCCAGAGCAGGACGTGGTTGTAGGGCAGGCCCGCGGCGAACCGCTCGAGGTTCTCCAACACCCGGGCCTTCTGGCGGTCCACGCCCATCAGGCTGTCCAGGGGCAGAGGATAGTCGGGCGCGGGGTGGAAGGCGCCGGTGTCGGGATCGTGCCGGAACAGGCGTGCGCCGGCGAACGTCGTTTCGGTGCGGGGCGGGGGCGCCAGGCGTTCGAGGGCCTGCGCGATGCGTTCCAGGAGGGGTTTCAGCTCGGCGTCCATGGCGCGACGGCTTAACCGGCCCCAGGTTCCATTGCAAAAGGCTGACGCTGCGCATAGCTTCCGCCGACTTTCGAACGGGGCCGCTTGGGGCCGCCCCGCCCGCAATCCGGAGAGGCCATGTTCGCCACCCCTGCCTACGCCCAAGCCGCCGGCGGCGCCGCCGCCGGTCCCGAGGCCATGCTGATCCAGTTCCTGCCGCTGATCGCCCTGGTCGCGCTGTTCTACTTCCTGATGATCCGGCCGCAGCAGAAGCGGATGAAGCAGCACCAGCAGATGCTGAGCGCGCTGAAGCGCGGCGACACCGTCGTCCTTTCCTCGGGCATGATCGGCAAGATCGTCCGCGTCGAGGACAAGGAAGTGGGGGTCGAGGTCGCCACCGGCGTCACGGTGAAGGTGGTCAAGTCGATGATCGCCGACGTCCGCGCCAAAGGCGAGCCGGCCGCGGCGAACGACGCCAAGGCCTAAGCGAAAAGCCGCCTTCCGATGCTCAACCTTTCGCGCTGGAAGGTTCTCCTCGTCGTCCTGTCGGTGGCGCTCGGCGTGCTCTTCGCTCTGCCGAACGTGCTGCCGCCGGAGACCCGGGCGAACCTGCCGGGCTTCCTGCCTAAGAAGACGCTCAATCTCGGCCTGGACCTCCAGGGCGGTTCGTACCTCCTGCTGGAGGTGGACACGGCCGCGCTGCGCGCCGAACGCCTGACCAACACGGTCGAGGATGTCCGCACCCAGCTTCGCGAGGAGCAGATCGCCTTCACCGACCTCGGCGTCGTGAACGGCGCCGTGTCGGTGCGCATCACCGACCCGGCGCAGATCCAGGCGGCCCAGAAGCTGCTGCGCAACACGCTCGGCGCCCCGCTGGCCGGTGTGGCCGGCGGGCGCGACGTGACCGTTTCGACCGAGGCCGACCAGCGCATCCGCATCGCCTTCGTGCCCGAGGCCCTTCAGTCCGAGGCCGCGCGGGCGGTGGAGCAGTCCATCGAGATCATCCGCCGCCGCATCGACGAACTGGGCACGCGCGAGCCCACCATCATCCGCCAGGGCGCCGACCGCATCGTGGTCCAGGCTCCGGGCGAGAGCGATCCCGAGCGCCTGAAGAACGTCATCGGCCAGACCGCCAAGCTGACCTTCCAGATGGTCGACGAGACGGCCGACCTCAACGAGGCCGCGGCCGGCCGGGTGCCGCCCGGCTCCGAGCTGCTGCCCAGCGAGGACGGCGTGACGCCCTTCGTGGTGGTCAAGCGCCGCGCGGTGGTCACCGGCGAGATGCTGACGACCGCCAACCAGGCGTTCCACCCCCAGACCGGCCAGCCGATCGTCGAGTTCCGCTTCAACGGCCAGGGCGCCCGCCGCTTCGGCGACGCCACGACCCAGAACATCGGCAAGCGCTTCGCCATCGTCCTCGACAAGAAGGTGATCTCGGCCCCGGTCATCAATTCGGCCATCACCGGCGGCTCGGGCTACATCGAGGGCAACTTCACCCCCCAGAGCGCCAACGACCTGGCCGTGCTGCTGCGGGCCGGCGCGCTGCCGGCGCCGCTGAACGTCGAGGAGCAGCGCACGGTGGGCGCCGAACTCGGCGCCGACGCCATCAAGGCCGGCCAGATCTCCACGGCGGTGGGCTTCGCCGCCATCGTGGTCTTCATGCTGCTGGCCTACGGCTTCCTGTTCGGCGGCATCTCGATCGTCGCCCTGCTGGTCAACGGCCTCCTGATCATCGCCGTCATGAGCCTGACCCAGGCCACGCTGACGCTGCCGGGGATCGCCGGCCTGATCCTCACGCTCGCGGTGGCCGTGGACGCCAACGTGCTGATCTACGAGCGCATGCGCGACGAGATTCGCGCGGGCCGCTCGGTGATCGCCTCGATGGACGCGGGCTTTTCCCGGGCCATGAGCACGATCGTCGACGCCAACGTCACGACCATCCTGGCGGCGCTGATCATGTTCCAGTTCGGCGCGGGCCCCGTGAAGGGCTTCGCCTGGACGCTCTCGATCGGCGTCGTGACCTCGGTCTTCTCCGCCGTCCTCATCACCCAGGTGCTTCTGGCCTGGTGGTTCCGCGCCACCCGCCCGAAGTCCCTGCCGATCGCTTAGGAAGGCCCCGCCATGTGGCCCCTGATCAAGATCCTGCCGGTCAAGACGAACTTCGCGTTCGTCCGCTTCGCCAAGTTCGCGGCGGTGCTGTCGATCGTCATGGTGCTGGCCTCGCTCGGCCGGTCGCTGTTCCCGTTCGCGCCGCCCTGCGGCGGCCTGTCGTGCGGCATCGACTTCAAGGGCGGCACGGTGCTCGAACTCTCGACGGCGCCCAAGGCCGTCGACCTGGCGACGGTGCGCGGCACGCTGGAGCGGATGAACCTGGGCGACGTCCAGGTGCAGGCTTTCGGCGCCGACACCTCGGCCCTGGTGCGCTTCCAGACCCCGGAAGGCGCGAGCCCGGCCCAGACCGCCGACCGCGTGAAGGCGGCCCTGACCCAGACCCTCGGCCAGGTGACGTTCGCCCGCGCCGACGTGGTGGGCCCCAAGGTCTCGGGCGAGCTCTTCCGGAGCGGCCTGATGGCGCTGGGCCTCGCGATCGGCCTGATGCTCGTCTACATCTGGTTCCGCTTCGAGCTGCAGTTCGGCGTCGGCGCCGTCGTGGCCCTGTTCCACGACGTGATCCTGACCTTCGGCATCATCGCCTTCGCGGGCTTCGAGTTCAGCCTGACGACGGTGGCGGCGATCCTGACCATCATCGGCTACTCGATGAACGACACCGTCGTGGTGTTCGACCGCCTGCGGGAGAACCTGCGCAAGTACAAGCGCATGCCGCTTCGCGAGGTCATCGACCTGTCCATCAACGAGACGCTGTCGCGGACGGTGATCACCGGCCTGACGGCGATCCTGGCCCTGGGCGGCCTGGCCGTGTTCGGCGGCTCCAGCCTCTACAGCATGTCGCTCATCCTGATGTTCGGCATCATCATCGGCACCTATTCGTCGATCTACGTCGCGGCCCCGGTGATCCTGCTGTGGGGCGTGAAACGGAACGACGAGGAGGCCGAGCCGCTCAAGCCGGCCAAGGTCCAGCCCTAAGGCCAAAGGAGCGGCCGCATGGCCCGCAACGCCCCCACGGTCGACGCCTACGGCGACGGCGGCTTCCGCCTCTCGGGCGAGCGCCATGAGGGCTCGGTGCTGATCCTGGGCGATGAACCGCGCGCCTGGGCCGTCGCGAGCCTCGCCGACCTCACGGTCGAGGCGCTCGCGCCGGTGCTGGAAGCCGGCCGCGCCCAGGTGGAGTTCGTGCTGCTGGGGGTCGGCGCGCGCAACGCGCTTCCGCCCCGGCCCGTGCGGGAAGCCCTGCAGCGGGCCGGCATCGGCCTGGAGTTCATGGACACGCCGGCCGCAGCCCGCCTCTACAACGTGCTCACCGCCGAGGGCCGCCGGCTGGCCGCGGCCCTGATCGCCGTCTGACCCCCCCAAGAGGCTCCTCCAGCGTCGCCTTTCAGCCTGCGGCGAAACGCCCTATACGAGTCCCCTGGGGAACGACTTCGGAGGGCAAGTCATGGCTGGACTACTCGCTAATCTTCGCAACACGCTGATCGTCAGCTTCATCCTGGCGCTGATCATCGTCGCCGGTTACGGCATGCACAACGCCGCCTGGGACCAGATCTTCTGGCAGGGCGTGTTCCGCTGGCTGCACGTGGTGTTCGGCATCCTGTGGATCGGCCTGCTGTACTATTTCAACTTCGTGCAGATCCGGAAGATGCCGGAGATCCCGGCCGAGCTTAAGCCGGCGGTTTCGAAGTACATCGCGCCCGAGGCGCTGTTCTGGTTCCGCTGGGCGGCGCTGGCCACCTGGGTCATGGGGGTGATCCTGGCGTGGAACCGCGGCTACCTGGTCGAGGCCTTCACCCTGGGCGCCATGGACGGCTTCCAGGCGCCGCAGCACACCTTCATCGGCCTGGGCATGTGGCTGGCGACGGTGATGTTCGTCAACGTCTGGGCGTTCATCTGGCCGGCCCAGAAGATCGCCCTGGGCATCGTCGAGGGCGACGCCGACGCCAAGGCGGCGGCCGGCCGCAAGGCCATGCTGTTCTCCCGCATCAACACCCTGCTGTCGGTGCCGATGCTGGCGACCATGACCATGAACCAGACGATCTTCGGCTGACGCCGAGCCCGATCTCTGCGAGAAGGCCCGCCCATCGCGGCGGGCCTTTTTTCGCATCCGGACCATGAGCGACGACCTCGACGACCTGATCCGCCGGATCGATCCGGACCGCTGGCTCTCCAGCCGGTTCATCGGCGACGCCCAGGCGCGCGCCGACGTGATCGTCCTCTACGCCTACGACCACGAGCTCGCCCGGGCCCCTAGGGTGGCCTCCAACGCCCTGCTTGGGGAGATCCGCCTGACGTGGTGGCGCGAGGCGCTGGACGAGATCTACGACGGCCATCCGCCCCGACGGCATCCCACGGTCCAGGCCCTGGCCGACGTGGTGCGCCGGCGCGGCCTGCCCAAGGCGCCGCTGGAGACGATGATCGACGCCCGCTACCGCGAGCTCGACACCGCGCCGATGAAGCCCAACGAGGCGCTGGAGTGGGCGCGGGACACCGGGGGCCTGGCCGCCGAGCTGGCCGCCATGATCCTCGCGCCGGGGGCCGGGACGGGACCCGCCCGGGCGGCCGGGACCGCCTGGTCGCTGGCCCGCCGCGCCGCCGATCAGCCCCGGCTGGCGGGGACGTCCGCCCGGACGCTGGAGGGCGCCCGCCAGGCGGTGCGGTCGCTGCCGGCGGCGGCCTTCCCGGCCGTGGCGCACGCGGCGCTCGCGGGGCGTCGGCGGTCGGCCGTGCTGGACCGCCTGCGGATGATCTGGGCGGTGGCGCGGGGACGGATCTAGCTTCCCTCCCTTAATGGGGAGGGAAATGCTCGTCGCAGACGAGCGAGGGTGGGGCAGTGTGCACCGGGCGCCGGGATCGGCCGGTGACGCGCCTGGTCGACACCTCCCCACCCTGGCCGCTTCGCGGCCTGTCCCTCCCCAGACGGGGAGGGAAGGTTATTCCGCCGCGACCGCCTGGGCTTCGCCCAGCCAGGCGTCGAGGTCGGAGAGCGCGCGTTCGCCGACCATGCGCTTCTTCAGCCGGGTCTTCTCCTTGGCCCCCAGACGGCGGCCCTCGGCGTCGCGCTTGGGCGGCTCCATGGGCGGGATCAGGCCGTAGTTGATGTTCATGGGCTGGAAGGAGCCGCTACCGGCCTCCAGGTGGCCGCCGGTGATGTGGCCGATCAGCCCGCCCAGGGCCGTGGTCGGCGGCGGCGGGACCACGGGACGGCCCAGCCGCTCGGCGGCGGCGAAGCGGCCGGCCAGCAGGCCCACGGCGGCGCTCTCCACATAGCCCTCGACGCCGGTCACCTGGCCCGCGAAGCGCAGGCGCGGCTGGGCCTTCAGGCGCAGGGCCCGATCCAGCAGGCGCGGGCTGTTGATGAAGGTGTTGCGGTGCAGGCCGCCCAGCCGGGCGAAGACGGCCTTTTCCAGGCCGGGGATCATCCGGAAGACCTCGGTCTGGGCGCCGTGCTTCAGCTTGGTCTGGAAGCCCACCATGTTCCACAGCGTGCCGAGCGCATTGTCCTGGCGAAGCTGCACGACGGCCCAGGGCTTCTCGTCGGGCCTGTGGGCGTTGGTCAGGCCGACCGGCTTCATGGGGCCGTGACGCAGGGTCTCGCGGCCGCGCTCGGCCATCACCTCGATGGGCAGGCAGCCGTCGAAGTAGGGGACGTGCTCCCACTCCTTGAACTCGGACTTGGGGCTCTTGAGCAGGGCGTCGATGAAGGCCTCGTACTGCGCCTGGTTCATCGGGCAGTTGATGTAGGCGGCCGCGTCGCCGCCGGGGCCTTCCTTGTCATAGCGCGACTGGCGCCAGGCCACGTCCATGTCGATGGACTCCAAGGTCACGATCGGCGCGATGGCGTCGAAGAACGAGAGCTGGTCCTCGCCGGTAAGCTTGAGGATCGCCTCGGCCAGCGCGGGCGAGGTGAGGGGGCCGGTGGCCAGGATGACGCTGTCCCAGTCGCGCGGCGGCAGGCCGGCGACCTCCTCGCGGGCGATGGTGACCAGCGGATGGGACTCCAGCCGCTCGGTGACGGCCTGGGAGAAGCCTTCGCGGTCCACGGCGAGCGCGCCGCCGGCCGGCACCTGGTGGGCGTCGCCCGCGGCCATGATGATCGAGCCCAACCGGCGCATCTCGGCGTGCAGCAGGCCCACGGCGTTGCCGGTCCAGTCGTCGGCGCGGAACGAGTTGGAGCAGACGAGCTCGGCCAGCTTGTCGGTTTGGTGGGCGTCGGTGCCGCGCACCGGGCGCATCTCGTGCAGCACGACGGGCACGCCGGCCTGGGCGATCTGCCAGGCGGCCTCGGAGCCGGCCAGGCCGCCGCCCACGACATGGATAGGGGTCATCGACATGCGTGGCTAACTAGCAACGATCGGTGTGGATCGCGAGCGGGGCCTTGCGCGCTTGGCAGGGTGCGCGCCAATTACGCATCTGAAGGAGCGGCTCGAATCGCGCCGTCAAGGCGTCGGGCCAAGGGACGAGAATGGCTGGGTTTTCGGCGACGGACGCCGCGCTTGAAGGGTTTCGGATCGCCAGGGAGCGTCCGCGGAAGCTCCTGGCCGCCAGCATCTTCATGTTCCTGGTCAGCGTCCTTCAGGTCGTCATCGAGGTGAACATGCCCGACGAGGCCCGCGCCGCGCTCGCGGCCCTGGGCGGGCAGGAGACGCTGGAGGCCGGGCCGTTCTTCGAGGCCCTGACCATCCTGTCGCCGCTCTTGTTCTTCAGCCTGCTGGTGCAGTGCATGATGGCGGCGGCCATCTACCGCGTCCTGCTGCGGGGCCAGACGGGCTCGATCCGCCTGTTCCGCGTCGGGCCCGTCGAGTTCCGGCTGATGGCTCTGGCCCTGATCTACGTCGTGCTCTTCGCCCTCTTCATGGCCGCGATCACCCTGGTCGGCATGATCCTGGTCATGCTGGTGTCGGGCCTGGGCGAAGGCGTCGCCATGTTCGTCGGCACGCTGGCCTGGCTCTGCGCGGTGGGCCTCACCGTCTTCGTCGGGGTCCGCCTGTCGCTGGCTCCGGTCATAACCTTCGACCGCGAGAAGCTGGCCCTCTTCGATTCCTGGACCGTGACGCGCGGCCAGTTCTGGCGCCTCGCCGGCGCCTATGTGCTGACGCTGTCGCTGATCGTGGTGGTCGCCCTGGTGGCGATCCTGGTCTTCCTGCCGGCGGCGGGCATCGCGGTGATGGTCTCGGGCGGCAGCCTGGCCGACGTGTGGCAGACCTTCGCCCTGCCCGAGGAACAGACCCTGTCGGCCTACTTCCAGCCGATCCGCGTGGCCTACATGCTGGTCTCCAGTGTGTTCAGCGCCTTCTGGTACGCGGTGATCGCCGCCCCCGGGGCCTACGCCTACCGGGCGCTGACCAGCCAGCCGCCGCCGGCGGCCTAGGCGCTGGCGCTGGGCCGTGCGGCGACCCGGTCGCGCCAGGCCCGCAGGTTGGCGGCCTCCTCCAGGAGCGGCAGGCCGATCCACTCGGCGAAGTCCACCGTCGTCAGCAGGCAGATGTCGGCGATGGTGAAGTCGTCGCCCGTCAGGTGGGGCCGGTCCGCCAGCTCGCGATCCAGCCACCGCTGCGCGGCCGTGTAACCCTCGCGGTTCGACTCGCCGTAATCCTTGAACTGGGTGATCAGCCGGGCCGTCAGGGGATGGGCGTGCCGCCAGAACGCGCCGACGGGCGCCATCACCGTGAACTCCACGCGGCGCACCCACATGTCGACCAGCGCCTTCTCAACCGCCGTGCGTCCGAACAACGGCGGCTCGGGCCGCACCTCCTCGAAGTAGCGGCAGATGGCGACCGTCTCCGAGATGCAGGTCCCGTCGTCCAGCTCCAGCGTCGGGACCTGGCCCAGGCTGTTGCGCGCCCGATGGTCGGGCGACTTGTGCTCGCCCTTCATCAGGCTGACCGGCGTCTCTGGCAGGTCGACGCCCTTCTCGGCGAGGAAGATCCGCACCCGCCTGGGGTTCGGCGCCGGCTTCGGCGCGCCATAGAGCTTCAAGGCCTTCCCTCCCGATGGTTTCCGGCAAGGTAACCGGACTTCAGGCGCCGACCAGCGCCTTCTTGCGGACGCCCGCGCGCTGGCGGTGGCGCTCCAGCAGCTCGGCGAGGTAGCGGCCGGTCCAGCTCCGCGGATTGGCGGCCACCTCTTCGGGGCTTCCCGCCGCCACGATCTCCCCGCCGCCGTCGCCGCCCTCGGGTCCGAAGTCGACGATCCAGTCGGCGGTCTTCACGACGTCGAGGTTGTGCTCGATCACCACCACGGTGTTGCCCTGGTCGGCCAGCTCGTGGAGCACCTCCAGCAGCTTCTTCACGTCCTCGAAGTGCAGGCCCGTTGTGGGCTCGTCGAGGATGTAGAGCGTCTTGCCGGTGGCCCGGCGCGACAGCTCCTTCGACAGCTTCACCCGCTGGGCCTCGCCGCCGGAGAGCGTGGTCGCCTGCTGGCCGACCTTCACGTAGCTGAGGCCGACGCGCTTCAGCGTCTCCATCTTCTCGCGGATCGGCGGCACCGCCTTGAAGAAGTCGGCGGCCTCCTCGACGGTCATGTCGAGGACGTCGGCGATGTTCTTGCCCTTGAACATGATCTCGAGCGTTTCGCGGTTGTACCGGCGGCCGTGGCAGACGTCGCAGGTGACGTACACGTCCGGCAGGAAGTGCATCTCGATCTTGATCAGGCCGTCGCCCTGGCAGGCCTCGCAGCGGCCGCCCTTCACGTTGAAGCTGAAGCGCCCGGGGCCGTAGCCGCGGGCCTTGGCCTCGGGGAGGCCGGCGAACCAGTCCCGGATCGGCTGGAAGGCGCCGGTGTAGGTGGCCGGGTTCGAGCGCGGGGTGCGCCCGATCGGCGACTGGTCGATGTCGATGACCTTGTCGAAGTGCTCCAGCCCCTCGATCCGCTCGTGGGGGGCCGGCGCGTCCGAGGCGTTGTGCAGCCGGCGCGCGGCGGCCTTGTAGAGCGTCTCGATGGTGAAGGTGGACTTGCCGCCGCCCGAGACGCCGGTGATGCAGGTGAAGGTCCCGACGGGGATCTCGCCGGTGATGGTCTTCAGGTTGTTGCCGTGCGCGCCGACGACGCGCAGCACCTTCTTCCTGGAGATGGGGCGCCGCTGCTCGGGCACGGCGATCTCGCGGGCGCCCGAGAGGTACTGGCCGGTGAGGCTGGCCGGGTTGGCCATGATGTCGGCGGGAGTCCCCTGGGCGATGATCTCGCCGCCGTGGACGCCGGCGGCCGGGCCCATGTCGATGACGTGGTCGGCGGTCAGGATCGCCTCCTCGTCATGCTCGACGACCAGGACGGAGTTGCCGAGGTCGCGCAGGCCCTTCAGCGAGGTGAGCAGGCGGGTGTTGTCGCGCTGGTGCAGGCCGATGGACGGCTCGTCCAGCACGTAGAGCACGCCGGTCAGGCCCGAGCCGATCTGGCTGGCCAGGCGGATGCGCTGGCTCTCGCCGCCCGACAGCGTGCCCGAGGCGCGGCTGAGGTTCAGATAGTCGAGGCCGACGTTCACCAGGAACCGCAGGCGGTCGTTGATCTCCTTCAGGATCCGCCGGGCGATCTCCATCTGCTTGTCGGTGAGCTGGCCCTCCAGGCTCTCGAACCATTCCTGGGCATGGCGGATGGACAGCCGCGAGGCCTGGCCGATGTGCTGGCCGGCGATCTTCACCGCCAGGGCCTCGGGTTTCAGGCGATAGCCCTCGCAGGCCTCGCAGGGCGTCTCGGACTGGTAGCGGCCCAGTTCCTCGCGCACCCACGCCGAGTCCGTCTCGCGCCAGCGGCGCTCCAGGTTCGGCAGCACGCCCTCGAAGGTCTTGTTGACCTCGTACTTGCGCGCGTTGTCGTCGTAGATGAAGCGGATCTTCTCGTCGCCCGAGCCGTAGAGGATCACCTTGCGGGCCTGTTCCGGCAGCTTCCAGAACGGCTCGTCCATCGAGAAGCCATAGTGGCGCGACAGCGCCTGGAGCGTCTGGGTGTAGAGCGGCGAGGGCCCCTTGGCCCAAGGGGCGATGGCGCCCTTGTGCAGGCTGCGGTCCTTGTCCGGCACGACCATGTCGGCGTCGAAGGCGAGCTTGGCGCCCAGGCCGTCGCAGACCGGGCACGCGCCGTAGGGATTGTTGAACGAGAAGAGGCGCGGCTCGATCTCGCTGATCGTGAAACCCGAGACGGGGCACGCGAACTTCTCGGAGAAGATCAGCCGCCTGGGCTCGGTCTGGCCGGGCTCTAGGTCCGCCCATTCGGCGACCGCGATGCCGTCGGCCAGGCGCAGCGCCGTCTCCAGGCTGTCGGCGTAGCGGCCCTCCAGGCCGGGCTTGGCGACCAGCCGGTCCACGACCACGTCGATGTCGTGCTTGAGCTTCTTGTCGAGGGCGGGCGCGTCCTCGATCGGATAGAACTCACCGTCGATCTTGAGGCGCTGGAAGCCCGCCTTCTGCCACTCGGCGATCTCCTTGCGGTACTCGCCCTTGCGGCCGCGCACGACGGGCGCCAGCAGGTAGAGGCGGGTCCCCTCGTCGATGGCCGCCAGCTTGTCGACCATCTGGCTGACGGTCTGGCTCTCGATGGGCAGGCCCGTGGCCGGCGAATAGGGCACGCCCACCCGCGCCCAGAGCAGGCGCATGTAGTCATGGATCTCGGTGACCGTGCCGACCGTCGAGCGCGGATTGCGGCTGGTGGTCTTCTGCTCGATGGAAATGGCCGGCGACAGGCCCTCGATGAGGTCCACGTCGGGCTTGCTCATCAGCTCCAGGAACTGGCGGGCGTAGGCCGACAGGCTCTCGACGTAGCGCCGCTGCCCTTCCGCGTAGATGGTGTCGAAGGCGAGCGAGCTCTTGCCCGAGCCCGACAGGCCGGTCAGCACGACCAGCTCCCCGCGCGGGATGTCGACGTTGACGTCCTTCAGATTGTGCTCACGCGCCCCGCGCACGCGGATGAAGTTCTGGTGGTCGGCCATCTTGTCCCGGAAACACTCTTGGCGCCGTGGAAGCTCCCCCGCGGCGAGACCGCCTAATGTAGGGAACGCGAGTCAGGCGTAACACGGGAACACAAAAGGAACAAAGGCTCGGCGCGGCCTGCGCCGCAGGCCTGCTGACACCATGGTGGCAACAGGACGCCGGATTGCCGCCGCGGCCCCGCCGTGGCTTGTTTGCGGGGGCAGGAAGGAGACGGGCATGACGATCGTCCGCGGGAGCCGGATCGCCGCGTTGGGCGCGGTCCTGACGCTGATGGCGACCCCGGCGCCGGCCGCGGCGGCGGAAGCGGCCGTTCCGGATGCGGCCAGGCCCTTCCGCTGTCCCACCGCCCGTCTCGACGGCCTGACGCCGGCGCAGGCCGAGGCCGCCGGCGCGGCGCTCAAGGACGTCTGCGCGATCCTGGCCTCGGATGCGTTCCAGGCCCGGCTGCGGGCCGGGACGTGGCTGACGGGGTGCCCGGTCGCGCCGTGGTCCCGCGCCAACCGGATCGGCGGCGGTGAAGGCCTCGCCCGGCTCAGCGAGGGTGTGCCCGACTTCACGCTCCAGGCGGAGAAGGCCGGCTGGAGCTCCACCATCGCCATGACCGACGTCGCGAACCGCACCATGCGGATTCGGCCGGGGTGGTTCGATCACGCCGCCTCGCCCGACCGGGCCGTCCGGGCCCTGTTCCTCAACACCCTGGCCCACGAGATGACCCACCTGGTCTCGCCCCCCGGCCGGCCGGGCGCCTACCAGTTCACCGACAGCCGCTACTGGCTGCCCTGGTGCGGCCGCGACCGCATGTTCAGCTACGGCGTGGGGGACCTGGTGGCGGCCGCCTGGCTCGAGGCGAGCGGTCGCGCAGATTGACCCCTTCCTCTTTTCAACCACTGCGGTAGTCTTCCCCTTGGGGTAGGGCGCCGGCGCGCGGCATGGGGGGACGGCGCCTTGAACAGACGGCAGATGATGACCGCCCTGGCGGCGGGCCTGGGGGGCGCGATCGGCGCGGGTCCGCGCTCCAGCGTGGCGGCGGTCGATCCCATGACCGTGGCGATGATCGCCAGCACGTCGATCGGCCTGATCCAGGGCTTCGTGAAAAAGGGCGACGGCGGGCTGTCGGCCATGCTGCGCGCCCAGTTCGAACTGCTCACCGTGGTGATCGGCCAGCTCGAACAGGTGCAGGCGAGCCTTGGGCGCATCGAGGAGGCGATCGCCGACCTGCCGGCCCAGGTGCGCGAGATCGTGCGGCGCCAGTACGGCGACCAGCTCATCGCCCAGATCCGCGGCGGGGCCGGGGACTACAACTCGTTCCTCAGGGCCTATGTCGCCTCGCCCTCGGTCCTGGAGAGCGAGCCGGTGCGTCGCCAGCTCGCCGATATCCTGAGCCGGGCGGCCGACCGCCGCTCGACGCTGACGGTGCTGGACTACGGGCGCGGGCCCGAGGCGGCCATGGTGCTGCCCATCAGCATGGCGCTGGAGATCGCCTGCCTGTCGCACCTGCGGTTTCCGACGCCGATCATCCGTTCGCGCCTGGTCGACTACTCGAACTGGATCGACCTGATGATGCGCCCCGGCCTGGCGGGCTCCATTCCCACCCGGCGGGCCGAGGCGGTCGCCGCGCACGACAGCCTCATCGAGGCCGCGATCCAGTCGAACCCGCTGGCCGCGAAGATGGACCTGGGCAGGATGAAGCTCTCGGCCGCCCAGCGCGTCGACGAGGTCGACGTGTCGCCCTGCGCCTTTCTCTGCGTCATGGACGTGATCACCGAGGGCGGGCAGAACGGCCCGACCAGCATCGGCGCCCGCCGCCTCCTGGGATCGATCTGCCCGGGCGGCTACATGGGCTCGCGGTCGGTCAAGCTGGTCGAGAACCCCACCCTCGGCGTGTTCCTGTTCGAACAGGTCGAGCTGGACATGGCGACCACGCGCTCTTCGGCCAGCCTGGGTCCGCCTGCCGGGCGCAAATGCGACATCCGCCGCATTCCGTCCCAGGGCGGCATCTCGGAACTGCCGGCCGCGCGGACCTACCAGTACGTCGAGCAGGCCTATCCGTTCCTCCAGGACCAGCACAAGTCGGCGCTGGGCGTCGCCCTGGCGAAGGCCAACGAACAGCGGGCCCAGATCGCGCTGACGCTGCACGCCGAGGCCCTGCTGGACCATACCCGCCGCCAGTTGGCGGACTTCCGAGCGACCCTGGGGGGCTGACGATGCGCAACCTGATCCTGGCCGTGCTGCTGGTCCTGGGGGTCGCCGGGGCGGCCGCCGCCCAGCCGCTGCCCCAACCCTGGACGCCGCAGTTCGACGGCGATCTCGGCGACGTCATCGAATACTACAACCAGCGCCTCACGGACCTGGCCGACCGCAAGCGGATGCGCGACGAGGTGGTGACCAACCGCAAGGCCATGGAGGCCGCGCTCAAGTGGAGCGGCCAGCGTGGCTTCCTGATCGAGCAGCGGGTCCAGAAGACGGCCGGGCCGACCGGATGGCAGCGCCGTCCGCTGGGCGGGCCGGTGATGCACGGCGTGGGCGCCACGCCCGCCGACGCCTACGCGGCCAGCACGCTCCGCACCAGCCTCGAGGCGCCCTTGCCGACCTTTCAGTTCGACCCGGACTCGTCCTTCTTCATCTGGGTCGAACCGCACCGCACATGGACCGGCGCCCTGAAGCTGCGGCCAGCCGAGATCCCGCCGGGCGAGGGGTTCGCCGGCACCGTCCGTCAGGAGGCGCTGGCCCAGCTCGCCGACGTAGCCGTCGCCCGCGCCAGCCTCGAGGACCACCGGGCCCGCGTGCTCGAAGGCATGGTCAAGCAGCTCAGGCGCGAGACGGCCAACGCCGAGCGGCGCGAACGGCTCGACCGCCAATACCTCCAGTACCGCCAGCAGCGCGACAAGGTGCGGGAGATCCAGACCCGCCTGGACCAGGAGCTGCGCCGCGCCCAGCGGGTCGATGGCCTGATGAACACGCTGAACGTGCTGCGCGGCGTGGCCACCGTCGCCACCATGGTGATGCAGGTGGAGGCCGCGCTGGACAATCCGCCGACCCAGCAGCTTCGCGACGCCCGCACGCCGGACGATGTGATCCGCATCACGGACGAGTACCGCCGGCAGACCGGCGACCGGGTCGAGGCCTATCGGCGCGAGATGACCGTGGAGGGGCCGAGGGCGCGGGACCTGCAGCTCGAGCTTGGAGAGATGCTGCGCCAGGGAAACGCCCCTCCGGCGCTGCAGAACAGGCTGTTCCTCTGCCCCACGGACCATCCCGGCTGCCCGTGAGGGCGCGGCGTCAGAACCGGCGCGTGTAGGCGACCTTCGCGGCGCGGATCTGGAAGCCCTCGTCGTCGGTCCAGGCGTCCTTCACGGGGATGTCGACGTTCGGGACCTCGCGATCGGCGCGGATCACCAGGCGGATCGGCCGGGCCCGCTGGACCGTCGCCGACGGCTTCGGTGACGCTGGGCGTTCGGCCCGCACGGCCTTCGCCGGCCGGACCTCCGGCCCCGTCCCCGGCTGGGCCAGGGCGGGCAGGGGCGCGGCCCCAGCCCCGGCTCCCAAGGCGGCGATTACCCCCAGAACCTTAAGCGAAACGGCCACGTCCTTTGGTCTCCTCCGTCGAACAGGACGGCGAAACCCGTTTCGCGAACGTTGGTTGCGATCCTCACATTCTTTCGATCCGGGCGGCGTAACAGCCGCGACCGGCGTAATGGGCATGGAGGTAGGCGACGCCCGGCTGTTCCAGCATCCGCTCGACGGCCGCCTTCAGCTCGGCGACCGGGATCAACTGGCCATCGGTCATCATGCCGTCGGCGTCGAAGGCGCGCAGGGACGTGAAGGGCCGCGCCGTCAGCACCGGCGGCAGTTCGTCCACGTAGCGGCGGGTCTCGGGCGCCTGTTCCCCGACGAAGATCGCGTGCGAGGCGCGGAACGGCGTGTCGGCCGGCTGGTGCTCGTAGTTCATGAGGAGCACCGTGTCGCCCACGGGACGGTCCTCCAGCGTGATGCGGCAGGGGAAGCCGACCGGCGAGGTCACCGCCATCCGCTGGACGCCGCCCGCGGCGAGTTCCGCGTCCGAGAGGCCGAACAGGGGGCGGAAGTCCTCGATGGGCAGGCCGGTGACGACGAACGGCATGGGCGGGTCTCCTGGGGCTCGGGGTGGTCAGGCGGCGTCGTGGAAAATGACGCCCAGGGTGTGGCGGCGGCCGGCGCGCAGGCGGCTCACGCCATGGCGCAGGTTGACGCGATAGACGCCGCGCGCGCCGCGCACCGGGCGGTGATGGACGGCGAAGACGAGGGCGTCGCCCTGGCGCAGGGGCGCGACCTCGGCGCGGGACTGCATGCGCGGGCGCTGCTCGGTCAGCACGAACTCGCCGCCCTCGAAATCGCGGCCCGGCTCGGACAGCAGCACGGCGACCTGCAGCGGGAAGACGTGCTCGCCGTAGAGGTCCTGGTGCAGGCAGTTGTAGTCGCCGGCGCCGTAGCGCAGCAGCAGCGGCGTGGGCCGCGTCTGGCCGGCGGCGTGGCAGCGGGCGAGGAAGTCCGCATGCTCGGCCGGGAAGCGCGCGGGCAGGCCCATGGCCGCGTTCCAGCGGTTCGCGATGGCGGCCAGCGGCGGATAGAGGTCCGTGCGCAGCGCCTGCACGCGCGGCGGCAGGTCGTAGCGGAAGTAGCGGTACTCGCCGCGCCCGAAGCCGTGCCGGGCCATGACGACCGTGCTGCGGAACAGCTCGGGCCGGTCGTACCAGCCGGCGATCTCGGCGCAGGCGTCCGCGTCCAGCAGGCGGGGGATCAGGGCGCAGCCGTGGGCGTCGAGTTCGGCTTCGATGCGGGACCAGTCCGGGGCGTTCATGCGGCCTAGGTCGGCGATGCGGCCCCCGACCTCAAGGCGCCGCGCGAATGGCGGGTCCGAAAGCCGCGAATCCGGAAGCCTTGGCTCCGGCGGGGTCCGCGCCTAGATGAGGGGCCAGCGAAGGAGATCGCCCATGCGCCTGACGACGGACATCCGCTCCGCCCGCCACGTCCTCGCGCACACGGTCGACCATGCCCGCCTTCCTGACCCTCGATTCCCTGAACTACGCCGCCCCTGACGGCCGGCGTCTCCTCGACAACCTGACCCTCGCCTTCGGGGCCGAACGCACCGGCCTCGTGGGGCGCAACGGCGTGGGCAAGACCACGCTCGTCCGCCTGATCCTGGGCGAGCTTCAGCCCTCGGGCGGAAGCGTGAGCGTGCGCGGGCGGCTTGGCGTGCTGCGACAGGCCCTGGCCCCGCCGCCCGGGGCGGCCGTGGCCGATCTGCTGGGCGTGGCCGAGGCGCTGGCCCGGCTCCGCCGCGTCGAGGCCGGGCAGGGGACGGACGACGACCTCGCCCAGGCCGATTGGACGCTCGAACCGCGGCTGGAGGCCGCCCTGGCCGACGTGGGGCTTCCAGGCCTCGACCCCGACCGCCCGGCGGCGACCCTGAGCGGAGGACAGGCGACGCGGGCGGCGCTGGCGGGCCTGATCGCCGCCGAGCCGGACCTGCTGATCCTGGACGAGCCGACCAACAACCTGGACGCCGAGGCCCGCGTCCTGGTCGCCGAGGTGCTGGGCCGTTGGAAGGGGGGCGCGATCGTGGTCAGCCACGACCGGGCGCTGCTGCGCCGGATGGATCGCATCGTGGAGCTGACCGGCCTGGGCGCCGAGGTCCACGGCGGCGGCTACGACCTCTACGCCGAGCGAAGGGCCGAGGCCGAGGCGGCCGCCCGGCGCGCGCTGGCCGACGCCGAGAAGGACCTGGCCCGCGTGGCCCGCGAGGCCCAGGTCGCCGCCGAGCGGAAGGCGCGGCGCGACGCGGCCGGGCGGCGGTCCCGGATGGGCTCCAGCGATCCGAAGATCCTTCTCGATTTCCGCGCCGAGCGGGCCGAGGCCAGCGGCGGGCGCCAGGCGCGCCTGGCCGAGCGGCTGAAGGCCAACGCCGCCCAGGCTCTCCAGGCGGCCGAGGCGCGGGTGGAGCGCGTGCGGCGCCTGGCCTTCGATCCGCCGCCGTCGGGCCTGGCGGCCGGCAGGACCGTGCTGGCCTTCGAGGATGTCGGCTTCGCCTGGCCGGGCGGGACGCCGGTGTTCTCCGGCCTGTCGTTCAGGATCGCAGGCCCCGAGCGGATGGCGGTGACCGGTCCCAATGGCTCGGGCAAGACGACGCTGATCCGGCTGGCGGCCGGCGACCTGGAGCCCACGGCCGGCCGCGTCGTGCGGGGCGTCCCCGCCGCCTTCCTCGACCAGAAGACGGCGTTGCTGCGCGGCGAGGAGATGCTGGTCGAGGCCTTCCGCAGGCTCAATCCCCGCGCCACCGAGAACGCCGCGCGGGCGGCTCTGGCGCGTTTCCTGTTCCGCAACGTGGCGGCGGACAAGACCGTCTCGGCGCTGAGCGGCGGCGAGCGGCTGCGCGCGGCGCTCGCCTGCGTGCTGTTGGGCGACCGGCCGCCCGGCCTGCTGATCCTGGACGAGCCCACGAACCATCTCGACCTGGACAGCATCGGCGCCGTCGAGGCGGCCTTGCGGGGCTACGACGGCGCCTTGCTGGTGGTGAGCCACGACGCCGACTTCCTGGAGGCCGTCGGCGTCGTGCGCGAGGTGCGGCTCTAGAGCTCCTCCGACAGCACCACGATGGCTTCCGAGCCGGCGATGCGGTCTTCGGCGATTTTCCGGTACTCCGGCGAACCTGCCCAGGTCAGGGCCGCCTCCCGGCTCTCGAAGGCCATGAGGACGAGCTTGCGGCCGTCCCACGGGCCCTCCAGCACCTCCGGCGTCTCGTTGGAGACGAGGAGGCGTCCGCCGTACTGCCTCAGCACCGGCATGAAGGCTGCGGCGTAGCGGCCGTAGGGCTCCCGGTCGTGGATCGCCACCCGGGCCATGACGTAACAGGTCATCCTTGCATCCTCCGCACCACGCGGAACACGCCGTTGGCCCGCGCGCAGGGCTGGCCGTCGGCGGTGACGAACGCCTGGGCGAAGCAGAGCGTCGAGCCCGGCCGCACGAACACGGTGTCGAACTCCAGCCACTGGCCGACCAGGGCGCTCCCGAGGAAGTCCACGTTGAGGTTCACCGTCACGAGGCTCGCCACGCCGCCCAGCCGGCGGGCGCAGGAGAGGCCCATGGCGTTGTCGGCGAGGGCCCCGATCAGCCCGCCGTGGACGAAGCCGCGGCTGTTGGTGTGGGCCGATCCCGCCCGCAGGCCGAGGATCACGGTGTCGCCGGCCGTGCGGCTGAAGAGCGGCTCCCACGGCTCGGTGAGCGGGCTCCCGCGGTCGTGGGGCGAAAACCCCGCCGGGATGTCGAGCACGTCCATCACGCCGCTCCCGCGATGCGGGCGAGGCTCTCCAGCGCGCCCTGGCAGGCCCGGGCGGCCTCGGCGCCCTTCACCCGGAAATGGCCGTGGAAGAAGCGCTGGTGGACGTCGTGCTCGTGGAAGTGATGCGGCGTGAGCACGACCGAGAAGACCGGCGTTTCCGTGGCAAGCTGCACCTGCATCAGGGCCCGGATCACCGTCTCGGCCACGAACTCGTGGCGGTAGATGCCGCCGTCCACCACGAAGCCCGCCGCCACGATGGCGGCGTACCGGCCGGTGCGGGCAAGCGTCTGGGCGTGCAGCGGAATCTCGAAGGCGCCGGGCGTCTCGAAGACGTCGATGGCGCCGGGCGGGAAGCCCAGGGCCTCCATCTCCTCGCGGAAGCCGGCGAGGGCTTCGCGCACGATCTCCCCGTGCCAGAGGGAATGGACGAAGGCGACGCGCGCGGCGCGGAAGGCGCCGTTGGCGGTGGGGTACTCGTGGGGAACGTGCTGGATTTGGGTCATGGTCTTCTCCCTGACCGGGTCTGAAGGAACCACGACTCAGGGAGAGGCCGCGCACGCGCGCGGACGGATTCCGCCCGCGACGACGCGACCGTTCTCATAACCGGACTATACCGTCGGCCCCGGGATCGCACCGGGTCTGCTCGTCCCTGGAACCTTCCTATGGCGAAGGCCCAGGCGCCCGCGGGCTCGTCCCTCCTTCGCCGAGGCTTCGGAGGGCATTACCGCCGGTGGGGAATCTCACCCCGCCCTGAGAACGCAGGCCGCCGGAACATCCGACGGCCCGCACAAGGTAGCCCCGTTACGCCGGGGCAAACAAGCGTTTGACGTTCAGGCGGCCTTCGCGCGGCCCAGGACGTCGTCGCGGACGCTCTCGGCGATGTTCGCGACTTCGCCGATCTCGGCGTCGCCGACGCCCAGCTCCTTCAGGGTGGCGGCCAGGTTCTCGACCACGGCGTCGAAGTGGCTGTCGTCCAGGCCGCGGGCGACGAGGTGGGCGTGGCCGCGGCGCATGTCGGCGCCCGAATAGGCGTTGGGGCCGCCGGTGTGCCGGCTGAAGCACAAGCTGAACGCGGCCCTAGAGGCCTACCTGACCGTGCTGGACGACTGCACCATCGCGGAAATGGCGGCGAACGGGGCCGAGCTGCGGGGCCTGCTGAAGCTCTAGGCCCAATGGGATATTCGAAGGCCCGCAAAGACCATCCGAAGAGCCGGGAGCCCCCTTTCTCTCCTCCCCCACTGGGGCAGGAGAGAGGACGGGTCGGACGGCTGCCGATGAATTTGGACCCTAGGC
The DNA here is from genome assembly GCF_046463815.1 of Phenylobacterium sp. GTDB lineage: Bacteria > Pseudomonadota > Alphaproteobacteria > Caulobacterales > Caulobacteraceae > Phenylobacterium. Next base: position 47,890 of record NZ_JBKBRO010000004.1, on the reverse strand, counting down.
CCGCTGGTTGAGCGTGATGGCCGTGGCCGTCCCGTCGGTCGAGGCGCGGGCCGAGGGGCCGTAGGAGACGCCGCGCGTCCGCTGTTTGGCGACTTCCTCGGCGATGGCCTTCACCAGGCCCTCGGTCACCGTCTTGGCGGCCTCGAGCGCGCGGCCCTGGCGGGCGAGCACGGCGTCGAAGGCCTCGGTCGCGCGGACCAGGCGGGTGCGCTGGGCCAGGGGCGCGCCGGACACCAGGGTGGGGTCGGCCCGCACCCGGGCGGACTCGTGCCGGTAGAGATTGGCCAGGCGGCTGGTCTCCTCGTGCAGGGCGGCGGCGTCCTGCGGGCGGCGCTGCTCGAAGGCCTGGGCCTGCTCGGCCACGAGTTCGGTCAGGCGCTCGGTCAGGATGATGAGCTGTTCGACGCGGTCTTCGGCGTTGCTGGCGGCGATGGCCATCAGGCGAGCCCCTGGAGCTTGAGGATTTCACGTTGGACAGTGTCGGCCAGGCCGATGCCGCCGTGGCGGGCCATCTGCCTGCCCATGGCCTCGGTCATGAGGGAACGGAACATGGTCTCGCCCGGGCCGCCGCCGAAGGGGCCCTCGACGTCGGTCCCCTCGAACATCGGTTGCAGCATCACCGACAGGAACTGGGCCTCGAACTCCTCGGCGGTGTCGCGGATCTTGGCGCGCTTGGCGAGCTCGGCCGCCGAGGGCGTGACTGGCGTCATGGTGAAGGCGGGGGGGACGGCCAGGTCGCTCATCACATCACCTCGATTTCGGCCTGCAAGGCGCCGGCGGCGCGGATGGTCTGGAGGATCGAGATCATGTCCCGGGGCGTGACGCCCAGGGCGTTCAGCCCGGCCACCAGGTTGGAGAGCGAGGCGCCCGACTTCACGGTCAGGAACTGGCGGCCGCGCTCCTCGTCGACGCTGATGTCGGTCTGCGGAACCACCGCGGTCTCGCCGGTGCGGGCGAAGGGGCCGGGCTGGCTCACCGCCGGCTGCTCGCGGACGGTGATCGTCAGATTGCCCTGCTGGATGGCGACGGTGGAGACGCGGACGTTCTCGCCCATGACGATCACGCCGGCGACCTCGTCGATGACCACCTTGGCCGGCGCGTCCGGCTCGACCGCCAGGTTCTCGACCTGGGCCATGAAGCCGATGAGGTCACCGCCGGCGGGCCGCAGCGAGACGATGGTGGGGTTCTCGGCCACCGCGCTGCCGGGGAAACGGGCGTTGATCGCGTCGGCGATGCGCCGGGCCGTCGTGAAGTCCGGATTGCGCAGGGTCATGCGCATCTGGTCCATGTGGGCGAGCTGGAAGCCCGTTTCCAGTTCGACGCTGGCCCCACCGGCGATGCGCCCGGCGGTCGGCACGCCCTTGGAAACCGACGAGCCCGATGCGCCCGAGGCGCTGACCGAGCCGGTCTGCACCGTGCCTTGCGCCACAGCGTAGGCGCGTCCGTCGGCGCCCAGCAGCGGGGTCACCAGCAGCGAGCCGCCCTGCAGGCTCTTGGCGTCGCCGAGCGCCGAGACGCTGACGTCGATCTGGGAGCCCGGCGCGGCGAACGCCGGCAGCTTGGCCGTGACCATCACCGCGGCGACGTTCTTGGTGTTGAGCTGGGCGTCGCGCGTATTGACCCCCAGGCGCTCCAGCATGGCTTCCAGGCTCTGCTTGGTGAAGGGCGCGTTGCGCAGGGCGTCGCCCGTGCCGTTCAGGCCGACCACGATGCCGTAGCCGACCAGCATGTTCTCACGGACCCCCTCGAACTCGACGATGTCCTTGATCCGCGACTTGGCGGACGCCGGCTGGGCGGCCACGCCGCCGAAGGCCAGGGGAACGGCGAAGAGGAGGGCGCTGAGAGCTTTGAACCGACGCATGGGGACCCTGGCGAAGCTGCTTCGCTCACGCACATGCGAGGGGCGTGCCAGTCGGCTGGTGGCGAAAAATACAAGTAAAAACAAAGGGTGCATCTGCCGCCGCGGCGTCTTCGCCCCGGCAGAAATTGCCGCCCGTTAACCATGCTGCAAGTTTGGCCGGCGAAGCTCGACCTCAGGTTGGAGAGGGTTGGCGTCCACCCATGAAAGTCACTGGTGCAGGCGGCGTATCCGCGACCACCGGCGCGCGTCCGGCGCGCGGCGGGGGAGGCGAGGGCTTTCGTCTCCCCGCGGCCGGCGGCGCGAACGGGCCGGCCCAGGCGGCTGCCGTGTCGGCCGCGGCGGGGATCATGGGCGTCGAGGCGCTCATCGCCCTGCAGGAGGTAGGATCGCCCCTGGAGCGCCGCCGCCGCTCGGTGGCCCGCGCGGGGCGCATCCTCGACGTCCTGGAAGGCCTCAAGGTCGCGCTGCTCGGCGGCGAGCTCGGGCCGGACGATCTCGAGCGTTTGCGCAGGGCCGTGCGCGAAGAGCGTTCCTCGACGGAAGATCCTCGGCTAGAAGGACTCCTCGACGAGATCGAGACTCGCGCGGAGGTAGAGCTGGCGAAGCTGGAAATGGCGGCCCGTGCGGCGTAATCGCCCCGGAGACTGGTTGCCGTTGAAACCGGCGTTCGTTTTGCTATACAGCCCCCGCGTGTCTCAGGGCGTCCAGGGGGCGTGAGGTTTTCATGAAGACAGCCGCAGTTCTGGCTGAGAGTCCTGAATACCGTCCTTCCGAGGACGAGGAGTTCATGAACGAGCGTCAGCTTGAGTATTTCAAGCAGAAGCTCCTGAAGTGGAAAGAGGACATTCTCCGCGAATCTCGCGAGACGCTGTCCCATCTCCAGAGCGAGACCGAGAACCACCCGGATCTGGCCGACCGCGCCTCTTCCGAGACAGATCGGGCTCTTGAACTCCGCACGCGGGACCGTCAGCGGAAGCTGATCTCCAAGATCGACGAGGCGCTGCGCCGGATCGAGGACGGCTCCTACGGTTACTGCGAGGAGACTGGCGAACCCATCGGCATCGCCCGGCTCGAGGCCCGGCCGATCGCCACCCTCAGCCTGGAAGCCCAGGAGCGGCACGAGCGCCGCGAACGCGTCCACCGCGACGACTGATTGAACGGCCCCTGTTCGGGGCCGTTTTCGTTTCTGCGGCGTTGAAGGACGGGCGCGGGCGTGGCGGCTTTGCCGTGACGTATCGGCGGGCTAGTATATGCTCAAAATGAGCATTTCCCCGGGCCGGACACGGAGCCGTCGTGACCAAGTCGTTCTACGCCATCCACACCCACGGCTTTGTCCGGGTCGCGGCCTGCACGCCGCGCGTCGCGGTGGGCGATCCGGGTTTCAACGCCGCCGAGACCCTGCGCATGGCGAAGGAGGGGGACGCCGCCGGTTGCGACCTGATGCTGTTTCCGGAGCTTGGGATCAGCGCCTACGCCATCGACGACCTGCACCTGCAGGACGCTCTGCTGGACCGGGTGGAGGCCGAGATCGCGGTCCTGGCCGAGGCCAGCGAGAAGCTGGCGCCGGTCCTGGTGGTGGGCGCGCCGGTCCGCCGCAACGGGCGGCTCTACAACTGCGCCGTGGTCATCGCGCGCGGACGCATCCTGGGCGTCGTGCCAAAGAGCTTCCTGCCCAACTACCGCGAGTACTACGAGAAGCGCTGGTTCGCCCCGGGCCAGGGCCTGGAGGGCCTGGACGTCGACATCGCCCACCAGACCACGCCGTTCGGGACCGACCTCGTCTTCGAGGCCCGCGACCTGAGGGATTTCATCTTCCACGCCGAGATCTGTGAGGACTTCTGGGCGCCCAACCCGCCCTCGACGCAAGGGGCGCTGGCCGGGGCGCTGATCCTCTGCAACCTGTCGGCCTCGAACATCGTGGTGGGCAAGGCCGACGAGCGGGCGCTGCTCTGCGCGTCCCAGTCCACCCGCTGCCAGGCGGCCTATCTCTACTCCGCCGCCGGGCCGGGGGAGAGCACCACCGACCTCGCCTGGGACGGCCAGGCCAGCATTCATGAGCTGGGCCGCGAACTCGCCTGCACCGACCGCTTCCCGACCGAGGCCCAGATGGCGGTGGCCGACATCGACGTCGAGAAGCTGCGCCTGGAGCGGATGCGCACGCCGACGTTCAACGACGCGGCGATCGCCGCCGGCCATCCCGAGCGGCGCTTCCGGCGCGTGCGGTTCGACCACAAGCCGCACTTCAAGGACGTGGGCCTCCGGCGGCCCATCGACCGCTTCCCCTTCGTGCCGGACGACCCCGCGCGCCTCGACAGGGACTGCTACGAGGCCTTCAACATCCAGGTGGCGGGCCTGGCCAAACGCCTGGAGGCGACGAAGAGCCGCCACATCACCATCGGCGTCTCTGGAGGGCTGGACTCCACCCACGCCCTGATCGTCGCGGCCAAGGCCTTCGACCGGCTGGGGCTGCCCCGCGCCAACATCCTGGCCTTCACCATGCCGGGCTTCGCCACCAGCGAGGGGACGAAGGCGAACGCCTGGGCGCTGATGAAGGCCATCGGCGTGACGGCCGAGGAGATCGACATCCGCCCGGCGGCGAAGCAGCTGCTCAAGGACCTGGGCCACCCGTTCGCCAAGGGCGAGCCGGTCTATGACGTGACCTTCGAGAACGTGCAGGCGGGCCTGCGCACCGACTACCTGTTTCGCCTCGCCAACCAGCGGAATGGCTTCGTCCTGGGGACGGGCGACCTGTCCGAGCTGGCCCTGGGCTGGTGCACCTACGGCGTCGGCGACCAGATGAGCCACTACAACGTCAACGCCTCGCTGGCGAAGACGCTGATCCAGCACCTGATCCGCTGGGTCGCCAAGACGGGGCAGTTCGACGCCGCGGCCTCCGAAGTCCTGCTGTCGGTGCTGGACACAGAGATCTCGCCCGAGCTGGTGCCGGCCGACGCCACGGGCGCCATCCAGAGCACCCAGGCCAGGATCGGCCCCTACGAGCTGCAGGACTTCAACCTCTACTGGATCACCCGCTACGGGCTTCGGCCGTCGAAGGTGGCGTTCCTGGCCTGGCACGCCTGGAAGGACGCGGGGGCCGGCCATTGGCCGCCGCACTTCCCGGAGGAGGCGCGCAACGCCTACGACCTGGCGGCCATCAGGAAGTGGCTGTCGCTGTTCCTGTTCCGCTTCTTCGAGATCAGCCAGTTCAAGCGCTCGGCCATGCCCAACGGGCCGAAGGTGGTCTCGGGCGGGAACCTGTCGCCCCGCGGCGACTGGCGGGCGCCCTCGGACGGGACCGCCCGCGTCTGGATCGAGGAGCTGGAGGCCAACGTCCCCTAGAGCACGATGGGGTCAGATGGAATCATCTGACCGCTGAATCGTGCTCTAGATTCAAAAGTGTAGAGCGCGTTCTGGCGGCGAAACCGCTCCCACTTTCGCCTAACGCGCTCTAGCAGGCGATCGTCGTCGGCTTCGGCAGGGGGCGCCGCTTCGGCGTCCGCTGGGCCAACCTGCGCAGCGCCGGCTCGATCCAGAGGACCCAGTAGCCGAACGGAACGTCCTTATGGATCCTGTGCAGCTCTTCCATGACCCGCTCCTGTGGTTAGGCTCGTGTTGTAGGGAGGAGAAATGGGTCCGGTAACGCGGATCGACAAACGGGTTCTCCTGCTGTACCCATAAGGCTTGCTTATGCCTGATCCGCTCGCCAGCATTCCGCTCAGCGCCATCCGCGTGTTCGAGGCCGCCGCCCGCCTGGGCAGCTTCACGCGCGCCGCGGGGGAGCTGGGGATCACCCAGGCGGCGGTAAGCTGGCAGGTGAAGGCGCTGGAGCGCCGGCTGGACCAGCCCCTGTTCCGCCGGCTGACGCGCGAGGTGGCGCTGACGCCGGCGGGCGAGCGCCTGGCGCGGGCGGCCACCGAGGCCATGACGGCCCTGCGCGGCGCGCTCTCCGACCTGTCGGACACCGGCGACGGCGTGCTGTCGATCACCACCCTGCAGACCTTCGCGACCCAGTGGCTGGCCGGCCGGCTCGGCGCCTTCCAGGTGGCGCATCCGAAGATCGCCGTGCGCCTCGACACCGACAACAAGGTGGCCGACCTCCTGCGGGGTGATTTCGACGTGGCGATCCGGGGCGGCCTCGGCGTCTGGCCGGGACTGGAGGCGAAGCTGCTGTTCCCGGCGGTCCAGACCGTGCTCTGTTCGGCGGCGGCGATGGCCGAGCTTGGGCCCGATCCCAGGCCCGCCGACCTGCTGCGCGCGCGCCGCATCGGCTGGGAAGGGGAGTGGAGCCAGTGGTTCAAGGCCGCGGGCGTCCGGTTCGGCGACGCCGACCCGCCGTCGGCCCCGGGCATCACCGCCGACACCCAGACCCTGGAGGTGGCCGCCGCGCTGGCCAACGGCGGCGTGGCCATCGGCTCGCCGGTGATGTTCGGCCGCGAGATCGCCGAGGGACGGCTCTTCCAGCCCTTCGAGGTCTATTTCGGCCCCAACGCCTATTGGCTGGTCTATCCGGCCGACCGGCGACGGACGCGCAAGATCGCGGCCTTCCGCGACTGGCTGTTCGAGGAGGTGGCGAAGGACCCCGCCGCCCAGAAGCTGCTGGCCCGACCGGAACTCCTGCCGCCGGCCGCCCGAGCCTAGCTGATCTTCAGGACCTCGGTCTCTTCCGACGGGGGCATGGGCTCGCCGGCCTGGGCGTAGAGGGCTGGCACGATCTCGTCCACGCGCTCGACCGCCGACCAGGCGCCCATGAAGCTGGCCGGCGTCAGCCTGGCGTCCACCGTGTGCTGGAAGAGGTCGAACAGCGGCTTCCAGAAGCCGCCCGGATTGTGGAACACCACCGGCTTCTGGTGCAGCTCCAGCCGCCGCCAGGACAGCAGCTCGACGATCTCCTCCAGGGTGCCGATGCCGCCCGGCAGGACCACGAAGCCGTCCGACTGCTCGAACATGATCGACTTGCGTTCGTGCATCGAGCCCACGATCAGGTGCTCGACGGTCTCCAGCGCCCGCTCGGCCCCCACCAGGAAGTCGGGGATGACGCCCAGCACCTCGCCGCCGGCCTCGTGCGCGGCCCGCGCCGTCGCCCCCATCAGGCCCACCCCGCCGCCGCCATAGACCAGGCGCAGCTTCGCCGCGGCGAGCGCGCGGCCCAGGTCCGCCGCGGCGGCCAGGTAGGCGGGGTCGGCGGCGTCGGACGAGCCGCAGAAGACGCAGACGGATTGCAGGCGTTCGGTCTCACGCCCCATGAACGGTCACTCCAGGAAAACGGCCCCGGAACACGCGCGCGCTTGCCAGCGCGCTCCGAAGACCCAAGTAGCTATGGCCACGTCTAAGGAGATTCAAGCAAGCCGTGTTCCCGCATTTCGTTTCCCGCGCCACGGTCGGGGCCTAGCCGCCTTGGCCCATGCCCACATGGCCCACGCCCGCTTCGGCGGGCCCGGTTCGGTCGCGCCCGCGGGGACGGCCTTCGACTTCTGGGGCTCGATGGCCGATCTCGGCCGCCTCGTCATGCGCTCGGGCGCGCCTCAGCCTCGGCTGCGGATCACGGCGGCCCTCGTCCTGGTGTTCGCGGGAAAGCTGGCCGGGGTGCTGGCCCCGGTGCTGCTGGGCGACGCCATCAACACCCTGACGCCGACCGGGCAGGGCGCGGTCCTGGTCGGCGCGCAGTTCGTGGGCCTGGCGATCGGCTTCGCGGCGCTCCGGCTTGTCGCCGCCTGCGCGCCCTACGCGCGGGACGCCATCTTCACCCGCGTCTCGCAGTCCACCATGGCCCGCGCCGCCGTCGAGAGCTTCGGTCACGCCCTCTCGCTCTCCCTCGACTTCCACCAGACCAAGCAGACCGGCGCGCTCTCGCGGGTGATCGACCGGGGCGCGCGCGCCACCGACTTCCTGATCCGCAGCCTGGTCTTCAGCCTGGGCCCGACGGCCGTCGAGCTGGTCCTGGCCATGGCCGTGATGGTCGTGCGGCTGGACTGGCGGTTCGCGGCCACCGCCCTGGTCACCCTCGTCCTCTACGCCGTCATCACCTTCAAGATCACCGACTGGCGCCTGGAACACCGCCGCGAGCTGAACGAGGCCGAGACGCGGGCCGCCGGCCTCTCGTCGGACGCGCTGATCAACTACGAGACCCTGAAGGCCTTCGGCGCCGAGCCCCGCCTCGTGGACACCTACGCCCAGGCCATGGCCCGCTATGTGGACGCCAGCTCCCGCGCCAACGGCTCGCTCAACCTGCTGAACGCCGCCCAGGCCCTGATCCTCAACGTGGGCCTGGCCGCCATGACCGTCATGGCGGGGATGCAGGTCGCCGGCGGGGACCTGCGCATCGGCGACGTGACCACGGCCATCTTCCTGCTGTCGGGCCTCTACGCGCCGCTCGGCATGCTGGGCTTTCAGTACCGCGAGATCCGCCAGGGCCTGATCGACATGGAGCAGATGGTGGCCCTGCGCGACATCCGCCCCGAGATCGTCGATGCGCCGAACGCCCGCGATCTGCCGCCGGCCACGGGGCGGGGCGCGGCCATCGCCTTCGACCGGGTGAGCTTCCGTCACGACGCCCGGTCGGTCGGGCTGATCGACGTGAGCTTCGAGGCCCAGCCGGGGCAGACCGTGGCCCTGGTCGGCCCCTCGGGCGCGGGCAAGACCACCGCCATCCGGCTGGCCATGCGGCTGATCGATCCGCAGGAGGGCGCGGTGCTCATCGACGGCCAGGACATGCGCCAGGTGAAGCTCGCCGCCATCCGCCGGACGGTGGCCCTGGTGCCCCAGGACGTGGCCCTCTTCAACGACACCCTCTACGCCAACATCGCGTTCTCGCGGCCCGAGGCGACGCCGGCCGAGGTGCGCGCCGCCGCCGACGCCGCCGAGCTTGGGCCCTTCATCGACGGCCTGCCGGACGGCATGGCCACCCGCGTCGGCGAGCGGGGCCTGAAGCTGTCGGGCGGCGAGCGCCAGAGGGTCGGCATCGCCCGCGCCCTGCTGGCCGACCCCCGCCTGCTGATCCTCGACGAGGCCACCAGCGCGTTGGACGGTCCCACCGAGGCGGCCATCCAGGAGACGCTGCGCAAGGTGAGGGCGGGGCGCACGACCCTGGTGGTCGCCCACCGGCTGTCCACCATCGCCGACGCCAACCTGATCCTGGTGCTCCGACGCGGGCGGATCGTCGAGCGCGGGACCCACGAGGCCCTGCTGGCCAACGGCGGGGAGTACGCCGCGCTGTGGCGGCGTCAGACCCGCCAGGGCTAGATGCTTTTCCCCATCCGCACCAGCGGCACGGGCGCGCCGCCGCGGGCGTCCTCGATGGCCTCGATCGGCTCGAAACCGAAGGCCGTGTAGAGGGGCAGGCCGGAGAGCGTGGCCATCAGCTCCAGGCGGCCGAAGCCCTCGGCCCGCGCCGCGTCCTCGCAGAGCGAAAGGATCAGCCGCCCGACGCCCCGCCGGGCGAAGTCGGGATGGGTGTACATGGCCCGTACGCGGGCGGGCTCGGTGGCCGGGTCCAGCAGGGCGGCGTCGCGGCCGGGGGTGTGGTCGCCGCCGTAGAGCGTGGCCCGCCGGCTCCAGCCGCCGCAGCCGGCGAGGCGGCCGTCCGCCTCGACGACGAAGTAGGTTCCGTCGGCCACGAGCTGGCGGTCCAGGCCCATGATCATGCGGCTGGAGGCGATCTGCTCAGGCGCCAGGTAGCCTTTTTGCAGCTCGCCGATGGCGGCCTCCATCACCGCCTCCAGGGCGGGCAGGTCGGCGGTCGTGGCGATCCGGTGGGCCAGCGCCACGGCTACTCGGCGGCCTTGGGGAAGTCATCGCCCAGCATCACCGGCGCCGGGCGTTTGCGCGGACCCCAGCCGAGCTTCTCGCGCAGCCAGCCGAAGCGCCGGGAATAGACCCGGGGCGCGGCCAGCATGACCGGCGTCAGCACCAGGGTCAGCAGGGTGGCGAACGACAGGCCCCAGACCACCGAGGCCGAAAGCTGCACCCACCACTCCGAGCCCGGCGCCTGGTACTCGATGTGGCCGGTGCGGAAGTTCGGGTGGATCTGGAACATCAGGGGCAGCAGGCCCACCACCGTCACCAGGGTGGTCAGCAGCACCGGCCGGAACCGCTGGGCGGCGGCCCGGACCGCGGCCTCGTCCGCCGTGTAGCCCTCGTGACGCAGGTGGTAGAAGGTGTCCACCAGCACGATGTTGTGGCCCACGACGACGCCGAACAGGGCGACGACGCCCGTGCCCATCATGATCACCGAGATGTAGTCGAAGGTGTGCAGCAGGTTCACCTGCACGCCCAGCAGCACGCCTACGGTGGACAGGATCACCGCCGAGAGCGTCACCAGCACGCCGTAGAAGCTGTTGAACTGCCAGAGCAGGATCACGAACATCATGAACAGCGCGGCGGCCATGGCGGCCATGAAGAACTGCGCCGCCTCCTGGCCCTCCTCGTCGGCGCCGCTGAACTTCCAGCGCACGGAGGGGTCGATCGGCGCCTTCTCCAGCCAGGGCTTGAGGTCGGCGATCTTCTGGTTGGCGGCGACGCCTTCGACGGCGTTGGCCTGGACGATGACGATGCGCTGGCCGTCGCGGCGCTGGATCTGGGTGACCTGCTGGGCCGGCACGCGCTTGATGAAGTAGCTGGCCGGCACCGGGCCCTGCGGCGTGGTGATCTTGAGCTGGTTGAAGGCGCCCACGTTCCGGGCCGAGGCCGGGAAGCGGACGCGGATGTCCAGCTCGTCCTCGGCGTCGTCGGGGCGGAAGCGGCCCATCAGCACGCCGCCGGTCAGGAACTGAATGGTCTGGCCCACCGACAGGACGTCGACGCCGTAGCGGCCGGCCGCCTCGCGGTCGACGGCCAGGTTCCACTCGATGCCGGGCGAGGTGCGGTTGTCCTCCAGCTCCATCAGTTGCGGGTCGGCGGCGAGCTTGGCCTTCACGAGGTCGGCGGCGGCGTTCAGGGCGGCCGGGTCGTGGCTCTGGAGCTGGACCTGCACGTCCTTGCCGATCGGCGGGCCGTTCTGCGGGCCGCGCACCTCGATCTGCAGCCCGGGGATGTCGGTCACGCGCTTGCGGATCTCGGTCTCGATGTCCTTGCCGCGCAGGCCGAGCGCCTTGCGGCCCTCGTAGTCGAGGAAGTCCACGCGAATGCGGCCGATGGTGTCGTTGGGGGCCGAGTTCGGGCCGCCGTTGCTCGTGAAGCCGCCGGCCCGGACATAGAAGGACTCGATGCCCTTCACGCCGGTCAGGCGGCTCTCGACCTGGGCCACCAGGTCGTTCTGCGCCTCGGGCGAGAGGTTGCCGCGGGCCTTGACGAACACCGAGACGAACTCGGGATCGGCCTCGAAGAAGAACTCCGTCCGGTGCTTGGTCTCCTTGAACCAGATCGCGATGGCCAGGACGATGACCGCGGCGGCGGCCAGGGTGCGGGTCGGATGGGCTCCCAGCATGGTGATGGTCCGCGCGTACCAGCCCATGAAGCCCCTCATCTGGCGCGGGTCGCCGTGCTCGGACTTCATGATCTCGGCCAGCTCCTCCTCGTCCACGGCGGCCTTACGGCCGAAGATCGAGCCGAGGGCGGGCGTGAAGATCAGGGCCACGAAGATCGAGGCGCCCAGCACGAAGAACAGGGTCAGCGGCAGGAAGCTCATGAACTTCCCGGCGATCGAGTTCCAGAACATGAACGGCACGAAGGCGCACAGCGTGGTCAGGGTGCCGTTCACCACCGGCCAGAACATGCGCTTGCCGGCCGCGGCGAAGGCGGCCTCCTTGGGCAGGCCCTCGGCCATCTTCCGGTCGGCGTACTCCACGACCACGATGCCGCCGTCCACCAGGATGCCCACGGCCAGCACCATGCCGAACATGACCATCTGGTTCAGCGTCACGCCCATGCCGTTGATCATCAGGAAGGCGAGCAGGAAGCAGATCGGGATGGCGACGCCCACCATCAGGCCCTGGCGGATGCCGAGGCTCGCCACGATGATCAGGGTGACGAGCAGGCTGGCCATCAGCAGGCCGGATTCCAGCACCACCAGGGTGCGGCCGATGAACTCGGACTCGTCGTAGATGTAGTCGACCTTCACCGTGGAGGGCCAACGGGCGGACTCGGCCTTCACCACGCCCTTCACGACCTCCACGGTCTCGAGGATGTTGGCGCCGCCGCGCTTGGAGACCTCGAGGATGAAGGCGGGATGGCCGTTGAAGCGGCTGATCGAGCTTGCTTCCTTGAAGGTGCGGCGCACCTCGCCGATGTCGCCCACGGTGACGAGGCGGTCGCCGTTCTTCTTGATCGGCAGGGCCAGGATGTCGGCCGGTTCCTCGACCACGCCGGGCACCTTCACCGCGAACTGGCCCGGGCCCGAGCGCAGGCTGCCCGCGGGGACGAGCTGGTTGTTGCGGCCGATCACCTGGGCGAGTTCGCCGGTGGTGACGTTGTAGGTCTCCATCCGCACGGGATCGATGGTGACCTCAAGCACCTCCTCGCGGCCGCCGCTCATGTAGACCTCGAGGACGCCGGGCGTGCCCTCCAGGCGCTCCTTCAGCGCGCGGGAGACGCGGTGCAGCTCGCGCTCGGGCGCGGCGCCGGAGATGACGATGCCGATGATCGGATCGGCCGAGAAGTTCATCTCCTCGATGATCGGCTCCTCGGCGTCGGGCGGGAACTTGCCGCGGGCGAGGTCCACCTTGGCGCGGACGTCCTCCAGCGCCTTGTCCTTGTCGAAGTCGGCTTCGAACTCGAGCGTCACCACGGCCACGCTCTCGCGGGCCACGGCGTTCATCGACTTGATGCCCTGGATGGTCTGGAGCTCGACCTCCAGCGGCTTCACCAGCAGCCGCTCGGCGTCCTCCGGGCTCACGCCGGGGTAGGGGACGACGACCGAGATGTAGGGCAGGTCGATGTCCGGCTCCGACTCCCGGGGCATCCCCAGGTAGACGAAGAAGCCGAACAGGGCCGCGATGAGCGTCACGCCCAGCACCACCTTCCGCCGCTTGATGGCTCCGTCGATCAGGGCGCCGATCATCGCTTGCTCTCCAGGGTCCCCGAGGCGTCAGCGCGCCGCGACGACCCGAACCTTCTGGCCGTCGGCCACGAACGACTGGCCGACCGTGATGACGCGGACGGGCCCCGACAGGCCCTCGACCCACAGACCCTGCGGGGTTTCCTCCAGCACCGTCACCGGCGCGAAGGCCACGCGGTTGTCGGCCAGGACGTAGCGCACCCCCTGGCGGCCGCTGGCGTCCAGCACCAGGGACGAGACGGGGACGATGTGGGCCGCGCCCATGCCCGCGGCGATCTTGAGTTCGGCCGAGAGGCCCGAGCGGACATCCAGGCCCGGGTTCGGAACGATGACCTCCACGTGGTAGGTGCGGGTCTGCGGGTCGGCGTCGCGGGCCACGTAGCGGACCTTGCCGGTCAGCTTCTGGCCCGAGATCAGGGTGGCCGAGGCGGGGGCGCCCAGGCGCAGCTTGGCCGCGTCCGTCTCGGGCACGTCGCCCACCACCAGCAGCGGGTCGAGTTCGATCATCGTGCCGCACGCCTGGCCGGGCGCGAGGTAGGTCCCGATCTCGGCGTCGCGCCTGTCGAACACGCCGGCAAACGGCGCGCGGATGTCGACCTGCGACAGGGCGATCTCGGCCTGGCGCACCTGGGCCTGGGCGGCGTCGAGCGCGGCCTGGGCCTCGAGCACCTGGGTCTGCGAGCGGTAGCCCTTCTCGGCGAGCTGCTGCGCCGCCTGGCGCTGGAGCTGGCGGGAGCGGAGGTTGGCGCGGGCCTGGTCCAGGCTGGCCTGGCGCGCGTCCACCGCTAGACGGCAGAGCACCTGGCCCTTGCGGACGAAGGACCCTTCGGCGGCGGGCGTGGCGGCCACGACGCCGGCCGTCTCGGACCGGACGACGACGGCGCGGGTGGCCTCGGTGCGGCCGCGCAGCACCACGTCGACCTCGCGCGCGGTTTCGGGCGTCAGGGTGGCCTGCACGCTGGGCAGGGCCTCGGCGGTCTTGGCCTCGGCCGCGTTCGGCGTCTCGCCGCCGCCGAACAGCGAGCGGACCAGGAAGTACAGCACCGCGACCCCGATGACGGCGAGGATGAAGGCGTACTGCGGTTTCAGGCGTCGCAAGATCAAATCCCCCAGGGCCTTCGCAGCTTCCGCGACCGGCCGAGCGCGCGAAGGATTCTGTGCCCCTCGCGCTTGTGATGCCGCCGTTATGCGAGAGCAAATGAATTTGCCGTCACGCCGCGGGCGTAGAACTATTGGTCGCAGAACGAGCCTGGATTGTGAACATCGTTCGCTCGCGCCTAGCGCGACTCGTTCGGCTACGGTTTACATAGTATAGGAAAGAGCGGCGGTGCGATACCTCCACACCATGGTCCGGGTGACCAACCTCGAGGACTCCCTCGACTTCTACTGCGACAAGCTCGGCCTTAAGGAACTGTACCGCAGCGAGCACGAGGCGGGCCGCTTTACGCTCGTGTTCCTCTGCGCGCCTGGCGACGAGGAGCTGGCCAAGGCGCGCAAGGCGCCGCTGGTGGAGCTGACCTACAACTGGGACCCCGAGGCCTACGAGGGCGGCCGCAACTTCGGCCACCTGGCCTATGCGGTGGACGACATCTACGCCGTCTGCCAGCGGCTGAAGGACGGGGGCGTCGTCATCAACCGTCCGCCGCGGGACGGCCGCATGGCCTTCGTGCGTTCGCCGGACAACATCTCGATCGAACTGCTGCAGGCGGGCGACGCCCTGCCGCCGGCCGAGCCCTGGGCGTCGATGCCGAACGTGGGGGTCTGGTAGCGGCAGGCCGCGAGCAAAGACCTGGGATGTGGGGAAGGCTAGGTCTCGATGGCTCCCCGGGCAGAGTTCGCAGGAGGGCGAACGGTGGCGCATGGCCGCGCGAAAAACCCCTTGCGCGTCAAGGCCTCATGGTCAAGCGTGCGCGCCGTCGTGCATATCCGCGCACCTAAAGCACGGCTGAAACTTAGGACGGAACTTAGGACGGACTTAGGATGGCCACCCGCTCGCTGAACCGCCTGACCGACCTCGGAGTGAGGCGCGCGAAGGCGCCGGGCTGGTACGGGGACGGCGGCGGCCTCTACCTCCGAATCGGAGCCGATGGGGCCAAGCGGTGGGTGTTCGTGTTCCACCGCCTCGGCAAGCGGACCGAGATGGGGCTGGGATCGGCGCAGGATGTCGGTCTCGCCGAGGCCAGGACCGCGCGGGATGAGGCGCGGAAGCAGCTCGTCGCTGGCCAGAACCCCGTGGAGGAGCGGAGGCGGGAGCGCGAGCGCCAGGCCGCAGAGGCCGCGGCCGCAGCGCCCCGGACCTTCGCGCAGTGGGCCGAGGAGATCGCCCCCGTGCTCGCGCCCAAGGCCGAGAAGGCGAGGGCGGCCTGGGTCCGCATGCTGACCGGCTGGGTCGGCAAGATGAAGGACAAGCCGCCGGCCGAGATCACGACCGAGGACGTCCTGGCCGCGCTGAAACCGTACTGGACGACCCGCCCCGAAACCGGCCGGCGGATGCGGATGCGGATTGAGGCCGTGCTGGATGCCGCCAGGGCCAGGGGCCTGATCTCCTCGCCGTGGGAGAACCCGGCGCGGTGGAACGGCCACCTCGAGCACCTCCTGACCAAGCGCGCGACGCCGGTGCGTCACCACAAGGCGCTCCCCTACGGCGAGGCGGCGGCCTTCATGGCGCGGCTGCGGGAGAAGGAGGGCATGGCGGCCAAGGCGCTGGAGTTCACCGTCCTGACCGCGGCGCGGACGTCCGAGACGATCTTCGCCGTCTGGTCGGAAATGGATCTGGACGCCAAGGTCTGGACGGTCCCGAAAGAGCGGATGAAGAAAAGGCGGGAGCACCGAGTTCCGCTGTCGCCGGCGGCGCTGGCCGTGCTCGAAGCCGCGACGCCGCCCGAGGGGGGCAAGCCGGGGGCGTGGGTGTTCCCCAGCCTGTGGCGGCCGGGCAAGCCGCTGAGCACGGCGGCGATGGAGAGGGTGCTGGACGATCTCGGCCTGCAGGGAAGGGCCACCGTCCACGGCATGAGGTCGACGTTCCGGGACTGGGCCGGGGATTGCACGAACTTCGACAAGGAGACGATTGAGGCCGCCCTGGCGCATCTCGTCGGGGACGAGACCGAGCGGGCCTACCGCCGTGGCGACGCGCTGCTGAAGCGCCGGAAGCTCATGGAGGCCTGGGCCGGCTTCCTGGCCGAACGGGCGGGCGCCAACGTCAGGCCGTTCATCAGGCCAGGCTAGGCGGCCTTGCCCCCGCTGGCCCGGTCGATCGCGCGCTGCAGCACGTCGGCGCGGATAAGCGTCCGGCCTGCGAACTTGAACGTCGTCAACTCGCCCCGGCTAACGAGGTCATAGACCTTGCGCTTGGAGCATCCCAGGGCCCGGGCGGCCTCGTCCATGTTGTAGGAGATCTTCACGGCGCGTCTCCATTCACCAAGCCTTGAGCTTCAGAGAGGAGAGCGGCTACGCGGCGCCAGTGGCGAACCTCGATGCCATCCAGCGTCACGCCGTCGTCGGGCTGTGATGGGTGCAGGTGCGCACTGGCCTCGCCGAACGGCTCCATCCCCTCCACCATCCTACGTACTAGAGCTAGGGCGGTGTCTCGTTGGGATTCGGCGGTAGTGGCGCGTTCTCTCCAGCCGTCCACGATCCCGACGGCCTCGGACATTTCCAGCCTGCCGGTCGCCTCGCCAGCTTCGCGGGCGTACTGCGACATCAAGCGCGCGGCTTCGTCGCGAGCCGCCCGCGCCTCATCCCGCTCTTTCTCCAGGGAGGAGACATCCGGCAGCATGGCGAGAACGCGATCTGCGTTCTTGATGGCCGCAACCCACTGGCGCAGAGTTTCCGGGCCGGCGGTTTTGAAATCAGGCTCGTGGAAGCCTGCGAACAGCGCCGCGATCTCCACGCGCCGCCGGCCCACCAGTTCTTCGGTGTCAGCCATTAGAGGCTCCGTGGTGAGCGAGGGCTTCGGGCAAATGCAGAACACCGTGTTCTCGCGGCATTTCCGGCACTGGCCGAACACGTCGTACTCGCTCATGGCAGAAGGTCTCCGGCCCTCATATCCATCGCCGCCGCGATCCGCATGAGCGTCCCGGTCGGTATGTCGCTGCGACCGCTTTCGATGTTGGCGAGCTGAGCGCGACTGATCCCGGCGCGCGTCGCAACGTCCTCTTGGCGGAGTTGTCGCGCATCACGAGCTGCGCGTATCAGGGGACCTGGGCCGTGGGCGATAAGCTCGCCCGTCCCGTTGCAGTAGGGACAGCGCATCTACCCTTCCCCTTCCTTGGTGGTGGGGGTGGCGAGGGCGGCAATCATGTCTCCACGGTGCTCCAGAACGGCCTCGGCTTCGGCTCGGGTGATGCATTGAGCGACCCGAATGCGGGGATCGTCCTCACCGTCGAAAGGCCGCTCAAAGATGTCCCGCAGGCCGCCCATATCCCCCGAGGGCTTGGCTTCTGAGCGGGCGGCGTCGGGATATATCCGGTCCACACCGGCGATCAGGTCGCTTTCCCGGTCGTTCCACCCCGCGCGGTAGCCCGCTTCTCGGGCGGCGTCGAGCATCCGCGACCAGACCAACGATTCAAGCTCATCTGTCGGGGGCGCGTGCCCCATGCGCTCGAAAAGCGCCAGATCGCGTTCACTCAGCATCTCGGGTCTCCTTGAGGGCGGCGTAGGCGATCTCGACAGCGCGCCGAGCCTTCGACAGCGCAAAGGCGGGTCCTCGGCCGACGAACTCCTTGGAGCTGACGCGGCACTCGCTGTTGATCCGCTCCAGCGCCTCTCTCAGCCGCTCTACCTCTCCAGGGGCGGGGAGAAGGGCGAGGATTTCGCGGGCGGCTTCCCGTATGGCGTTGCCTTCATGCATCCCGGCCGCCACGACGCGGTTGATCTTGCGGACGTGCTCAACGAGCAGCTTTTCCACCTCTTCAGCGTCCACCGTGGGAGGGGGAGAGGCGCGGCGGTTCCAGGAGGCGATGGCTTCGTCTTTGGATGCGACGCGAAACGTAGCAACGCCGCAGGCGCAATAGACGCGCCACCCCTCGCGCTTGAGGAAGACCGGCAGTGGAAGCGCCTTCGACGTGCACCACGGATTCGGGCACGGCTTCATCTCCACGGTCTCAGCCATTCTCGGTGTCCTTGGGTTGGAGGGCGGCGCGCCATTCATCTGCCACTCGCTTGTTGTGGCGACGGCCGAAGTTCATCGAGCGCCCGTCGGCGATCTGAAGTGCTGTGGGGCCGTGTTCGAAGTCCGGGCCGTCCGGCCCCATCGTCACGTAGTCGATGATGGCCGCTGGCCTGGCACGCATGAACTCGCGCAGCACCTTGGCGGTCTGCTTCATCGGCCACGGCCCTTTCCGTACCGGCACGCAGCCCGGCTCATGCAGCACGAGCCAGAACAGGTCGGACAGCCTCTCACCCACTGGTCTTCTCCCCTTGTTGGGAGAGGAGGGCGCGGGCTTCGGCGACCTCGGTGACGGGCCGGCAACGCATCAGCGCCGGTCGGGCGACGGGGCCGAAGTCGAAGTCATCCTCGTCGTCGTCGTAGAACTCGTCCTCATCCGTCCAGCAGGCGGATTCGGGACAATGGTCGCAGCCGCAGCCTGAGAAGCCGTCGTATGCGCAACAGAGGAAGCCGCAGGCGTTACACATTGCGGTCGGTCCCTTGGGTGGACGGGGTGTAAAACCCGAGCCCCAGGAACAGCGCCGTTCGGTCAGCGTCGCCGCTGAAGTGAAGCGTCTCGCCGTCCTTGATGCGATGGTTCACGAGGTCGTAGAGGCGCAGCGCGCACCGCAGAACCTGCGTCTTCGACATGTCGTGCTCGGCCGCCCACTTTTCGACCGCCGCCATCTCCCGAGCCGGCAGATTGAGCGTCATCGTCAGCTTCTCACCGCTCATGTCTGGTCTCCTGGGGAGGGATTAGGGGTCCGCCTCATGCCGCCCTCCGTTGCGTGGTGATGTGCCGCCGGAGCTGGATCGCGATGAACTCGCTGAACGCCGGCGGGACGCCTTGGCTGATCTCGTCCGTGGTGAAGCCCCGGTCGACCAGACCCATGGCGCCCAGCATCAGCGGGCGTTTCTCCAGGCCGACGAAATCGGCGGTGCCGCGCCCGCCGGCCCGGGCGGCGCGGTTCCTCGCATGGCCGCCGTAGATCCCGATCACGGGGCTCCGGTGGGCGCATTCGAGCCTTGCCAGCGGCCAGTTGGTCTCGAACAGACGATGGCGCCTGAGCTGGTACGTCACGCCCCCAGCCTCGACGCCTAGCCCGAACATCGAGCCACAGAGCCGCACCGGATCGATCATGCAGGCCCGCACGGCCGGGCTCTCGACGTTCTCGATCACGTAGGGCAGGCCGGACGCCTGCAGCAGCTCTCGCGTGGCCGGGATGAGGTTCAGGTGCTCCTTCCCGTTCGGCGCGTGACGCAGCGCGGTCCCGAACTGGCACGGCGGGCTGGCCCAGACCGCGTCGAAGGAGCGGATGAAGCGCTGATCCAGGCTGAGCGCGTCGGCCTTGATGAACGGGCCCGGGTAGCGGGGCTGGTCGAGGAGATCGACGCCGACCACCTCCCAGCCGGCGGCCAGGAGGCCGTCGGCGACCAGGCCCGCGCCGCAGTAGAGGTCGAGGATGCGGAGGCGGGTCATGCCGCGTCCGCCTCCCTGACCTCGGCAGGTCTGGCCCTGCGCTTCGGCGCCGCCTCCGCGCCGCTGAGGCCGAGCACGCCGGCCACGTAGGCGATCACGTCCGCGACGGTGCGGAGGTCGGCCACGCGGGCGTCGTTGAGCTCGGTCTCGAACTCGTCCTCGACGGCCATGGTGACCTCGATCAGGTCCAGGCTGTCGTAGTTGAGGTCGGCGAGCGTGGTCGCGTCGGTGACCTCGTGGTCGAAGCCGGTGCTGGACTTGTAGTGGTCGGAGATGATGGCGCGGATGCGCGTGCCGAGTTCGTCTCGGGTCATGCTGCTCTCTCGAATGTGCGGAAGTAGGTGGTGGGGGCGGTGTCGACGGCGTGCCCGGCCTCGAGGACGGCGAGCGCGTCCATCCCGGTCGGGGTGACGACGTAGAGCCCGCCGGTCATGGTCACGAAACCGTCGGCGTCGAGGGCGCGGAGGATGCCCCGGACCTTGAGCTTGCGGCGGCGCCGGTTCTCCGGGTGCTGGATCAGCGCCAGCAACTCGGCGAAGGTCGAGCGCCCGTGGTCGGCGAGGTGGCGCAGGATCGGGACCGCGCGGCTGGTGGGCTTGTACCGGCTCACGGCGTCACCCGCTCGAACGTGACCACCCAGACCCACGGGTTGGCCTCCCAGGAGCCGCGGCCGTTGATCTGCTCCCAGAGAGCTCGGAAGGCGGCGCTGGCGGTCTCGAAGAAGCGCTCCCTGTGATCGGGCGTCGGGAGCCAGCTCACCGTCTTCCCGCCGTAGACCGCTGCCGGGAAGACGCCCTCGGCCTGGGCATCCGTCTCGCTGATGTCGGTCAGCCGCTCGACCCGCACGTCGGTGATGCGGAGGGTGATGCGGGAGGCCCAGCGGGGCATGTGGATGGATGGCCGCCACCCCATCCCACGAGGATCGCCCGGCGCGTCCGCCGCGTAGGCGAAGCCGCTAGGCGTATCCGCCTCGCACCACGCCTCCCGCACCCAGAGCTGGTCGCCAGGGGCGCCATAGGGGCAGCGAATGACGCGGCGGCTGTGATCGTCCACGTCTGTCTGCACGTCGAGGTGCCAGCGGTCGGTGCGAGCGATAGGGTTGTTCGGGTCGTAGGTCTCTTGGTGGATGCCCGAGAGGCCCCAGTCCATGATGTCTCGGCCGTAGTGGTCCCAGGACGGTACGCCCTTGATCACCCGCCGCGTCTGCGTCTTCCGGCCTTCCAGGATCGCGCGGACCATGGGCGCCGAGAACAGTATCGGCCGCTCACGCATCGGCGGCCTCCGTCACGATCAGGGGCGCGAACTCCTGCGGCGGCTGTCCCCAGCGGGCGTTGGCGTGGGCGACCAGGGCATGCAGGAGGTCGAGCTGTTCAGCCCGCCCGATCCGCAACGTCATTCGGTGGATGGCCCGGTCGAGCGCCTGGTAGCGGCCCTGCGACATCTCGATGCCGAGCCGGTCGCAGCGGAGAAAATCGGCCCAGGTCAAGAGGTCGCCGTAGTCGACGTCATAGTCCTGGGCGAGGTTCATCAGCGGGTAGGACCCGCAGCGCTGGGCGGTCATGCGGCCGCCCTCTCAGCTTCTTCGATCAGCCGGACCTCAAGGCTCAGGTCCGGCGCGCACCGCGGCGAGCGCGGGATCACGACGCGGGCCATCGCCTCCTCGTCGAGGTCGCCGAAGTCGGGCCGCAGCCAGTCCGCCAGCTTTCGCGCGACCGTCTCAGGATCCTTGAGGAGCTGCTCGAACTTGAACTCACGCTCGATGGGGCAGCCGGCTGCGACCAGGGCCAGACGAGCTCGGCGGCGGTCCTGCGGCAGACCGGCGATCCAGCGCCGCATGTGCGCGCGGTTCGGCTTTGCGAAGCCGCCGAGCGTGACGGCCATCTTGGCCTGGCTCTTGGCCTGCTCGACGGGGTCGCGGTCGAGCCAGAGGACGCGGCGCGGCGTCGAGGCGGCCGTCATGGGCGGCAACTGGCCGCCGTGAGCGTCCAGGAGCTTCACGCAGCGACCGGCCTGGGCGTCGAGCCACGCCGGATCGATATCGCCCTTGATCTCGTCCGGCTCGTATGCCGGAGCGCGCCCGGCGCCCGGGATGCCCCCGGCGGCCAGCATGTTCATGGTCAGGGTGGTGCCGCAGCGGCCGAGGCCGGCGACAATGACGACGGGCTTCATGCGTCGGCTCCGAGCCGATCCTCGTCGGGGAGGTCAGCGATGGCGGTGGGAGAGGTGAGGGCGGACATCGCCCAGGTGGCGGACTTGGCGGCATGGGCGCAGTCCGCCTTCGTCACGCCGTAGCTGACGACGTGGATGCGCTCGCCGTCGAAGCCGAGCACTACGACTTGGCGCAGGCCCTGGGCGTCGGCGAGCGCCTTGGCTGCTGAAATGGGGACGCGCTTAGCCATCGCGACGCACCGCCGACCTGATCGCCTAGGCGACCAACGAGACCCAGGCCAGCGGCCAGATCACGGCGCCGATGACGGAGACCACAACGGCCAGCCATTCGGGCAGGACGCGACCGTCCTCCACCGGCTTCATGTTAAACTCAAACAGGGCCGGGAACGCCGCGACGGCGCCGACGGCCCAGAGCGTGAGGGCGAGCTGCAGGGTCATGCGGCCTCCAGGTATTGGACGGTGGGCCGTTCGTCGTGGACGCGGCCGTCGAGCATCCGGCCGGCGGCCTTCTTGCCGACGCGGTAGAGGTCGGGCTCGTCGTCGATGTGGCCGTCCGTGTCGGCGAGGTTCTCCTCGCCGTACTGCCACTGGTCGTTGAACCACCAGGCGACCGGCACCCGGCCGCGTTTCCGCCGAACGTTCTCGCCCGGCGTCCACTCGCCCCACTGCTTCAGCAGGAACGGCACGCCGGCGGCGGCGCAGTCGTCGCGGACCTTGCGGAACGCGGCGATGGGCGTTGGATAGGCCTTGTGCTTGCCCTGGTCGGTGCCGCCGCCGGTGATCACCCAGCCAATCCGAGGTTCGGCCAGGGGTCGTTCCCCAGGACGTGGATCGAATGAAGCTGCTGCTCCGAATAGGTCGCCAGCTCCAGGTTGAGCGGGTGATTGCGCTTCTTCTTGCCGTCCTTGTGGTTGACCGTCAGCCCCGGCGGGATCGGTCCGTTGAAGTGCCTCCAGACCAGCCGGTGTGCCAGGGCGTTCGCCCGGCGCAGGTCGACCATCGCCCGAACCTGAAGGTATTCCCCCGAGTCCTTCTCCGCGCGCCGCGGTTCGCAGGGGATCAACCTCGTCGCTTGGGACCAACGATCCCATCGACGCGCCGCGTGCCGCCAAACCCTCCCTTCCTCGTCTATCGAGAGCTCCCCCGACAACACCAGCGGATAGACCAGTTCCTCGACGTTCTTGGGCGTCATGGGCCCCTCCAAGCCAGCGGTAGATGTCCACGACCTCCACCAGCGGCTCCATGGACAGGAAGGCGAAGGCCGGGTTGAGCGCGGCCTTGGCCCGCAGCAGATGCGGGACGTCCCGGTCGGCCTCGGCCTGGGTGACGACGGTGCAGCCGATGGCGACGTTGCGGGGCCAGAGATAGGCGAAGCCGACCTCGCCAACCTGGGCCGCCATTTCCTGCTCGTCAGTGAGCATCTGGCGGAACAGCTTCACGATCATCTGCGGCCGCTTGGTCAGCAGCAGGAAGGTCAGGTGCGGGTGCTTGGCGAACTCGGCCAGAGCCTCGGCCCGCAGCTCGGGATCGGCCTGGTTATCCCAGAAGTCCGAGAGCGAGTTGACGAAGACGAACCAGGGGCCGCCGGGCCGTTCCTTCAGCGCCTTGCGGCTGATCGCCCGCAGCTTCGCCCGCCAGGTCTTGGCCTCGACGCGCTTGCCGTGCGGGCCCCAGGTCGTCCAGCCCATGCGGGTCTCGACGAAGTGGCGGGCGTAGCAGGGCTCGCAGGCCGGAGAGCCGGTCTCCTGGCAGCCGAACCAGATGTTCAGCGTGGAGTCGGCCCACTCGATGTGCGTGGTCTCTGCCATCAGTGCACGCCCGGCGCCTTGGGCGCGGTATCGGCGAGCAGGGCGTTCACCACGGCCTCGACCTGATCGCCGAGGTCCTCAAGGACGTCAGCGGCGACGTGCACGTCCATCGGAGCGACGGCGAACACCGATCCGGCCCCGTCGTGGAGGTGGATGAAGATCGTGCCGTGCTCGCATCTGCTGATCGAGATGCTGGCGGCGCGGATCGGCTCAGCCATGGGCCCGGCCCTCCCGATAGTCCTGGATCCTGGTCGCCCGCAGGCCGGCCATGCCGTGGTGCTGAACCGCCCCGCGCCAGGACGCGAACTCCTCGGCCGTGAGGGCGTAGCGATCCAGCGCCTCGGCCTCGGAGATCAGGGCGCCCTCGACGGCCGCCACGACCTCGGCCTTGCGGCGCGGGGTCCAGCGGACGGTGTCCGGCGGCGGCAGATCGGCCAGGGTCAGCGCGGCGCCCATGGGGCCGATCACGTAGGCCTGGCCGGCGCGGTTGGTGCGGGGGTCAGGCATCGCCGTCGCCCTCCCAGCCCTTGGGAGCCGAGAAGCCCGCTGCCTTGGCGTGCCCGCCGCCGCCGTAGCCCGCGGCGACAGCCGACACATCGACGCCGTGTGCGTCGGAGCGGAGGCTGAAGACCCGAGCGCCGTCCGCGCGGTCGTAGTAGCAGGCCCCGAACGCGTTCCCCTCTGCCAGCCGGCCGGCGGCGTCGCTGGCCATCGTGTAGGGGAGGTTCGCCACCGGGACCCGGTGTCCGCCGATGATCATGTAGCGCGTGGTGACGCCCAGCAGTTCGTCGACGTCCTTGAAGTGCTTGCGCTCTATGGCGGCGCCCTGGCTGACGATGTCGGTGAAGCCGTCGGCGGAATCGAGCTTTCGCGCCAAGCTGTCCCAGACCTCGAAGTCGTACGGGTGACTGAAGACCGTCGCCTGCACTTCGCGAGTGCCGGGAATCTCGAAGCGCCACAGGTCGCGGTCCTGCACGTGGCGCACCAAAGCCGGCGCCGGGGAGCCCGGGTGGGCGAACTCCCAGGCCAGCATCGCGCCAGAGCGCTCCATGTCGAAGCACGCCGCGACGCGCGGCATGTTGTGGCAGTAGCACTCGTCCAGGGCCGCCTTCAGGTCGTCGGCATCTTCGCAGCGGAAGCGCGGAAGTCGGCCGAGATCGGCGGCGGCTGTCTTGTGGTGGTCGAGTACGATGAGGCTGTTGGCCGCGTAGGACAGCGGAACCAGCGCGTCGTACTTGTAGCTGAAGTCGACGATCAGGACGTTCTTGCCGGCCACTTCAGGCGGCGCATCACCGTAGATGCCGGCGAAGAACTCGCACTCCGGCCAGCGCTTCCAGATCGCCCAGGCGGCGGTGAAGCCGTCGGCGCAGTTGCCGTGATAGATGCAGAGGTCGGGGGTGAAGCCGTTCATTGGCCGCCGCCCCTGATCTCGGCCAGCCGGGCCTTCACGGCATCGACGAGCTGCTGGGCCAGATCGCGGTTCTTGCCGGTCAGCTTGGCGACCTTCCCGGCCGTGCGGGCCTCGGTCCACGCCTGCTCAAGCTCGGTGTCGGTCATGAAGCCGTCGAGGGAGCGGTTGAACTCGCCGGCCCAGGCGATGGGGTCGAAGTCCGCGCCGACGAGCTGGACCGGCGGCGCAGGATCCTCGGTGAGCTTCTTGGCCGCTGAGGTGTCGCCTTGAGCCCAGGTCGCCAGCGCGAGGCCCATGTCCTCGTCGAGCGGCCGCGGCCGTTCCATCAGGCCTTTGAACTGCTCCGGCAGCTTCATCATCATCTGCTCGCCGCGGTTCTGGCTCTGCCAGGTCGGGACACCACCGGCGCCGGGGAGCAGCAGGGCGTTCATCGTCATCTCGAAGACGAACTCGTCGCCCGCGATCGGCATGAACCCCATGGGCTCGATGACGGTCTTCTCCCGGCCGTTGTCCTGCAGCTTCTTGACCGGCTTCGAGGTCTCCTTAGCCCGGAAGCAGAAGATGAAGTTGCACTCCATCTGGAGCAGGCCGTTGATGAGCTTGCGCCGGTTGGCCTTGGGCTTCTGCCAGGCCAGCATGTTGAAGCGGTCGGCCTTCCAGGTCCCGTAGTCGTCGCCGGCGAGGCGCTGGAGCTCCTGGTCCTGGAGGTCGAGGAGGCCGCCGGGGCCCTCGTGTTCGTGGCTCATGCTGTCCACGATGACGGTCCGGGCGCCCTCGCTGGCGCAGAACCGCAGCGCCTCGAGGTAGTCCAGCGAGCCGAACGGCGCCTTGAAGTCGAGGTGCCGGAACCGGAACCGGTCGGCGTAGTGCAGGGCCCGGCGAGCCTCGGTGTCGATGACGAAGATGTCGCCGCCGACGACGCGCTGGATGCCCGTGGCGAGCCGGAGGGCCGAGAAGGTCTTGCCGCCGCCGCTGGGTCCCATGAGGCCGATCAGGAGCGGGACGTGCTCGCGCACGGCGAGGGGCGCGACGAAGTTGCGCGTATGAGCGTTCATGCGATCACCGGGGGGTTGAGGTTTTCGTCGTAGGCGGCGCGCGCCTCCCACTGGCTGAGCAGCCAGGGCGGCGGCGAGGCCTGGTAGGGGCCGAGGCTCCAGCCCGGCCAGGCGCCGGAATGGAGGGCGCGCTTCCAGAGGTTGACCGCGCCCTCGACCTGTTCGTCGGCCAGCGTCCGCCCCGCCTCTGAGGTCTCGATCAGGCAGGGCATGTGGGGCGGCTCCTGCTCCTGGTAGAGGAAGCAGAAGCGGCGGCGGCCGCGGCCCTCGGGATCGAGGGTGTCGAGGCCCCACCGGTAGAAGCCTTCTTGGAAGTAGGCCTTGGACTTGTAGACCAGGTCCATGGCCTCGGACGGCGAGCTCACGAGGTTGGTGGTCTTGAAATCGATGACCACGCGCGCGTCGGCGCGCATCCGGTCGATCAGCCCTCGGAACCAGAACCCGTCTTCGTCCCGCCAGACGATCATGGCCTCGGCGACGAGCGAGCCCTCCAGGAGCCCGTCGAGGATCGGCTTCGCGATTTCGGCCATGGCCTTGGCACGCCGATACTCCTTCGGGATCAGGGGTATTTCCCCCGCTTCCCAAGCGGCCTTCCGCGCCTCCTGGTCGGCCTTCTTCCGCCAGTTCGGGGCGTGGATCAGCGCGATCTCGGGGCCGACGCCGAAGGCCAGCCGGTGGGCGGCCGAGCCGATGTCCTGGGCGCGCGTCGGAGACGACGGCTCGTCATCCTCGTCGGGCTCAGTCGGGGCGATCTTCGGGTGGGCCGCAGCGCCGTGGGCGAGGCTCTTCTTCAGGCAGTCCCAGGCCACCGAGGCGTTGAGGCTCGGCTCCGGGCAGGGGTCGGCGCGATAGACCTCATCGGGCACGCCGAGGTAGATCCCGGGCTCGTCGACCACCGTCTCCGGCGTCCAGATCACGGTCTTCATGTCGCTGTCCTGTAGATGCGGGCCCGGCCGGCGCGGGTGGCATGGACCCGCTGGGGCTGGTCCTTGCTGATCGTCGCGAACTCGAAGGCGGCGAGGCGGCAGGCATTGCCCACGCCCACGGCGCTGAGCAGGAGTCCGGCCGATCCGGCGTCGATGAGGGAGCGCAGGGCGCTGGCCTGGGCGGGGGTGAGCTCGATCACGGCGCCCTCGCCATGACGGCTTCAAGGGTCTGGACGCGGCTGTCGATGTCCTCGACCAGCCGGCGAGCCAGGTCGCGCGCACCGACCGGATAGGCGTCGCCGCCCTCCGCGATCTCGGCCGCCATGTGCTGAGCCGCGACCAACTGCGCCACCAGGGCCTTGATGTGGTCCTTGGCGAGCTGTCGCGCCTCGGCCTGGAGACGCCGGACCCGCTGGGCCACGGTCTCGGGCTTGGGCGGCGCGGCCTTGAGGTCCTCGTCGGTCACGACGTGCAGCGGGGCGCGGCTCATTGGGGCTCCCCGGCGAGGCCGCAGTAGCCGCCAAGAACGACGGCGCGAGAGATGCCCGTCTCGCTGTTGGTGGCGATATCGCGGCTCTCCCGCCACGCCATGCAGGCAGAGCCGATGCAGAGGGCGATGCGCTCGGTCGGCTTCGAGCCGGCGGTCCAGCGATTAGCTACGGGCCCCGCTGGCATCACTGTGCCGTAGTGATCCGTCGTCTGAAGCGTCGCGACCCGCGCGAACGGGCACCACTTCGCCTTGGCTTCGTCTTCGGTCACAGCGGCATCCTCTCGATGTTGATCGCGCCCAGGACCGCCCACTCGACGACGATGAAGAGCAGGGTCAGGACCAGGACGCGGGTCTGGCGGGCGACGGGGCTCAAGGTCAGGCTCCCGGCGCGGTGACGACGGCCGCGATGACCCGGACCAGGGCCCAGGTCGCGGCGGCGATCAGGATGAAATCTCGGCTGGCGCGGAGGACGGCCATCAGTCCCGCGCCTCCGCGCGACGCTCTTCCCAGCGGCGCTCCATGGCGTCGTCATGGGCGGTGATCTCGTCTTCGGCGGCGGCTTGCAGCAGCTCGGACAGCAGGGCGTCGGAGCACTCGATGTGGCACTCCAGCGTGTCGGCCTCGTACTTGCCGTAGGTGCGGGAACTGACCGGCTCGCCGTCGATGTGCGTGACCTTCACGTCATCGACTTCCGGGTCCTCGGCAGGCAGGCCGCCGTGGCTGTACGCAGGCGGCGCCTCGGGGCGGCCCCAATAGACCTTGTACGAGACGGTCGCCTCGCCTTCCCAGGTCGGCTCATCGCCGCCTAGGGACAGGCTCAGGGTGTGGGTGTAGTGGCGGGCCATCAGGCGGCGCTCCTCTGGCCGTGCTTCAGCTTGCCGAGGTGCTCGGGCGCGGCGCCGAAGGTGATCCCGTCGTCGCGCTTCCACTCCCAGGCGATGCTGTCGCCGCTGTCGGTGATGATCACGCGGACGGTCGTGCCCAGACGGGCGCCGACGCAGGTCGCGTAGTGGATGGCCGCGTTGACGGCCTCCTCGGCTCCGACGCCCTGGCGCACGTACTCGTGCGAGCCGTCGGGGAAGAACTGGCAGACGGAGAACAGGTCCATCACGCCCGGCCCTCCGGCAGAAGGCCGCCGAGACGTTCCTCGGCGAGCCGCTCGCGAAGACGCTCGACCATGACGTCGAAGACGATGTTGTCGCCTCCGAGCCGGACGGCCATGACGAAGGCGCCGGCGACCACGCTTTCGAGCGCGATCAGCAGGTCGGTGCCGGTCCCGCCATTGGCGATGATGGGCTCGCAGAGCGTGCGCAGGGCAGCAGGCGCGACTTGGTTGTGAAGGGCTGCGGCGTCCATCAGCGCGCCTTCCGCAGCTCTTCGGGGATCGGGACAGCGGGGCCCCAGACGAAGGCGTCGAGCTTCTGCGCCCGGTCGACGCCGGGCACGAAGGCCATAAGCTTCTCGTCACCTTCGCCGTTGTTGTCGTAGACTTGGACCACCTCCCAGTCCGGGGAGTTCCAGTCTTCGCCCTCCGGCTGATCGGCTAGCCTCAGCTTGGCCCAGTAGTGGCCCTCGCTGGCGGGTGCGGGGTATGAGGGCATGGTCAGGCGGCCTCACGCACGGCCGGGCGCGTGTCCGCCTCACGGGCGAACTTCACGACCAGATCGATGAGGAAGTCCTGGAAGCCGCGGCTCTCGTCAGCGAGGCCCTGCGTGAGGTGCAGGTGCTCCTCAAGGATGGTCCCGATCAGGAAGTTGCCGCCCCGGTTCAGGGTCAGGCGCGAGAGGTAGATCTTCTCGTTCCGCGCCATGCCGAACACGTCTGGGCCAAGCGTCTCCGCGACCACGATCTCGTGCGTCACCGGGAAGCCGATCCTTGCCAGGAAGGCCTTGGCGGCCTCGATCTCATCGGCCTCGCGCTTGGTCAGCGGGACCGGCTTCACGCGAGCTTCGCGCTGAGCCCAGACCTCGGCGGCGGTCACGGCTGACGCAACCACCGCCGCCGCTCCCTTGCGCTCGCAGAGTTCCAGTGCGGTCTCGGCGAACTCCTCGGAGACCTCGCCGAAGGTCAGGCCCTTCTCGTAGCCCTGCGACAGCAGCGCCTTGGCGATGACCGCCCGATCCGTGCTGTGCCCGAGCGTGTAGGTCACCCAGGACGAGACGACGTAGCTGTCCTTGAGCGTGCGGTCCTCGGTGAGGGTGACGCCGCCCACGAGGTTGTAGGTGAACGCCGCCGTGTGGGGGAGCCGTGCGACGAGGACGCCGCGATAGTAGACGCACGAGCTCTCGCCGGGATGCACTTCGACGAGGCTGTTCTTGTAGAGCGGCTGGGTCTGGAGAAAGTACCGCTCCCGCTCCTGGGCCGCTTCGGCGAACGCCGCGCCCTCGATCCAGATCGTGGTGTGATCCTCGGCGGGCTCGGCTTCCGACATCCAGATGTCGCCGCCTTCGTCCAGGCAGTTCGCGTAGAGCTCACGGAAGACCTGCCAGGTCTCCCAGTGGGCGCCGAGGTGCGTGGTGAAGCCGAGGCGCTCGCGGCCCTCCGGCCCGGTCATGTAGATGAAGTCGAAGCCCTTGCCCCGGACCTCACCGGCCTCTTTCGCGAAGTCGTAGCGGTCCAAGCCGCGCCAGATCGTGATGCGCTGGCCGGTCCTGAGCAGGCACGCGATGGCGTACTTCAGTCCAGTGCCGAACATGCCGATGGGGGCTTCACCATCCTTGGCGCTGACGCCCATGGTGGTGACGGCCTCCATGGGGATGAGGCCGGGGTTGGTCAGGGAGACAAAAGCCACGTTCGGCTCCTAGGCAGCAGCGGGGGGCTCGGTGGGGCCGCCCTCGTCCTCGTTCAGCCGCCGCAGCAGCCGTCCAGCGAGGTCGAGGTTGGGACCGTGAATCGTGACCACGAGCGCGCCGCA
Source organism: Phenylobacterium sp. (assembly GCF_046463815.1). Lineage (GTDB taxonomy): Bacteria > Pseudomonadota > Alphaproteobacteria > Caulobacterales > Caulobacteraceae > Phenylobacterium. Next base: position 17,640 of record NZ_JBKBRO010000004.1, on the reverse strand, counting down.
GTCGTAGATCGCGTAGCCGTCGGCCCAGGACCAAAGCTCGTAGCGGTCCGGGCGCCGGCGCGGCCTGTGCTCCGGCGGGTGAGGCCGATAGGCGCCGAAGTCATGGGTTCCGGCGGGCGACTGCTCGACCACGCGGAGGGGGCGAGCCGGGAAGGGGGTGACGTTGCCGTCCATCACGCGGCCCGCCGGTGCTGAGCCGCAGCGCTGATCAGGTCGCCCTGGGCGCCGATCAGGTCAGGGGCGGTGAGGCCCAGGAGATGGGCCGGGAGGTCGCCGCGACCGGCGGCCCAGGCCGACAGGGCCCGGAGCTGCTGCTCGACCCAATCGGCGCGCTGGCGCAGCAGTTCCGCGCCGTTGCTCCGGCCCTGGGCCTCGCTGATCCAGCGGGCCACGGCGGCCTGCATCTTGTCCTGGTTGGGGTGGCGTTGCGCCATCGACGTCCTCCTGTCGGTAGGAAGACGTTAGCAATCCTGCAACGCAATGCAACAGGAAAGTTGGCAACAATGCTAATCGAAGCCGTGGATGACCTGATCTAGCCTTCGCCAGAAGAGGGCGAGAGATGGCGTTGGCGATCCTGATCGGCGCAGGCGTTTTGCTGGTGATGGGCCTCATTGCGATCCTGAGTGGAAAGCCCGCGCCGCCAGTTGTGGTGACGCACCCAATCGACCGCGGCGAGCCGGCGCCAGAGGCTCCCCACATCGAAGGCCACGGCGACTTCGACCAGCCGGTCGTTGGCGAGGCGCACTATCAGGCCGCTCTTGATGCGATATGCGGCGGCAAATGCGAGGAGGGGCACGAACTGGAGGTCGTCGCCGAACTCGTGCCGGAGCCCAGCAATCCACACGACGCGAACGCGGTGGCGGTGTTCATTGGCGGGCGCAAGGTCGGATACCTCCCCCGCGATATCGCCTACGCTTGGTCGGAGGGGCTGCGAAATCGCGGGTCGGCTGGGCGGCGCTATTCCTGCGATGCCATGATCGTCGGCGGATGGCGGCGAACCAAGCGTTCTGGCCAGCTAGACGAAGGCAGCTACGGCGTCCGGCTCGACCTACCGCTCTAGCGCACCTGGCGGCCGAACCACACGACGCGGCCCTGGATATCGATCTCCTCGACCAGGCGCTCGTATGGCGGGTAGAGGTCGTGGTTGCGACTGATCACGCGGACCCTCTGGGGTTCCGATCCCTGGACGCGCTCCAGGTATTTCACGACATAGCCGTCCCCGTCCCATAGGCAGAAGGCGCCGGGAGACGCCAACGACCTGCGCCTCTTGTCGATCAGGATCTGATCGCCCCCGAGATAATCCGGCTCCATCGAATTCCCCTCGGCCTCTATGGCCAGCAGGTCGGCGGGCTGGGCGCGCAGGATCGATTCGACCAGATTGCGTGAGAACGCGATGGCTCCGCGGTCCCCCTCTCCCGTACCGCCGCCCCCCATGCCGGCGAACGTCGGCAGGCGCTCGATCAGAACCATGTCGTCGTCGCGGCGGTCTTCGAGCCGGTCGGGCGTCACGCTGAAACCCGGATACTTCGGGAATGCGCGCTTGAGCTTTTCAATCGTGGGAACGCTGAGTCGCGTCGTGGCCGTGCCCCGGTAGGAGCGTGTGATCGTCGTCGGGGTCAGCCCGGCCGTCTTCGCCAGCGCCGATGGCGTCAGCTTTGCCCAGCGGCACAGCTCGCGGACGAACTCCGTATCGGTAGCGAGGCCTTCCACGTCGAGGCTGTTAGCAAACTCGCTACGCACGCGCCCTTTGCAAGATTGCACTTGTGAGTTGGCAATCATGCTAATATCGTCCAGCGCATGGACCAGCAGACGATCATCAGCGAGTTCGAGGCGCGGGCCAGGGCCGTCGGCAAGCCCATGTCGGACATCTGCGCAAGTGCGGGCGTGCACCCCACGACATTCAGCCGATGGAAGCGGACTGAGAAGAATCCGGAACCCGTCGGCGCGACGCTTGCCAGCCTGTCCAGGATCGATGCGGCGCTGACTGCCGCCGAGTCTGTTCTCTCCAACGATCGAGACGCGGCCTGATCATGAGCGCCGTCGAGATCGCCCACGCCGAACCAGAGGTCCAGCCCTTCGATGGGGCGTACCGACCGCACCCGCTGGCCGAGCTGTTCCCGCTGATCGAGGGGCAGGCCTACTGGGATCTGGTGGCGGACATCCGGGAACACGGCGTCCGCGAGCCTGTCGTCATGCTGGACGGCATGGTGCTGGACGGCCGCAACCGATACCTCGCCGCGCGCGAGGCCGGTCGCCCGGTACCGGTAGTGCAGTACGAGGGAGACGACCCCCTTGGCTTCGTGGTGAGCCTGAACCTTAAGCGTCGGCACCTGAACGAGAGCCAGCGCGCGATGGTTGCGGCGAAGCTGGCGAAGCTGCCACCGGGACGGCCTAGCGCCGAAAACCCCCCAAATCTGGGGGTTTCCGTCCCCGAGGCGGCCAAGATGCTCAACGTCGGGCGCGGAACCGTGGAAAGCGCCCGACGGGTCCAAGACCGCGCAACCCCCGCCCTCATCGCCTCCGTCGAGGCTGGCGCGGTCAGCGTCAGCGCCGCCGCAGAGGTCGCCAAGCTTCCCGAACCGGTCCAGGTCGAGATCGTCGAGGGAGGTCCGGTCGCTATTCGCGAGGCGGCGAAGAACATCCGGGCCGAGATCATCGATGTCTCGACAGGACGAGCGCGCGCGCCGGTCGCCAGCCGCAAGAACCCCGACTACGCCCCAAACCCGCTGCGCGACGCCGCCCTGGCCCTGCGCGATAGCGCCGCAGAGGTCTCGCGGATCATCGGCGCCCATGACGGCGCCGCGCTGCGGGCGGCCTTCCACGACGACGCCAGCCGGGACCGCGCGATCGCCGTCCTGGCCGATGCGCGCGCCGCGCTCTCGGCCTTTCTGGAGATCGAGCATGCCCGAACCACATGACCTGACGGGTGCGATTTGGGAATCGGCCGCCCGGCTGGGATCGCGCAACGCCCCGCGCATCGCCGACGATCTGCTGGCGCGGAACTTCCCCGAGAGCATGGCCGCGACAGAGCGCGACGGGCTTTCGGCCATCCTTCGCCGAGGGCTTGTCGAGCACGTCACGCGCATCCTCAAGGCCGCGAACGACGACGCGGCGCAGATCGACCTCTCGGAGGTCGACCCGTCGTTCCGGTCGCTGGTGAGGGCGCTCAAGAGCAAGTCCTACTACGTCGAGGCGCTGGCCGAGCAAGTGTCGGTCGCGCGGCTGATCGCGGAGCCGGCCCTTCTCGATGACGCCCGCCGGTTCATGCGGCGCAAGGGCCTCGAATGTATCGAGGAGGCCCGGCGGTTGGACGCGCTGTACGAGGCCGTCGCCGGGGTGGCGGCCTGATGTCGACCTCCCCACAGAACGCCCACGCGACCCCCCGACTTCCTCGCGTGGACCAGGCGGGCGCTGTTGCTCTCCGCAGCGCCCGCCACCCCTCTGATGCCGATCCCGTTCATGGCGCGAACCTGCGCCGTGCGGGCCCGGCCGTCACGTTCCATCGCGAACCCCGGAATGAACGGACCGCCCGATGACCAAGGCCCGCGTGCCCTCGACATTCGCTGACGCCGTGACCCGTATCGCCGGCCGCGTCGGCTGGACCGCCATGGCCGAGGCCGTGGGCAAGACCGAGCGGGCGGTGCGGAACTGGTCGGACCCCGACATGGACCGCCAGCCCGCGCTCGACGACGCCCTTCAGCTCGACCGGCTCTACGTCCAGGCCGGCGGCGGGGAACCCCCGCTGCTGGCCGTCTATCAGCTCCTGCTCGACCGCGCGGTCCAGCCGCCGGCCGATACCGCCGAGCTCGTCAGGGCCACGGCGACGACCGCCAAGGAAGTCGGCGAGGCCGTCGCCGCGCTGGTCCAGGCCGCGCAACCCGGCGCCGGCCATGTCGACCGCGCGGTGGCCGACCGCGAGCTCACCGAAGCCATCGACGCTCTCAACGAGGCCAAGCGGAAGCTCGGCGCGCCGCCGGCGGCATCGGTGACGCCGCTGCGCCCTGCGGGCTGACCGACAGCACACCCGGCTCGCGCGCCCCCGAGAGCAGCGCGGCCGCATCGAGACGGGGCACGGATCGCGCCCCTTGCGAGCGGTCCAGGACGGAGGGGCCGCATGGCTCGTCGGAACACCAAGGGGAAGGGCCACAACCTCGCCCTGACCGAAGAGGAGCGCCAGGCGCTCGCCACCCACTACGCCAACAAGGTCATCGCGTCGGACCGCGAGATCGCCGCGATCCAGACCGACCTCAGCGCCGCCAAGGGCACCCTGAGCGGTCACTTCAAGCTGATCCAGAAGCACCTCGGGATCACGAAGCAGGAGTTCCGCGACGAGTTCCTCGGCGCCCTCCAGATGAGCGACAAGGAATATGCCGCCGCGGAGAAGCGCCGGTTCGATCTCCATCGTCTGGCCGGCAAGGATGTTCCCGAGGGCGCTCAGCTCGATCTGCTCGACCGGATCAACGACACCGTCGATGACCAGATCGCAGCGGAGGCCGACGGCTACCGCGCCGGCCGGCTCGCGCTCGATCCGACGCCGCCGGACCATATCGCTACCTTCCTCCACCCGGACTGGCTGCGGGGCTGGACCCGGGGCCAGGAGGTCAACGCCAACGCCGACGCCATGGCCTACGACATCCTGTCCCGCCCGCAGCCCGGGGAGATGGCGGCGGATGACGGCGAGGACGAAGACGAGACCGGTGGTGACGGCGACGAGGAGTTCGATCCCGACGCCGAGGCACGGGCGCTGAAGAAGGCCGGCTGGGCCGACCCGACGCCGGCCGAGAGCGAGTTCGCGGAAGCGTGATGTCGGTCTTCACGCTCTCGCTGAAGGGTGACGCGCGGGGGAAGGGACGCCCCCGCGCTACGACCCGCCGCGTCGGCAAGCGCGTCGTGGCCAGCGTCTATACCGACGGGCCGACCAAGCGCTACGAGGCCAGCGTCAAGAAGGTGGCCGCCATGGCGATGGCCCCGCGGTCGCCGATGACCGGCCCCTTGAGCGTGTCCCTGCGTTTCCGGCTCCGCGTTCCCGCGAGCGCGACCAAGCGCCAGCGCGCCGCCTACCTCTCGGGCGAGGAGGCGTACCTCGGGGCCTACGACATCGACAACCTGGCCAAGAGCATCCTCGACGCCTGCAACGGCGTGGTCTGGGTCGACGACCGCCAGATCACCCGCCTGTTCGTGACGAAGATCGCGGCCGAGGAGCCCGGCGTGGACCTCCGCGTCGAGGCGCATGCTCCGCAGGTGTCGGCATGATCCCTGGCGTCGCGTGGAACCCCCACAATCGCCGCTGGCGCGCAAGTCTCTCTGGCTATGGAAAGCGCGGCTACATCGGCGAGTACCGCTCCCTGGATGAAGCGATCTCGGCGCGGCAGAGCGCAGAGCTGCTGGTCGACGGCCGCCTGCACGATCAGGCCCAAGTCCGCATCGATGGCGACAAGGCATATGTTCCACTGTGGGCCAGCCGCGGGCGCCTCAAGGGCTGGAGCGCCGTTGACCTGACTGACCTTGGCGTCGTGGGTCCGCACCGGTGGACCCTGGCCCCGAGCGGATATGCTGTTGCCCGCATCGGCGGCCGTACCCTCGCGATGCACATCCTTTTGATGCCCGGTGCCCGCATCAGGGACCACGCGAACGGGGATCGGCTCGACAACCGCCGATCAAACCTCCGGGCGTGCACCGCGTCGGAGAACGGCGGGAACAGCGCACCGACCCGGGGCCGTGGCCTATTCAAGGGCGTCTCGCCAATGGCGACTGGCGGCTTCCGCGCCCGCCTCATGCTGAACCGCCATGAGGTTTGGCTGGGCCGGTACGACACCGCCGAAGAAGCGGCGCGCGCCTACGACCGTGGCGCACTGGCCCATTTCGGCGCCTTCGCCCGCACGAACTTCCCCCCTGAAACCTACGCGCCCCAGGAGGGCCAGGGCTGATGTCCAGCTACATCGATCACTACGAGGGCCGGATTGAGACCGTGCCCATCCCCGGAGGCGCCGTCGCCCACCGCACAACGGGGGTCCTGATTCACTCTTGGGACGCCTTCACTGACGCCCGCCTGGCCTGGCTCTACGGGCCGGCTCACGACGTCGAGCGGGCGGCCGCCTCGATCGCTGACCTTGAGGCCTGGAACCGCCTCGGGACGCGGAGGGTGGCATGAGCGCCGCCGACGACCTGGACGAGATGATCGTCCTCTACACCCAGGACCGGACACCGCTATCCCGCATCGCCATCCGCTTCGGCTGCACCGAGGCCGTGGTCCGTGACCTTCTGGTTGGCGCCGGCGTCGTCCTCCGCAGGCGCGGCGACGGTGACGCCAACCACATCCCCACGCCGCCGGCGCCGCGGATCATCGAGGAGCCCCCGCGGCGTGGCCGTCGGAAGGCCGCGCGGGACCTGACCGCCGATCTCGATCCCGCCGACCGGATGCACATCCGCCGCGTGGTCACCGCCCTTGGCGGCAAGGGCTTCCCCTTCCTCGCGATCAGGAGCGCGTGATGAGCTGGACCGACGAGCGCATCGAGAAGCTGAAGAAGCTCTGGCAGTACGGCCTCAGCGCCAGCCAGATCGCCAAGCAGCTCGGGGGCGTGACCCGCAACGCGGTGTGTGGCAAGGTGCACCGCCTGGGCCTGTCGGGCAGCGCGACGCCGTCGAAGCCCCAGCGGACCGTCTTCAAGGCCCCGCGCCCGGCGCGTCCGGCCGCGGCCGCGCCCTCGGCGCCGCGCCGCATCGCCGAACCGGCCACGCCGGCCCCGGCCCCCGTGCGCTACGTGGACGAGGCCCCCGGCATGGCCACCGTGCTGACCCTGGGCGCCCACATGTGCAAGTGGCCGATCGGCGATCCGGCCATGGACAATTTCACCTTCTGCGGCCGCCGGGCCGACGAAGGCGGCCCCTACTGCTGCGAACACGCCCAGGTCGCCTACCAGCCGGCCCGGGCCAAGAAGAAGACCAGCGCGGCTGAACTCGCGAGATCGCTTCGGAGGTTCGCCTGATGCGCGTGCTCTACGTCGAGGATGACTCCGCCACGGCCCAGGCCGTCGAGCTGTTCCTCAAGGCCGAGGGCTTCAACGCCTACACGACCGACCTCGGCGAGGAAGGCGAGGAACTGGCCCGGCTCTACGACTATGACCTCATCCTCCTGGACCTGAACCTGCCGGACATCGGCGGTCTGGAGGTCCTGCGCAGGATCCGGGCCGCCAAGATCACGACGCCGGTCATGATCCTCACCGGTTCGTCGGACATCGAGACCAAGGTCCGATGCTTTAGCGCCGGCGCCGACGACTGCGTGGCCAAGCCGTTCCACAAGGACGAGCTGCTGGCCCGCATCCACGCCGTGGTCCGCCGCTCCAAGGGCCACGCCCAGTCGGTCATCAAGACCGGCGACATCACGGTCAACCTGGACGCCAAGACGGTCGAGGTGAACGGCATCCGCGTCCACCTGACCGGCAAGGAATACCAGATGCTGGAGCTCCTCTCGCTTCGGAAGGGCATGACCCTCACGAAGGAGGTGTTCATGAACCACCTCTACGGCGGCATGGACGAGCCGGAACTGAAGGTCATCGACGTCTTCATGTGTAAGCTGCGCAAGAAGATCGCGGCGATCACGGGCGGCCCGCACTTCATCGAGACGGTCTGGGGCCGCGGCTATGTCCTGCGCGATCCGGTGAGCGGGGGCGTCAGCGCATGAGCTTGGCAGCCCGCTTCTCGTCGAAAATCGAAGCCGACCCCAATAGCGGATGCTGGCTCTGGATTGGCTCGCTTAGCACTGCCGGCGGCTACGCCCGCATGCTCGGCCCGAACCGAAAGGTCGTTCCGGCTTCGCACGTCGCGCTGATCCTCGACGGCCGGCCGCGGCCGTCGCCTCAGCATGAGGCGATCCACCGCTGCGATACGCCAGCGTGCGTGAACCCCGCACATCTCCGCTGGGCGCTTCACGCCGAGAACGTGGCGGACATGATCGCGAAAGGCCGCGCGTCGGACGCCGGGCTGCGGATCTTCTGGGAAATGCCCTCAGAGCGTCGCTACCGAGCGACCTGCCGTCGGGGCCACCCGCTCTCGGGACCTAACCTCTACGTCAGCCCTCGCGGCTGCCGCAAATGCGCGACCTGCATGCGCGAACAGAACAGAGCCGCCAGCGCCAAGCGCTCCGCCGCTCGGAGGGCCGCGTGATGTCGGACGACGCCTACACCGAGTTCCTGGCTAGGAAGGCTATCCGCGATCCGGCGACGGGCCTGAGCGCGGTGCCGCCTCTGCCTGACGCCATGTTCCCGTTTCAGCAGCAGATCACGGCCTGGGCTCTTCGCCGAGGTCGGGCAGCGCTGTTCGCCGGGACTGGCCTTGGCAAGAGCTTCATGGAGCTCGCGTGGGGCGATGCGGTGGCCCGCGAGACCGGGCGCGGCATCCTCCATCTCGCGCCGCTGGCGGTGTCAGCTCAACTCGTCCGCGAGGCTGAGAAGTTCGGCATCCCGGCGCATCTAGCCCGCAGCGCGTCCGACGTTGGGCCGGGCATCGCGATCACGAACTACCAGAAGATCGAGCACTTCGACCTCGCCGCTTTCGGGGGCGTGATCCTCGACGAAAGCAGCATCCTGAAGTCGACGGACGGGAAGTACCGGACGCGGCTGATCCAGGCATGTGCGCAGATCCCGTTCCGCCTGGCCGCAACGGCCACGCCGGCGCCCAACGACTTCATGGAGCTCGGCAACCACGCCGAGTTCCTGGGGGTCATGTCGTACACCGACATGCTGGCCACGTTCTTCGTTCACGACGGCGGAGATACGCGATCTTGGCGGCTCAAGGGTCACGCCGAGGACGAGTTCTGGAGGTGGATGGCGTCGTGGGCCGTGATGCTCCGAAAGCCGTCCGACCTCGGCTTCGCCGACGACGGCTACAACCTCCCGCCGCTGAACTACGTGCAGCACACCGTGGGTGTGGAGTACGCGCCGAGCGTCGAGACCGGAATGCTCTTCCCCATGCAAGCCGCAAGCCTGCATGAGCGCATCGCCGCCCGCCGCGACACGGTTGCGGAGCGGGTCGCCAGGGCCGCAGAGATCACGCCCGCGGACCGACCCTTCGTGTGGTGGTGCAACCTCAACGCCGAGAGCGAGGCGCTCACCAAGGCGATCCCCGGCGCCGTCGAAACCAGGGGCTCTGATCCTGACGACGTGAAGGAGCGCAAGCTCACCGACTTCAGTGAGGGCCGCATCCGCGTCCTGGTCACCAAGCCCAGCGTCGCCGGCTTCGGGATGAACTGGCAGCACTGCGCCGATACCGGCTTCGTGGGCCTGAACGACAGCTGGGAGCAGTTCTACCAGGCCGTCCGTCGCTTCTGGCGCTTCGGGCAGATCAAGCCGGTCACCGCCCACCTGATCGCCGCCGAAACCGAGGGCGCTGTGGTCGCGAACCTCCGCCGCAAAGAGGCCGACGCGGATCGCATGGCCGCCGCCATGGTCCGCCACATGGCCGACCTCTCATCGGTCGAGGTGCGTGGCGTCACGCGTGATCGCGGCGCCTACCACCCCACGCAACCCCTCCAACTTCCCGAATGGCTTGCCGCATGAAACAGGTCGCGCACATCAAGGCCGTGGAGCAGGTCGTGAACGACCGCTTCGCAATCTACCAGGGGGACGCCTGCGAACTGATCCGGGCGATCCCCACCGGCTCTGTCCACTACGGCCTGCACAGCCCGCCGTTCGAGGGGCTCTACAAGTTCAGCAACTTCGATCGAGACATCTCGAACAACGAGGGCGGCGCCTTCTGGGAGCACTACGCCTTCCTGATCCAAGAGCTGCTCCGCGTCACGATGCCTGGCCGGCTGCACTCGGTTCACGTGATGCAGCTCCCGACGTCGAAGATCCGTCACGGCCACATCGGGATGCGCGACTTCCGAGGGGAGGTTGTGCGCGCCTACGAGGACGCCGGCTGGATCTTCCATTCCGAGGTCTGCATCTGGAAAGACCCCGTCGTGGCGCAGCAGCGCACGAAGTCGATCCGCCTGCTGCATAAGCAAGTCGTCAAGGACTCCACCGTTTCCGGCCAAGCCTTGGCCGACTACGTGCTCACCTTCGGCAAGCCGGGCGAGAACCCCGAGCCGGTCGCTGGCATGTTCGACAGCTTCGTCGGCGCCGGTCTGGACGTCAGCCGCGGGGCCTACGACCGCCATGCCGCGGCCATGAAGGATGAGGGCAAGACGCCGTGGCCCTTCGAGATGTGGGTCTCCGTCCTGGTCTGGCAGCGCTACGCCTCGCCGGTCTGGATGGACATCGACCAGACCCGCACCCTGCAATACCGCGGCGGTCGCGACGAGAAGGACGAGCAGCACATTAGCCCGCTGCAGCTCGACGTGATCGAGCGCTGCATCGACCTCTGGAGCAACCCCGGCGACGTCGTGCTGACGCCGTTCCTGGGGATCGGCTCCGAGGTGTTCGGCGCCGTCGAGCGAGGACGGCGCGGCGTCGGCTTCGAGCTCAAGCCCTCGTACTTCGCCCAGGCGGTGCGCAACCTTGCCGACGCGGGCAAGGCGCGAGACGACGCCCCTCTGCTCTCGCTCGCGGGGGCCGCATGAGCCGCTTCCACACCAACGGCCAGGATCACGAGGCCCGGGAGACCCGCGTCAGGCTCCACGCCGCCGAGCACGCGCTCGTCGAGGCGCTGGCCCTGATCGAGGAACTGCACGTCCAGCTCGACCGCGCCAACGCCGCCGCGGTCAGGATGGCGCGGCGGGGCGGGGTGTTGGCCGATGGGCTGCGGGGGCGGGCGGCATGACCTCCAACCTCACCGCCGCCCTGGGCTATGCCGAACGTCTCGGCCTCGCCGTCATCCCCACGGGGGGTGCGAATGGCTAAGCGCGACAACTTCTATCGCAGGGATCCGATGGCCGCGCTGAACGGCATGATCGGGATGAGCCTGGAAGAACGGGCCGTCTACAACGTCGTGCTGGACCTCCTCTATGCGACCTGGCGGCCGGTCGAGGACAACCGCCAATTCATCGCCAGGTGGTGCGAATGCGCGGTCCAGAAGGTCAACCCGATCATCGATCGGCTCATCGCCAAGGGGAAGCTGCAGAGGTTCGAGGAGGGCGGATTCTGGTACCTCACGAACCCTCGTTTTGATGACGAACGGAGCGCCGTGAAGGGCGCCGGCGGAGGCCGGAAATCGAGCGGACCTAAGGCAGAAGTCGGGGAGAAGTCGGGAGAAGTCGGGGAGAAGTCGGGAGAAGTCGGGGAGAAGTCGGCGGGTGTCAGAGAGAACGTGCCACTTCTAGAACATGAAACGACGGAAAATCAGTCGGTTACACCCCTAGAGAAGAGAAGAGAAGAGAAGAGTAGAGTAGAGGCGGCGCAAGCGCCGGACCCGCCCGCTGGGCGGCGACGAGGCGAGCGTATCAAGCCCGACTGGCGACCAAGCGCCGATGATGTGGCGTTCGCGGTTCGCGAGGGCTTCACCGAACGCGAGGTCGGAGGCATCGGCGAGAGGTTCCGCGACTACTGGACCGCGGCTCCGGGCAACAGCGCGGTCAAGCTCGACTGGAGCGCGACCTGGCGGAACTGGGTGCGCCGCGAAGCCGAGCGCAGAGGCGTTCACGGCGCCAGCCCCCGGCCAAAGCAGGTGGACTGGTGCTGATGCGCAAACACCTTCGGAGATCGATCGATGACGGCCGAGGAAAAGGCCAGGGCGGCAGGACTCTCGCTCAGGGCGTCGGACTACCGGCAACCATGCCCGAAGTGCTCGGCCAAGCGGTCAAAGCCGAACCAGAAACTGCCGTGCCTGCACGTCACCGTGGGCCGCGGCGAGATCAAGGCGAAGTGCTTCCACTGCGATTGGGGAATGGTGTTCAGCGATGACGATGAGCGACGCGATCATGCGCCGGCTGGAGGCGCGCGGGCTGGACGTGGAACTCGCCGACCGCCTGGGCTTCGCCAGCGTACAGCGCGGGGGTGGTGAGTGCCTGGTCATCCCGTTCGTTCGCGAGGGGCAGGTCGTCCGGCGCAAGTACAAGCGGATGGACCCAGCCCCAGGCGAGAACCCGTACAGCCAGGACAAGGGCGGGATCCGTTGCGCCTGGAACGAGGACATCCTCCGGGAGACGAGGCTCGCCGGCCGGCCGCTGATCATCACCGAAGGCGAGCTCGACGCGCTGGCGGCTATCCAGTGCGGCTTCGAGCGGACGATCAGCGTTCCTGATGGGGCCCCGCCACCCGGCGAGCGCAGCAGGGACGACCTCGAGGAAGGCGCGAAGTACGCCTGGCTGCACGACCTGAAGCCTCTCCTCCACAAGGATCACGTCCCAGAGGTGATCATAGCCTCCGACGGCGACGAGAACGGCGCGGCGCTGCTGCAGGACCTCTCCGTCCTTCTCGGCCGATACCGGTGCAAGTTCATCCGCTACCCCATCGCCCCGGATCGCGAACACGAGCGGCTGGGCAGGGTCAGATGCAAGGACCTGAACGAGGTCTTGCAGTTTTACGGCCTGAAGGGCGTCGTCGAGACGATCAGCCGGGCGGAGTGGCTGCAGGTCGATGGCGTGTACCGGATGAGCGAGTTGCCGCCGGTCGCCCAGCAGCCTGTGTACGACATCGGCTTCGACGCCTTCGGCGAGCACTTCAAGCTTCGGCCGGGCGACTTCTCGGTGTGGACCGGCATCCCGAGCCACGGGAAGTCGACCCTGCTCAACGACGTGATGTGCCGGGTGTCCGAGCGGCACGGCCTGAAAATCGCGTGGGCCTCGTTCGAGCAGCGCCCCCAAACCGACCATCGTCGCTACCTGCGGACGTGGTTTCTTCGGAAGAAGCCGCATCAGTGGTCGCCCGCGGACATCGCCGACGCCGACGCCTGGATCGATCGCAACCACCTGTTCCTCTACCCGAAGGAAGACGACGACGTGACCCTCGACTGGTTCCTGGAGAAGGCCGAGGTCGCCGTCGTGCGCCACGGCGCGAAGGTCATCGTTGGCGATCCGTGGAACGAGATGGACCACGAGTACGACATGCGGGCCATGACCGAGGCGCAGTACATCAACGGCGCGATCAAGATGCTCCGGCGGTTCGCCAGGGCGTTCCAGGTGCACCTCGCCATCGTCGCGCACCCGACGAAGCTGCAGAAGCTCGCCGACGGGCGATACCCCATGCCAAGCCTCTACGACATCAACGGCGGCGCCGTCTGGCACAACAAGGCCGACCTTGGAGTCATCGTCCACCGCGAGAGCGAGAACGACACGCGCGTGAAGACCGCCAAGTCCAGGTACCACGACATCATCGGCAAGCCGGGATCGGTGCTCATGCAGTTCTGCGGCGACGACCGGCGTTTCCGCGAGACCGAAAGGGGGCTGACGTGAGGCCGACGACTTCGATCCCGACCAAGTACGCCGGTGTCCAGTTCCGGTCTCGTCTGGAGGCGAGGTGGGCGGCGTTCTTCGACCTGGCAGGCTGGTCGTGGGAGTATGAGCCCAGCGATTATGCGGGGTGGACGCCTGACTTCGCGCTCCTGGGCGCCAAGTCGGTGACGCTCGTGGAGGTGAAGCCGATAAACTGGCCGCTCACCCACCAAGGCATGAGCGAAGAGGCGCTGAGGCGCAGCGACCTGCTGAAGACGCGCGGCGACGTGGAGGGAGGCCACGAGGTCCTGATCCTCGGCGCATATCCCGTGATCAACGGCATTGGATCCTGGGCCGAGCCGGTCTTGGGGCTGCTCTTCAACAGCCTCGACTTCGGACCTGAGGCCGACATTGCGCTGATCTGGGATGGTCCGGACAGCACCCTCGACTTCGCCGCGGCGCTCGGATCGTACCGCCACCGAATGAGCGGCCTCCACGACGGCGACCACCATCTGCGGCCAGTGGAGCGCGATACCGTTCAACACCTCTGGGGCCTAGCCGCGTCGCGGGTGCAGTGGAGGCTAGGTCAATGACCCGCTGGTTCCGATCCGTCGCGGCGGTCCTGCGCCGCCTGCTCTGGCCGCTGCCGAAGGACGTGGAGCCTGACGTGGTCCTGGCCGGCTCCGAGGGGCCGGAAACCGCCGGCCTCATCCTAGACCCCGCCAGCGGGAAGTGGTCTTTCAGGTCCAGCGACGGGTCGGTTTTTGAGCTCGACGCCAGCACTTTCGCCATCTTCGATTTCGCTGGCGAGCCCAGCGCCGGGGCCGGCGGCGAGGAAGACGACGACATCGACGACATCAGCCAAGATGATCCGCCACCACTAAAGCCGCGCGACGGTCGCCAGGAGCTCGCCATGCCCGCCACGGGATCGGCGTTCGACGCCTTGTTCGGCCGCGGCCGGTCCTGGGCGCCGCGCCGGGACTTCCGCTGCGCCCCCTGGGAGAACCTCCACACCTTCGCCGGCCCAAGACCGCGACGTGACGACTACGGCCTGCACGGCGACACCTCGCCCCTGTCCATGATCTGCCCGGCTTGCGAGCTGGAGCAGCCGCCGCTGACCCAGGGCGAGCGCCGCTGTCCGTACTGCGGCCTCAGGCTCCAGATCAGCGGGACCTACGTGCTGTGGTGGCGGGCGGCGATCGAGCCGGCGCTGCAGTGGCCGCCGCGAGCCCTGGACGGTGGCCGATGAACGCCTTCACCCCGGCATTCGCCCCCGCGACGGTAACCCGGACCAGCCTGCATGTCTGGCGCGCCGACCCCTTCACCACCGCCAGGGCTCCGCAGGCCGGCTACTACGCCGTCGCCCTCAGCTCGACGATCTACCACCGCGCCGGCGAGGCCTTCGCGCCGGAGCTGCTGGCCAGGGCCCGGAGGTGGCGGTGAGCGATCCGAAACCCCGGCCGTGGTTCATCCTCAGGGTCAGCCCCAACACGGAACGGCGGGTTGTCGAGGCCCTGACCGAGAAGGGACTGACGGTCTATGCGCCTGTCGAGAAGTACGTTCCGGCCAACACCTGGCGGGCCAGGACCCGGGCGCTGATGCCGGGGTACGTCCTCGCCGACCTACCGGACGATGACGCTCTGGACCTGGCGCGGGGGAACAAGGCCGTGCGGGAGCTGATGTGTCGCGACGGCCGCCCCCTCCGCGTCCCCGCGATCTTCGTCGGGACCATGATCCTGTTGGAAGGCTGGAAGGCCTTCGACCGGACCTGGAAGAAGACCGGGACCCGCCGGCGTAACCGCCGCAAGGGCCGCAAGGGCACGGTCTACGAGAGCCGCTTCGAGCACGGCCAGCGGGTCAGGATCAGGACCGCGGCCGAGGACCACCCCTTCGAGGGCTTCGAGGCCAGCGTGTTCCGGACGGTACGCGAGGAGCGGATCGAGGTCCTGGTCTCGCTGTTCGGCAGGGCGACGCCGGTCGAGGTGGAGGAGGGCTGGCTGGAGGAGGTTGCGTAGATGTTAGATCCCCCGATCGACCCCGATATTCGGCGCATTGCAGAGCAGGCGGCGAGAGAGGGCGCGCACGCTGTTGTGACAGCGAGCTATCGCGAGGCGGCAGCGCACAGGAAGGTGGTGAACCACCGGCATGTCACCGCGTCCTGGTTCGAGTGGCTAGTCACCGATTCTGGTCAACAACAATGGCTGGTCTTGGAAGTACGCCTCCCGCTGGCTGGCGAACTCCTCAACTTCAACGGCGAGCTCGACGATCTGACTGCGGAGCTCCGAGACAAATTTCCCGGGACCCGCCTGAGGATCACGCCGGCATACGCGGGAGGAAATGGTGGCTAAGGGGTTCGTATACCTTGTCGCAGAGGCGGAGGAAGGACCGGTCAAGATTGGACGGTCATCGGACTATTGGAAGCGTTTGAAGGAAATCCAAATCGGTAACCCTCGCCCACTTCGACTAAAGGCACTGCTCTATACCCGGGAGTGCGAGGTTATTGAGGCGCAAGTACACGACAGGCTCGGCCGGCGTCGCATTCGGGGCGAATGGTTCGACGTCTCAGTCCCAGCGGCGATTGTTGCGATGCAACGTACGATAAAGGCGCGCCGCCGAATGGGCCTCGCGTGGGATGCCCCCTCGCTGGACGACCTCGTAACGATGGACGTGGCAGTCAGCGGCGGGCGCGTGGTTGGCCCTGTAGCGGACGCAGCATGAGCCGGCCTCCTATCCAGGCGCCCCCGCCACCTTGCTATGGGCCAAGCCCAGAGGCTCGCCGCAAAGCCGACCTGCTCTTCCTGGCATTCCTCGGCACCTTCGTCGTTGTCCTGGTTGGTCTGATCGCGCTGGCGATCGCCTACGGCCCTCGAGAGCCTTCCTTGCGGCTAATTGCTGAGACGCCGGAGGGCTGCCGCATCTACCAGCCGCGCGGGCTGGACCAGGTGACGATCTGCCCGGAAAGCTGGAGGGCGAGCTGATGGCCGGGACCGGCCCCACCGGCCTCTCGACGAACTGCGAGATGGTGCTCGCCCACCTTCGCACCGAGCCGGATCAGCGCATCGTCCACCAGCAGCCGTGCCCGCCCGGCGAGACCGGCCACTGCGTCTTTCCCGAGAGCGTCTACTTCCGGATCGGCATCTGCGGGATCAGGCTCCCAGGCGGGAAGGTGACGTTCCGCCGGCTGCTCAAGGCCGGATGGCTGACCGTGGCGGCGGTGGAGGGAAGCGCCGCGACGGGCCACCAGATCGAGTATCGGCTCAGCCCCGGCGCGCTGGAGCGGTTCGACGCCGACCCGGAATGGCAAAAGGTCGAGCGCGCCTGGAGAGAGGTCGCTAAGCTGCCCCCGAGACTGAAGCTGATCGAGGGAGGGGCCCCATGACCCTGGCCGACATCCTGGCCGAATTGTCCCGCCGTCACGGCCGGGCCGTGCGCGCCGCCGACTACCCGAGCCTGCGGGCCATGCTGGAGGAGCTGTGGAATGGGTGAGCGGAGAAGGCGGTAACAAAGCCTTAACGCCGGTGGGGCATTTCTCTGCGGGCTACAGGCCCGCTTCGGTGGGTGGGACGACCAGCAGTAGGGCGAGGCTCCCCGCAAGGGCGGTGCCCCCGAGACTGGCCCCCGGGGGCGCCCACACCGGCGACCCCTAGTAGCTGGACCTATGCCCGACCGACTCGCCAGAGGCCAAGAATGTCCCGCGCCCATGTCTGGCCCTCCGCGCCGGATGGCCGTCCCCTCAGCCGCGAAGAGCATCGCAAGGCGATCAAGCGCCAGGCCGACGATCTGCTGAAGCGGCCAAGGCCGCACGCCACGATCTCGCAGGCCCGGAGGCAGCGTCGGAAAGACAGGGCCTCGGCCAAGGAGGTCCTGCGAGACCTGGAGCCGCCGGTCCTGGTCGCCCCAGAGGGCCACTGCTGCGTCTACGTGATCGGATGCCGCCGCGATCCGGTAAAGGTCGGTTTCGCGGCGGACGTCACAAAGCGCTTGCATGCCCTGCAGACCGGCTCCCCGAAGAGGCTTCGGGTCTTTGGAACCGTGATCGTGAGAGCCGAGGCCGCACGGAAAGTCGAGTTGGCCTGCCACAACAGACTCGCGCATCGCCGCAGAACCGGCGAGTGGTTCGAGATCGATGCGGAAGACGCGCTGTTCGTGCTGCGAGGCATCGCACAGGATTGGCGGGCCGCCGGATACGCCTGACCCCATCGCCCCCGGCCCGGCCACACCTGACGCCATGCCGTGAAACCAGACCGCGAGCGCGGGGGCGAAACCCATCACGGTGCGGTCCCGCCCCGGTAGGTTCCGATCAGCACGCGGAGCCGAACGGCGGGCCGGCAAGG